>JAJXVT010000030.1 GCA_021781995.1 bacterium | reverse complement strand
AGCGGTGCTGGCGGAACAGGGGGCAGCGCTACTACCTCAGAGCATTGCGGCGGCGGCGGCGGGGGAGGAGCTGCGGATGGCGGAAGCGGAGAAAGCGCCGATTACGGCGGCGGCGGCGGCGGCGGCGGCCCTGTTTTAGGTGCAGTGGGAGGAAGCGCTACGGGAACGGCATCTGCTCGTGTAGGAGGTACGGTGCTTGGGTTTGGCGGCGGAGGGGCAGGCGGCAATCCAACGACTGTTGGAGGCTCTGGAGGGGGGACTATAGGGGGCGCGGCGAATGGCAGCGTAGGCGGCGGCGGTGGCGGCGGCGGCGCTCCTTTTGCGGGAGGAGTGGATCTAACAGCCAGCGGTGGAGCGTCTAATTATGGAGCAAATAATGTTGCGGGAACTCCTAGTCTTAGCGGCGGTGGCGGCGGCGGCGGCGGTGTGACTGGAGGACTTTCGGGATACGGGGGATGGGCATACAGTTTCCCATTTTCAGGCGGCGGCGGTAGTGCTGGAGGAGGTTTTGGCGCGGGGTATGGGTGCGGGACGGTTAGCTCAACTTCTTTTGGATCCGCGGGGGGATGCGCTTTCAGCGGCGGCGGCGGCGGCAGCGGCGGCGGTTCGACTCTTGCGGGTAGCTGCACAGGTAATTTCGGCGGCGGCGGCGGCGGCGGCGGTAATTCGGGAACGGTATTTTTTGGCGGGACCTGTCTTCCCCCCCTTCCTTTTGCAGGAAATGGCGGTTATGGCGGTGGCGGCGGCGGGTCGGGGGCTTATGGTACAGCTGTTTTGTTTGCCGGAGGGGATGGTGGGATTGGCGGCGGCGGCGGCGGCGGCGGAGCTAGTGCGGGAGTCGGCGGACTTGGCGGATTTTTTGCAGGTAATGGCGGAGTAGGATCTGCTACTGCGGGCGGATCCGGGGGCGGCGGTAATGGGTTTGGCGGCGCTTTATATGTCGCTAGCGGCGAGGTCACGTTTCAGGGGAACTGCTCCACTAGCTCCAACAGCGTAACGGCTGGTAGTGCAGGAACTGCGTCTGCGGTAAACTTACAAGGAAGTTCAGGTATTGCTGCGGGAAGCGATATTTTTCTCCCTTATCTATCTGATTTGGTGTTGAATACTACTGGTACAATTACGATTGCAGGGGCGATTGCCGATCAAGAATCTTTCGTGCCTATTGGCGCTGGTTCTCAAGTGTATGTGGAAGGCGGCGGCACGGTACAGCTGTTGGGAACAAATTCATATTCCGGCGGTACGACAATTGTCTCTGGTACATTGGAAATAGCAAGCGCTAACAATATTGGCGGATCGACTGCTGGCATGACTTTGGCTGGAGGAACTCTTTCTGCAACGGGGAGTGTAAGCACTTCGGGCAGTGTATCGGTAACGCAAAGCTCTACCATCGTAACTGCATCGGGATCTGCCACTACATTGAGCGGTACTTTGACCGGTTCCAACGCATCTACACTTACATTGAACGGGCCTGGCAGTTATTCTCTTGCCACAGTTGCCGTAGCAGCTGCGGATTCTTTTACGATTGCAGGCACAATCAGCGCGGGTTCGATTACAAAAACTTCCGGTGGAACGCTGATATTAAGCGGCAGTAATACATATGCAGGTGGAACAACGATCAGCGCCGGCACGTTGGAAATTTCTAGTGAAAATAACATTGGCGGTGTGGCTGCAAATCTTGCATTGGCTGGCGGTGTGCTTTCGGCTACTGGTAATGTTAGTACTTCCGGCATTGTAACAGTCACGCAAAGTTCTGCGATTACGACGGCATCTGGCTTTACGACTTCTTTTACCTCCGGGCTGACAGGTTCAAATGGAGCGACTTTGACGTTAGGCGGGGCTGGCAGTGTTGCGTTCGGCACAGTGACTGTCAATGGATCTGATATATTTACTATAGCAGGTTCGATTACGCAAGGCAGCTTAACTAAATCTTCTACGGGCACTTTGGCCTTGAGTGGAACAAATACGTACTCCGGCGGTACTGCGATCAATGCCGGAGCAATCAACTTGCAAAATAACACAGCGCTGGGTACCGGTTCTGTGAGTCTTGTTGCTGGCGCGCAAATACAGTTGCAAGGAGGTCTTACCAATGTCGCAACTCCTTTTACTCTGAGCGGTTCTGGGGTTAACAATGGAGGTGCCTTATTAAATGTCTCGGGCAGCAATACTTGCACAGGCCTGATAACGCTTGCTGCCAATGCGACGATAGGTTCTTCGGCAGGTACGTTAACAATCAATAACAGCACTCCGATTTCCGGAAGTTATTCTCTGACATTTGTGGGAGCTGGCGATACGATTGTATCCAGTCAACTCGCGACGGGAACAGGATCAGTGCTGATGAATGGGACAGGTACAGTGACCCTTTCTGGGACAAATAGCTATACAGGCGGTACGACGATCAGTTCGGGTACATTAGAAATCTCTTATGCACAAGCGCTGGGAGGTACAGCCTCCAGTGTGACCCTCGCTGGCGGCGCGTTGTCTATGACCGGTAGTTTAACGCTTGCCATGCCGGTGTCTGTGACTCAAAACTCATCGATTTTGACTGCCGCGCCGTTTATTACTCTTGTCCAAGGCGAGGTCACTGGAGCGAATGGAGCCGCCTTAGCGGTCGGCGGGACCGGAGGGATTGGATTTTCCAATATAGCGGTTAATAATTCCGATGTTTTTACTATTAGCGGCTCTATTGGATATGGATCTATAGTAAAAAATGCAACTGGAACCTTGGTTTTAACGGGCGCTAATACGTACACTGGAGTAACTCAGATCGTCCAGGGCGCAATCAATGTGCAAAATAACACAGCCCTTGGCACTGCTGGCACTGTGACTGTATATAACGGCACGCAGCTGCAACTGCAAGGAGGTTTGACAAATTGTGCTCCGCTCACTGTGGAGTTGATGGGTGCAGGTCCTGCAGGTGGAGCGACTTTATTGAATGTATCGGGAAATAATACAATGACCAGCCCGATAATTGTGTTTTCAAATGTAGTCATCGGATCTGATGCAGATACGCTCACATTGAATAGTAGTCAGCCGTTCAATGCGGGATATGGTTTATCATTTATAGGAGCAGGTAATATTAGCGTAGCTACTCCAATTGCTAACGCCTCTTCTGTATCGATGAGTGGTTCGGGTACTTTGGCGCTTTCTGGTACAAATACGTATACAGGTGGTACGTACATTACTTCAGGAACGTTGCAAATCGCAAATGAAAATAACATTGGCGGAACTGCCGCTGGGATCACATTGTATGGAGGTACGCTGTCATCTATAGGAAATATCAATAGCACAGGTATTGTAGCTGTCACTCAAAATGCTACGATTACAACTGCATCTGGTTTTACGACTACATTATCGGGGACAGTGACTGGATCCAATGATGCAATTTTGACGCTTAGCGGATTGGGATCGAATGTTCTTTCAACAATACTTGTGGGAGGAACCGATACATTTACAGTTGGAGGCACAATCAGCGCAGGTACGATCACAAAAGAGTCTACCGGAACACTTATTTTAAGCGGCACTAATACATATGCTGGAGGAACGACAGTGCTCGCGGGAACATTGCAAATCGCTAGTGAAAACAATATTGGAGGCGCCGCTGCTCATTTAACGCTCGCTGGAGGCACTCTGCTGGCAACTGGAAATGTGAGCACATCGGGCAGCGTGTCAGTAACGCAAAGTTCTACAATTAGTACCGCATCGGGTTCTACGACATCTTTAACGGGTACATTGATCGGCGCAAATGGCCAAACGCTGACGTTAACCGGTACGGGCAGTAGTTACGCTCTTTCCACCATATCAGTTGGCGGGACGGATACGTTTACAATTGCGGGTGCGATCAGTTCTGGTACGATCACAAAAGTTGCCACCGGCACGCTTGTTCTGAATCATAGCAATACTTACGCGGGCGGGACAACGATCAGCGCAGGCGCAATCAATATTCAAAATAATACTGCTCTTGGCAGCGGAAGCGTGAGCGTAACCAATGGCGCGCAACTGCAATTGCAAGGAGGATTGACCAATGCAGCGTCTTCTCTTTTATTGAGCGGTGCAGGTCTTAGCGGCGAAGGAGCGCTGCTCAACGTATCTGGAAATAACGTTTATTCAGGAACGGTTACTCTTGGAAGCGATACGGCCATCGGATCTACAACAGGTACGCTCACGCTTAACGGCACTGCGACGATTTCCGGAGCTTATGGATTAACCTTTACGGGAGCAGGTGATGTGATCGTTTCTCGTTCGATTGCCACGGGAACGGGGTCTGTAATCATGAATGGTTTGGGGACAATCATTCTTTCTGGCTCAAATACTTATTCCGGCGGTACCACAATCAATACGGGCGCAATCAATATTCAAAATAACGCTTCTCTTGGCAGTGGAAGCGTAAGTGTAGCAAACGGCGCGCAATTGCAATTGCAAGGAGGTTTGGCCGGTATTGCCAATACTTCATTATCTTTGGGAGGATCTGGTCTGGCAAACACTGGAGCTTTGCTCAATATTTCTGGAAACAACGTTTATGTAGGTCCGATTGTTTTGCAGGCCGATGCGACCATTGGTTCTTCGGCCGGGATTCTTACGCTGAATAATGCTACAGGGATTTCTGGAACGCATTCATTAACTTTTTCCGGAGCGGGCAATACAAGCGTATTAAGTCCCATTACAACTGGAACTGGGTCAGTAGTTGTCTCCGGATCTGGCACTATAACGCTTGCCGGATCTAATACTTATACTGGAGGAACTTCGATTGTTGCAGGCACCTTAGAAATCGCGCATGAAAATAATATTGGAGGCGCATCTGCTAGCATGACTTTAGCTGGAGGAACTCTTTCTGCAACGGGAAATGTAAATACGGCGGGCAGCGTATCTGTCACTCAAAATTCTATTATTACAACTGCATCAGGTTTTACGACTTTATTATCGGGGACATTGACTGGGTCAAATGGAAAAACTTTAACCTTGAGTGGATTAGGGGTGAATGCGCTGTCCACAGTAGCGGTTGGAGGGACAGATATTTTTACGATTGGGGGCACGATCAGCGAGGGGCAGATTACAAAAGTGTCTACAGGAACGCTTGTGTTAAGTGGTACCAATACCTACACCGGAGGCACTGCGATTCAAGCGGGAACGTTAGAGATTTCTAGTGAAAGTAACATTGGCGGCGCTTCGGGAAGTGTCACCCTTTCGGGCGGTACGTTATCTGCAACGGGAAATGTGAGCACATCCGGAAGTATATCAGTTACAAATAACTCTGACCTTGTGACAGCGTCTGGTTTTACGACCGCTTTCACGGGTACGCTGAGCGGTTTAAATGGTCAAACGCTCACGTTGAGCGGCCTTGGCAATAATCATCTTTCCACAATCGCAGTTGGGGGCACAGATACATTTACGATTGGAGGTACGATCAGCGGGGGGCAAATTACAAAAGTGTCTACAGGAACGCTTGTATTGAATGGCAGCAATACGTATTCCCTCGGAACAGTTATCAATGCAGGTGCGTTGAATATTCAAAATAGTAATGCATTAGGCAGCGGCACGGTCTCCGTCGTCAATGGCGCGCAACTACAATTACAGGGTGGCTTGTCTGCTATCACTGGTACGACAGCAGTTGCTGGCAACGGGTTAAATGCAGATGGAGTTTTGCTCAATGTTTCGGGAAACAATACATATGGCGGCGCAATTTTGTTAACATCTGATGCGGCGATTGGATCTCAAGCAGACACATTGACGTTGGCTAGTTCTATTTCAGGATCGTATACCTTAAGTTTTGTTGGAGCGAGTAATATTGTTGTTAATTCTAGCGCTCTTCTGGATGTAGGAGCTGTTGCGATCAATAGTTCAGGAACGATCTCATTTCAAGGCAATAATACTTATGCCGGCGGTACGACGATTCATGCGGGAGTTTTGGAAATTGTAAATGCCAATTCGATCGGAGGTTCGAGCGCTCCCATTGTGTTAAACGGCGGAACTTTATCCGCTCTGAACGACTTGACTACAAACGGTAGTGTGACAGTAGGGGGAACGGCGTCTTTGGTTACTGCGTCGGGATTTGCTACGACACTTTCGGGTGCGTTAATTGGATCTAACGGCACTACATTGAATCTTGGCGGACCGGGTCATTATGCGCTATCTACGGTTCAAGTCAATGGATCTGATCGCTTTAGCATTAATGGCACGATTGGCGGCAATTCTTTAACCAAAACATCGACAGGCACGCTTGTTTTGCTTGGTAATAATGTTTATTCGGGCGCCACTGTGATCGAAGGCGGGGCCATTGAGCTGCCCACAGGCAGTTCATTTGGCGCTGGCACAGTCACTGTAGCGAGCGGCGCCCAAGTGACGTTGTCGGCGGGGTTAGCGCTGACGAATGAATTGCAGATTAGCGGGTCTGGAACGGGTTCTGGTGTTTTAGTGAGCCAGGCGGATGGGACATCATGCAGCGGCACGATCACTTTGACTGGATCTAGTGTCATAGGATCGACATCTGGTACATTTACTTTCACAAATACAAGCGCAATCAGCGGCTCTTTTGATGTAACGTTAACAGGTGCTGGAGATTTTCTTGGCGCCGGTTCCATCGATGCGCCCCATTTAATCATTGAGGGACCTGGAAAGACGACGTTAAGTTCTGCCAATGCCTATAGTGGTGTTTTAACGGTGAACGGCGGCACTGCGATTATGAACGGTCAAAACGCTGGTAATGGCGGGGCCAATGTCTCTGCAGGCGCCACTTTGAAGGGGACTGGTACAATCAACGGAACCCTCGTAGTGGCCTCCGGAGGAACGTTTGCTCCGGGAAATTCACCGGGAACGATCAATATTGCAGGAGATTATATCGCCTCTTCTGGAAGTAATGTGTCAATCGAAATTAGTCCATTGCAGTTTTCGTTGATCGATGCAACAGGAACTGCCACCATTAGCGGCAGTAATCTGGTTGTTATCGCAGATGCAGGAAGTTATTCTTCTGGAATTTACCCTATTATAGAAGCAGGAGGAGGGGTTGTTGGAGAGTTTGCTTCGAATAATCTTGCTACAGCCGTACCGTCATGGAAAGTCTCGCTTCTTTATGCTCCAAATAGCGTATCGCTTGTTTTTGGCGGCGGAGGTAATTTTACTCCCCAGCAGTTGGCTGCTCTTCATGGCAATAACTTGAGTTTAGCGACATATTTAAGCCACTTTTCTGCAGAAAATTTTCTTCCTTCGTATCTTACTTTAACACAACTGCCAATGGATCAACTCAATGCTGCTCTTTCGACAATGAATCCATCGAGAAATTCTTCTGTGCAGTATATTTCTTCGATCAATTCATTTTCTTGCAGCAATCTATTGAGTTCGCGCGCTGTGCAAAAGCGGATAACGAGTACAGATAGTGCATATGTAGCTGATGCGCAAGAGGGCGTTGCTTGTGTGCCGCAAGCAGAAGCAAGGTCTATTTGGGCCCTTGGATTTGGCAATTTTTCACTGCAAGGAGCGGCGAATCAAAATCCTAGTTTCAATGTTTCATCCGGTGGTTTTATGATCGGTTATGACACCGATGATTGGAATTTAAAAGGGTCTCAATTTGGGGCGATCACCCTCGGTATGGCTGCAGCGTATATGTCATCATCGATTTATCAACATGATCATTTTGGACATAACGAAATGGACGCTGGTTATCTTGCCATCCATGGCACTGTATATTCTTCGCGTTTCCATGCGAACCTTGCCTGGTGGAATGGCTATGAACGCGTAGATAATGTAAGAAATGTATTTTTCTCTGGTTTTTCTGAGAAAGCCAAAAGCCATTATAACAGTTACCTTGGCGATCTCCATGCAGCTGGAGGCTGTGATTTATGTTTTGAAAGTTTACAGATGAATGGAGTTTTTGAGCCATTTATTGCATTGGATTGGGCTTATAATTTTACGCCCGGTTATTCAGAAACCGGCGCTACGCCATATAACATGCATCAAAAACATCGGTTTTCTTCCATGCTGCAGACAGAAGTGGGATTCAATCTGTATTTAACTTGGGAGATAGCAGAAGGGACTCTGACAATGCGCGATACGTTGAGCTATATTCAGCGTCATCCTTTTGGATTGGGCAAAGTTACTGCAAACATTGTAGGACTTCCAGGATCATTTGCATTGGCTGCATTTACTCAAAATATCAACATCATTTCTCCAAGTGTAGAATTTACTTGGAAGGCTGAAAGCGGCTCTTATATGAGTTTGGTTTATGATGGAGAGTGGGGAAAAAGATGGTCGGCAAATGAAGCGGTCATTCGATTCGGACGTGAATTCTAACGAAGGACTGGTTCGGAATCTTTCATTCTGTTAATACCCCCTTTTAAGGGGAGGGGCAATGCAGATAGTGAAAAGCGCTCAAGAGGCAGTGGCTCAAATTGCGTCAGGTCATAGGGTGTTTGTGCATGGCTGTGCAGCAACGCCAACTTTACTCCTGCAAGCTTTATATGAACGCCGAGGCGATCTTTGCGATGTGGAATTGATCCATATTCATTTGGGCGGATCTATACCGTATTCTCAGCCAGATTTCACCGATTCTTTTCGTGTCGCTAATTTGTTTGTAGGGGTCAATGCGCGTCGCGCGCTCGATTGCGATAAAATTGATTACTTGCCTTGTTTTTTATCGGAAATTCCCTTGCTGTTTCGCGAAAAAATACGGCCGTTAGATGCTGCGTTGATTCAAGTATCGCCTCCAGATCAACACGGATTTTGTACACTGGGAACTAGCGTCGATATTGCGCGTGCGGCCGTAGATACCGCGCCTTTAATCATTGCGCAGATCAATCCGAATATGCCTCGTATTCATGGAGATGGGTTTATCCATATCAATCAAATCCATTATGCCATTGAGGTCAACGAGCCTTTATTGGAAGAACCGATTGCCGTGGTAACCGAGGTGGAGCGGCGGATGGGACGGCATATCGCAGAATTAATTGAAGATGGAGCTACGCTGCAGACGGGAATCGGCAAGATCCCCAATGCAGTACTGCAAGAATTGATGCATCATCGCCATTTGGGAATTCATACTGAAGTCTGGACCGATGCTTTACTTCCTTTAATTGAAAAAGGGGTGATTGATAATTCGCAAAAAGTCATTCATCCGGGAAAAATCGTTTCTTCATTTGTCAATGGAACGAGGCGTTTATATGACTTCATCGACGATAATCCAACAGTAGTACAGTTAGATATTGCGTTTGCGAATAATCCAGATATTATCGGACGCAATCCGCATGTTGTGGCGATCAATTCTGCAGTTGAAGTGGACTTAACAGGTCAAGTGTGCGCCGATTCAGTGGGACCACGAATTATTTCAGGAGTCGGCGGGCAGATGGATTATATGCGAGGGGCATCGCTATCGAAAAAAGGGAGGGCGATCATTGCGCTTCCCAGTCGGACAGCCGATGGAAAATCAAAAATTGTCACTATGTTAAAGCCTGGAGCTGGGGTAGTGACTACGCGGGCCCATGTTCATTTCATTGCAACGGAATATGGAATTGTAGATTTATTTGGCAAGACATTGGGAGAGCGGGCGAAGGCGTTGATTCACATTGCTCATCCGGATGATCGCGAACAATTAGAACGGCAATGGAAGGAGCTAAGGCAGTGAGTCATACATACATTCGATGGTTTGAAGAAATGGGAATGCAAGATGTGCCGTTGGTCGGCGGGAAAAATGCATCCTTGGGAGAAATGGTCTGTAATTTAAAGCATCAAGGTGTGTGTGTTCCGGATGGATTTGCGATTACTGTCGATGCGTATAAAGCTGTCTTGGAGCGGCAAGGAGCTTTTGAGCGATTAAAGGCGATTTTAGCAGGGCTAAATACCAATGACGCGCTAGCTTTGGCTAAAGCTGGAAAAACAGCGAGAAAACTCATTGAAAATTGCCCATTTCCTAAGGATTTAGAGGAAATCATTTGTGACTATTATCGCAAGTTATCTCAAAAATACGCGATAGAAAATGTCGATGTCGCCGTGCGTTCATCAGCAACCGCTGAAGATTTGCCTACGGCTAGCTTTGCAGGTCAGCAAGAGACGTTTTTGAACGTATCGGGTGAAAAAGATTTATTAAAGGCTTGCAAGCGGTGTTTTGCTTCTCTTTTTACAGATCGTGCAATTGCCTATCGCACAGAAAATAACATTGATCATTTGAAAACATATCTATCGATCGGCGTACAAAAGATGGTTCGTGCAGATCTGGGATCAGCAGGTGTGATTTTTACGCTCGATACAGAAAGCGGCTTTGCAAATATCGTGCTAATTACAGGCAGTTATGGCCTTGGGGAAAGTGTGGTTCAAGGTGCAGTCAATCCCGACGAGTTTCAGGTATTTAAACCCACGCTACAAGCGGGATTTCGGCCTATTATAGATAAGATTGTGGGCAATAAAAAAACTCAAATAATCTATGGAAAAGCAGGCTCTGTGCGTAAAATTGCGACGCCAATAGAGGATCAAAAACGGTTTTGCATTTCCGAGGATGACGTATTGCAATTGGCTCGATGGGCAGTGGATATCGAACAATATTATAGCGCTAAAAACGGCCGCTGGACACCGATGGATTTGGAGTGGGCAAAAGATGGCCAAACAGGGCAGCTCTATATCGTACAGGCGCGGCCAGAGACAGTGCAGTCGAGAAAAGATCCTCATATCATTGAAGAGTATAAATTATTAGAAAAAAGCCAAGTCATGGCCGTAGGTAAAAGCGTTGGAAATAAAATTGGCCAGGGCAAAGCTCGCGTGATTTGCAATGTGAAAGACGCCGATCAATTTCAAGTCGGTGAAGTATTAGTCACCGATATGACCGATCCCGATTGGGTCCCCATTATGCGGATTGCATCTGCGATTGTGACAAATCGAGGGGGGCGCACCTCTCATGCAGCGATTGTAAGCCGTGAATTAGGACTGCCCTGTGTTGTTGGCACCGAAACAGCAACGCAAGTTATTAAAAATGAAAGCTTTATAACGGTCGATTGTTCAGAGGGGGAAAAGGGGACTGTTTATGATAAGCTGTTGAAGTTTCGTGTTGAACAAATCGATGTGCGGACAGCGTTAGTTCCTTTGACCAAGGTAATGATCAACGTCGGATACCCAGATGAGGCGTTTGCATTGAGCTTTTTGCCAAATGATGGAGTCGGGCTTGCGCGCGAGGAATTCATCATCAATGAATCGATTCGTATTCATCCAATGGCCTTAGTGCATTTTGATCAAGTGACCGATGCAAAGATTCGCCGTCAAATCGAAGATTTGACAGTAGGTTATTCGGATAAACGACAGTTTTTTGTCGATCGACTTGCGATGGGTATTGCAATCATTGCAGCGGCATTTTATCCGCGAGATGTGATCTTGCGCTTTAGTGATTTTAAAACAAATGAGTATGTGAATTTAATTGGCGGTAAATATTTTGAGCCTCATGAAGAAAATCCCATGATCGGCTGGCGCGGAGCTTCACGTTATTATAAAGAAGGGTATAAGGAAGGGTTTGCTTTAGAATGTCAAGCGGTGAAAAAGGCGCGCGATGAATTTGGGCTAACGAATTTGAAGGTTATGATTCCCGTGTGCCGCACGCCTGAAGAAGGAGCCAAGGTCATTGAAGTGATGAAGACGCATGGTTTAGTGCAAGGGGAAAATGGGTTGCAAATTTATGTGATGTGCGAGCTTCCGAGCAATGTGATTTTGGCCGATCAGTTTTGCGATTTGTTCGACGGTTTTAGCATTGGAAGTAATGATTTAACGCAGATGACTTTAGGGGTCGATCGAGATAGCGCGTTGGTATCGGATATTTTTGATGAGCGCAATGAAGCGGTTCAACGGATGATCAAACTAGTGATTGAAGTGGCGAAAAAACGAGGGAAAAAAATAGGTATCTGCGGCGATGCGCCCTCGACATATCCAGAATTTGCGGAATTTCTGATCGATTGTGGAATTGATAGCATCAGCTTAAGTCCAGATGCTGTGATGCGAACTCGGCTCGTGATTGCCAACCATGAACAAAAAAAACTTGGACTAAAGGCAACAAAGCCTGCCGAGGTACAGCAGACTCAAGGAATTGCTTTACCTAAAGAAAAAAGGCGTCATCTTTGAAAGTAAAGTGGTTAGGTTTTTTTCTTTTATCTTCGTGTTTACGCATGTCAGAAGAAGAAAAGACGCGTAATTTGATCGAACAACCTCAGTTGACAGAAACGATTCAAGATTGCATGGCGACTTCTTTTTTTCATGAGGGCCAATGGCCTAAGAAAAAGTGGTGGGAAGATTTTGAGGTGCCGGCTCTGAACCAGCTGATTGAAGAGGCCTTTGCACGCAATCCTTCGATTCAAAGCATGTGCCAAAGAATTGAATTGGCAAAACAAAGAGCGATTCAAGCTCAATCCAAGCTGTATCCTTTGGTTTATTTTGATGCTGATGGTACTTGGGAATTTGTAAGTAAGCAGGGACTTCAGGAAGCATATAATCCTGAATTTCCTCGTCATGCACATATCATTGATTTGACTTTGACGTTTAGTTATGAATTTGACTTTTGGGATAAATATCGCAATTTATTCCGAGCAGCTCTTGGGCAAGAACGAGCTGCTCAGGCAGAACTTGCTCAAGGAGAACTCATCACAGCGGTTTCTTTGGCCAAGACCTATTTTGCATTACAAACAAATTTAACAAAACAAAAGATCTACCAACAACTGCTTGAAGTAAGACAAAAATTAGCGTTGCTTCGACAGTTGTTATTGCGTGAATCCTTGGAAGATGTGCGATGTGTCTTGTTAGCAGACGAACAAGTAGAAGAGGCACAGCAGTGGCTCTATTCTATTGAAGAAGAAATCGAAGTAAATCGACATTTGATCAATATTTTAGCCGGTCGAGGACCTGACGAAAAGGTTGAGATAGATAACGCATCCATCGGATTGCCTAAAAAATTGACGATTCCGGAAACGGTATCCATAGATTTATTATCGCGCAGGCCTGATCTCATGGCTCAAATCTGGCGTTTAGAAGCAATAGCTCATGAAGTAGGCGCGGCACGAGCAGACTTTTTCCCGAATATTAATTTATCTGCAATAATGGGTTTGAGCAGCACGATTTACAATCTTTTGTTTAATCATTCAAGCTATGAACAGTCATTGACGCCGACTATGAGTTTACCGGTGTATACCGCTGGAGGGATTCAAGCTAATTTAGATGCGAAACGGGCCGAGTATCAAACAGCCGTTTTTATGTATAATGAAATGATTTTAAAAAGTGCGGAAGAAGTTGTAGATGCTTTAGTTTTTGCGCGAACGGTATATGCAAAAAAAGAGCAGCAGGAATTGATTGTACAGCAAGTTGCCCGACGATTGGAATTAGCTCAATATCGTTTAAACAATGGACTGGATAATGCATTGCAAACTCTTGAACAAAAGGAGGCGCTGTTGCAAAAAGAACTTGAAGATCTAAATTTGACTTATGGCCAATATGCCGCAGCGATTGCAATGGTCAGAGCTCTTGGTGGAGGATATCAGAGTTTGTGAGTGACAAAGGGAAGAAAGCTTCAATTGTATTTTGGTCTTTGTGTCTGATTCTTTGTGCTGTTGTTTTCATCTATTGGAATTTTTGTTGGAAAAACATTGCTTGGACGAATGATGCCTATGTACAAGGCAATCAAGTGTATCTAACTCCCTTGCATGAAGGGTTTGTTACGGCTATTCATACGGATGATACCTTTTTGGTAAAACAAAATGCAATATTAGTCGAATTAGATCGAACAGATGCTCAGATTGCTTTGGATTTAGCCAAAGAAGAATTAGCACAGACTGTGCGCAGCGTTTGTGAACGATTTCATGAGATGTTTGCCTATCGAGCGCAAATTGATATGATTAAAGCGCAATTCATTCAAGATGCACAAGATTTTGAACATCGACTTCGAGTTTTATCTGCGCAAGCAGTATCTTTAGAAGATTATGAACATGCAGTAGCTTCTTTGCGCGGGAGCTACTTTTCTTTGCAAAATATACAAGCACTGTATGAAAAAGCGTTGTCTTGGGTGCAAAATACATCCATTCGTTCGCATCCTCAGGTGTTGGCTGCATCTGATCGAGTACGCGAAGCTTGGGTGCGTTTACGGCGATGTAATCTGTATGCGCCGATAGATGGCATAGCTGCGCAACGAATGATTCAGGTAGGGATGTGGGTAAAAGAAGGAACTCCTTTGCTGAGCGTGATTCCGATGGATCAAATTTGGGTAAATGCAAATTTTAAAGAAACCCAAATGCGGCGGATGCGCATTGGTCAACGAGCGCAAGTAACGGTAGATTTATATGGACGAGAGACAGTATTTCACGGGAAAATAGTTGGTTTACCCGCGGTGGCGGGAAATGTTACAGGGTTGCTACCGCCTCAAAACTTATCGGGCAATTGGATTAAAATTGTTCAAAGGCTTCCGGTTCGAATTGCACTGGATGTGGATGAAGTGAAACGCTATCCATTGCGTTTGGGATTATCATCAGAGGTCACCGTGGATTTGCGAGATGCACACGGACCGTTTTTACCAGACAATACAGACGGGTCTCCCAATTATAGTACAGCTATTTATACTGAGGAAGAATTTGGCGATCATACGATAATTGAAAAGATTATTGCGGACAACCTCGATCCCACATTAGCGCACTATAGTTCGTGCCTCTTGACATTACCCGTTCAACATTTCACTATACCGGATTTAATTCAAGAGGCATTGCGGCTAGATCCGATGAATCTTTTCCGACCTCCTATCCCCCCGGACGAGGTAGTGCTTGATGCAAGATAAACCTTTTTTGCCTTTAATTATCTCGATGTTTTTTTTGCTGTTTTTAGCGATATCGAGTTTTGCCATTGTCGCTATTGCGGCACCTTATATCGTTTCGGATCTTGGGGGAGACCGCTATATCTCGACTTATGGGTTATCTTTTTTTGGGTTCGGAGCAGCTGTAACCATTCCACTAGCAAGAGCATTGGGCTCTCGGTTTGGACAAGGCGTAGTCTTTGTCGTTAGCGCATTTTTGTTTGCTGTAGCGAATTTATGGACAGCTGCAGCGCCTACATTTTTTGTGTTTGTCTGCGCGCGGATGTTGATGGGAATGGCATCGGGACCTATGTACCCACTGTTTGCTCAGATGATAACTAAACTTTTGCCGCAAGATCACAAAAGATCTTTGAGTTGGATTATGGTAACCCTATTTGTCGTCGTTCCATCCCTTAGCGCTGCGTGGGGAGGCACAGTCGCCTATTTATATAATTGGCGTTTACTTTTTTTTTGGAATGCATTTTTAGCTGCAGCAGTAGGAAGCTTTTTGTGGTATTTGCTACGAGGGGTGCAGCTGCTACAAGAATTTCACACCTTTGATTGGATCGGATGGGGATGGTATGCGATCGGTGGGCTTTTATTATGTTTTGCGATCACGACAGCGCAGCAGTTAGACTGGTATCGTTCTGATCTTTTACTCATTTCAGCAATTATTGGAAGCATCGCTTTATGCTACGCATTATTGCGAATGTCATATACTGATAGTCCTGTAATTGATCTATCTTTTTTTGCAGATCCGATGATTGGTTTTTCTTTAATTTGTTTGTCGATTTTGTTTGGTCTTTATTTTGCTATCATTACATTATTGGCAAATTGGTTGACTTTTGACGTTCGATTTACACCGACCTGGATCGCCGTATTGATAGGACAAATGGGTCTGGCGGGCTTGCTCCCGCGATTTATCATTGAAGAAAGATTAGGACGCATTCATCCAATTGTTTGGATAGCGCTTGCGACAATACTATTGAGCATATCGTGTTTTTATACCGCTACATTTAATGAAGAAATCAACTTTGGACGGATTATTTTTTCTCGCATCGTTGCTGGTTTCGGACTGGCATTATTTTTGCCGCCTATTTTTCAACTCCTACAGAGCGAGTGCCCCCCCCACAGGTGGATCTCATTGTTTGAAATTTTTCAGACTGTGCGCAACATCGCATGTGCATTAGGCGTATCGATTTTTATGATTATTTGGCAGCGTCGTATTGTTTTTTATCATGAGCGGTTGAATGAAACAATTTCACACCAATCAAATGCTGGGGCAGTTTATTTTAATACGTATCAAACATTGCATGTGCCAGGAAGCAATACCGAAAGATTGAATGAATTATTAGATCGTCAAGCCTCATCGCTTGCTTTAGATGATGTTTTTTATGTCATGGGTTGGATTTTATTGGGATTGCTCGCATTGGAAATTTTCGTTTTGAGCTTCTATAGTAGCTTGTTGCAATTGGGACAAAAATGGCAACTCCGAGCTGGAAAGCGTATTTTGTAGAGCTTTCCATATTCTTAATTTTTCTGTTGAGCTGAGAGTCGGATAGAACGGAGTTTTTAATAGAAAAGAACCCCAAGCTTGCTGGAAAAAAGTCAAAGTGTGTACTGGGGTAAAATATTTTTCTAATAAGGTGTTATGGTTTTGAAGTTCCGTCAGAAGGTGATCGGTCAAATTTTGATCAAATGGATTAAAATTAAATTGAGGACAATATTGAACGCAAGTTGCAATGCAACGATACACTGGTTCTAGGTGTTCATGCACATATTCGCAGGGAAGACGGATCGGGCCTTGTTCATCAAATCCGATTAAAGAGCCTTCTTGTGCGTAATTGATCCGTTCAAACCCACCTGTTTGTGAAGGGGAAAGATAGGTTATGCCGCATCGAGTGGGATTGTTGCAAGAAACCGATAGCCAAATAGGTTCGCATTGAAATTGTTTGGCCCAAAACAAATAGCAGGAGTCTCCGCCGCCATTGCCATCGACAATGAGAGTATCTTTGGGGGCGAGCGAATGCATGTATTGAATATAATCTACTGATGGGAACCTGTATGCAATGCGCGATGTATGAAAATATATCGCTTCATAAGACGGAAACAGCGCCTGAAAAATGCGGATGAGATGACAGCAGTCACGGC
The DNA here is from genome assembly GCA_021781995.1 of bacterium. Taxonomy (GTDB): domain Bacteria; phylum Chlamydiota; class Chlamydiia; order Chlamydiales; family SM23-39; genus CAITMJ01. The sequence goes on along the minus strand of JAJXVT010000030.1, from coordinate 2,955 downwards.
TTGAAAACAGTATGCGGCGCAAATTGCGGTGTGTGCAGAATTGATCTATATAAATGGATGCTAAAATGAGAAGGGGCACATTGTAATCGAGCTGCTCTTGCCAAAGCTCTGCTGGCAAGGTTGCCGGAGAATATGGATTTTCAAGCCGCACTTTTTGTAACAGTTGCGCGAGCCCCGGCTGTCCTGCAGCGGCTATGTATTGCTCTTTGGAAGTTAGATTTTGTTGCTTTTCAGGCGTATTCATTTATGTACATCTCGAATAAAATTACGCGCGGCAAGTGGGAGGTCGGGAGCTATGTGTTGGATAGCTTGGGCGATACGTAAACTTTCAGAAGCGCTCATAAAAAGAGGGGTAGTGTGATTAATATAAGCAGATACCTGCTGTTCTAAATATTTGGCAAGATGATTTTGGACATAGAAGAATTCAAGTTGGAGATTGGTTGTCTGCAAATTGTTATGCCATAGATTCATTAAATTTGCATTGCAAGTGGAAAACTGAAAGTGTGGCAAATATTTTAAACAAGCGCTTAGACAGTCGTACGCCGGTTTCAAGGAGATTTCGCGATATTCAGATGGAAGGCGGATGGGACCTGTTTTGTCAAATCCAATGAGCGAACCTTGATCGCTATAGTTGAGCATTTCCCATTTTGTACGACCAGGCCAGTGAATAGCTCCTTGCGTTTGCGGGGCTGATGCAATCATGGCAAGGTATTTTGGAGTACATTGAAAATGCTTCTGAAAAAAGTTAGTGCAAGACATTCCACTGCCAAAACCGTCTACGATTAAACAATTGGGGTGATAAACAGATTTTACATAATCGATATATTCTTGCGTTGGATGAGAGTAAACTACGCGAGAGCAGTGAAAATATAGTGAGTGATAAGAGGGGAAAAGTGCAGAGAAAATCGAGGCAAGACTTTCGCAATCGCGGCTGGAAAAAAGGATTTTTTGAATTTGGTGTTGTTGGCAATATTCATGTAGGTACAGAGCAAATAAAATATAAATAGGAATTGTGTGACTGACCTGTTCTTGCCATAATGCTCCAGGCATCTCTCGACGAGAGTAAGGATTGATTAGTCGGAGCGTTCTTATGAGAAGAGATAGATCCTTTTGACCGGCGTCGAACGCTTGTTTTTCTAGAGGAGTTAAATCGCTATTGGTGCATAGCTCTGCGGAAATGCCAAATTGCGTGGGCGCTAGCACGTCTGAGTGAAGATTGTCTCCCAAGTGTTTTTCTATTGAAAAAGTCAGACGCATTTGCAGCCATATAGCTCCACTAGCTTTTCCAGCTGGTGTTGCAAATACGACCACTTTTTTAGTGCATCCGATGAGTCTTAATAATTCTTCAATTTGGCTTTGCGTATAATAGGTGTCGGAGATGATTAAATCGCCGTCTTGAACTAACTGTAAATTTTTTTGAATGGGGATGAGATGCGCTTTTTCCATTTCCCATTCAAATTGTAAAAGGTGGTCGGCCTCTGATTGGGATATGCCGCTGAGGTTGGAAAAATGCTGGTATATATCGACCAAGGTTCCATTGGACATTTGAGCCGCTTGTCGACGCAGTTGGACGAAATTAGGGAATGGATATTTTTCTTCTACGAGGCGAAAAACGGAAAACGGATCAAGATATAATCGCGCTGCAAGAGTGTCGAAAAAATCAAATGAACGCATTTGACCTTAGTGCTCATGGTTATAGAACTGGTTTGAGGCTCTTGAGAAGAGAGTCTTTGTCAATAGTCAGGATCTTAACGCAAGAATCATTTTCGCCACAAGACAACTGAATGACTTCTTTCCCAAAACGGGTTTCTGCTACAAAACTAACTGGATAGAGAGTGCGGACTCTTGGATTGGCAGTATTGCGTATTGGAGCTTCGTAGGCGCCTCTATAAAGGATGGGATGCGGAGACATTTTGGTAATGCGAAAAGGTGCTTCTGCTTCAAAAGTATACGCGCCCATGACATACCAAACAAAGCCTCTTTCATCCCGAAAGGCACTGTGAAAAAAAGATAAATATTCACCATCGACAAGACGCGGCGGCGTACCACCTCTCATTTGCCCCCAAACGGTTTCCCATGCGAAATAAGAAGAGAGGTCCTCAGTCTGTGAAAGCGTTATGGGAATAACATCATTGACATCGGGTCGAGGCAATTGAAGAATTTGGTGCGGGTGGATCGAATAAACCAAATGAATTCCCTTGTCCTTGTGTTCAAAGGGCATCCAATTTTTTTCGATTTTGTTCATTCTGCGGCTTAAGGGAGTGATGTAGCGCACTGAATGTGTTTGCATGTCGAGATGTGCGATCCGGATGCCGCGGTATTTTTTTTCTTCGGGGACGATATCGTTATAGGCTAGAAAATAATCGCCATTGGCTTTAAAGACGCGAGCATCTTCTGAAAAAGCGCTTTGCGTTTGAATTACGCTTGCTTGCGCGTCCATAGGGTGGAAAAAGGGATCGAGTCGAATACTGCCTATGTGTGTATGGAAAGGCACATCTTTCCCGTTTACAAGAGGTGTATCGTAACGAAAAAAGAGTAGGTAGTGATCGTCTTGTTCGATCAAGGAAGCGTTGTAGGGCGTTTCTATAAAAGGGACATTGACTCGATGTGTAGAGAGAATGATGCCCGTTTCATCTGCATATGGAATATGTCCGAGGATAGGTGGGAGCTGTAGATTGGAGGAGAGCAGACCTGATGATCCCAATAGATCCATGGTCTTCATATGCGGCGTTAAATTGTTAACCTTTTTCGACAATTTCTTCATTTGGGAAAAAACGTGCATTTGAAACACGAGAAGCACTGCGATGAGAGCTCCGACGATTTTGAGAGTGCGAGAAACGGTATGGATCATGTCATCGATATTATGTTTTTGACTTCAAAGTTTGCCCAATGCGGTAAATATTAGCAATCTTTTCGTATCTCTAACTGCATTCCGGTGTTATGAGGATCTTTGAG
>JAJXVT010000029.1 GCA_021781995.1 bacterium | reverse complement strand
GATCTAACTGTATTTGTAGACATCACTGCAGCCATTATGTTTGGAATGATTTTGGCTTCTCTTTTCTTTATGAAACGAATGAGCGTAATTTCAAAAACAGTATGTTTGACCAAAATTTTCCAAGAAACGGGTTACGATTTTCCAGAGAAAAGCGATCCTGAATCCATCAGTAAAAAACAAGTTCCGGCAGGAGTTGAAGTTTACGAAATTCAAGGTCCATTCTTTTTCGGAGCGGCTGATTTATTGAGAGACCTATTGGCAACATTAGAAAAACCTCCTAAAGTTTTTATTTTGCGTTTGAGATACGTCCCTATGATCGATGCATCGGGCAGCCACGCATTAAAAGAATTCTACGATCGATGCCAAAAGCACAAGACTGTCTTGCTGTTATCAGGCGTACATGGACAAAATATGTGCGACCTTCACGATTTTGGGTTAGATTTTATGGTTGGAAAAAACAATATCTTTCCACACATCGATGCAGCCTTAGATCGCGCGCAATCTATTCTCGCAGACTGTCAAATTTCATGACAGTTTTTGAATTGCCCCGCCCGTTAGGTCGGGTTTCCCGACGAAGGATTGATGACCTCAAAATCATCGGTTTTTTCGGGCAAAGCCGTTTTGCAATTGGCTCTTTTGTATGTTTTTGACAAGCGTTGTTAAGTTGATTTCGCCTTTGCCATACAATTCTAGCCATTGATCTGTTTCGCTTTTAAGATGGGGATGGAGGCGATAAAATAATTCGCGGCGGACTAGCGATGTTAAAAATGGATTGAAAGAATGTTCGCTAGTTACGATCGCTGATAAGTGTTTGTAACCGGCAGAAGTTGTGGGATGCCGCAAGGCATCTCCAACCATTGCAGCAAGTGTTGCGATATCTTTTTTTTCTTTCATTTGGAAATGGGTCTCATCTACCCATATATCGGTAGTTTCGGGTAGGTTCCAAAGCAAAGATTCTTTCATGGCTTGGAAAATTTCAATGGTAGGTTTGTATGCAGATAGACGATTGGTAGCAAGGGCTATGAGATCTTTCAAAAAAGCAAGACAAGGGGGGCGCCCGTCGTAAAAAAATGGTTTTTGAGTCGCAATCGCCTCCGACAAGCCTTGGTCTCCTTGGACTGCGACCCAATCATCGCTTAAATACATCAATTTTTGCATGTCGGTATGACTTAATAAACCAGGAGAAATGATTCTTAGGGTCTTTCCTTGTTCACTTATAGTAATTTTGTGATTACCTTCTTTAACGACGAGGACAATTTCTTTAATTCCGCAAGTAAATAATAGGGGATTTCCTTGGCTGCGGCCCGATAGCCATTGCATTAGCCATGTCAGATCCGGAGTGCAAATATCGATATCTAAGCTTTCATGCTCCCAACGCTTAATTAACGCATGTAAAAAAATAGCGCCGCCTGTATTTGAGGCTAAATGGGCTAAATGAAATCGGTGTGTAAAGCGGTATTCTTCTATAGTCAATTGAGATGGAGAGGTTGTACCAAATAATGCGTTGAGAATTAAGACGTTTTCTACGTTTTGAAACCTGCATGACAGGGGGCGTTTTGTGAAAATTCCTTTTTCTAATGCGTGAAGGCCCATGGAACGATGGAGGGTTTTGGGATGAAACCAACTGGATTCAACATAGCCGTATTTGCTAATGTATTGAACGATAGGGGGAGGGCCAAAATCTGATTGTAGTTGCGAAATTTCGTATAATACAGCTGCAGTATGAGGATAAAAGGTTGGGATTTGGATGACTAAATCGGCTTCTCTTAGTATTTTTATCTGCGCATCGCTGAGCCATTCTTGTGCAACTTCAATATTCAATCCTTCGACGGGGGGGAGCTGTTGAGCGCTCACAAGTATGAGTGTAATTTGTAATGCCGGCAGCGCCTCTTTGAGAATGCGCGCTGTTTCTATTGCGGCGATATAGTCTCCAAGGTCGTCGGCAATGACATGAGTGAGTATGATCAAGCGAAAGACGCCTTCTATTGGCACATCGGCAAACAAACTGCACATTGCACGATCAATAGATTCTAGTTTCAATAGGTGTAAGTGGTGGAAATTTTCTTGAATGATCGATCGAGAAGGGTCATCGCGATGATATAATCTCGGCAATCCGCGATAGATGCGAGGGTAATAGGCTCCGAGATTTAATAATTCAAATTCTTGCTTAGATAATGAAGAAAGCCAGCGCGACTCGATTTTGTTTTCGTTTTCTTGTATCAGACGATTGACGTGCTGAACCATTCCTTCCAATTCAGGGGATGTTTGCTGTTGCAGAGCGCTATCGATCAACACAGGAATGTCTCTTGTCTTGGTTTTGACATGATTGCGCAGAAATGCCAGCATCTCTGCGTGAAGAGGACTTGATTGATGCATAACCTTCACCTAATAAGGGACTAACTCATATGCTACGGCCGTTAAATTGTCAATAAATAGTTAAGTTGATAGAGCCAATTGGAAGGCTACCTCATTTGATTTCGCGATGAGGAAAGCGGAATGTGAAGCCTTCGGCTTTGATTTTGTGGTTTGATACTCGTTTATTTCCTGAATGTAAAGAAAGCAGATTGGGATCCCAGTCTGGGTGGGGGATTTGTAATTTATCTGCGACTTGGTTGTAGAGTTCTTTTCTTGTTGGATGGTCATCGTCGGCGATGTTGAATACTCCATCGAGTTGATGGCGAAGCACGTAATCAATGGCGTTAGCGCAGTCGGTCTGGTGCACCATATTTGTAAATTGATTTCCTGTTCCAGGCAAAGCGCGCCCATGCGCATCTTTTACTTTTTTAGACAACTCGCGTCCTGGGCCATAGATTTCTGCTAAACGCAAAATGCACACATGCCATCCCAATTCAGAAAGTGAATGGTAAGTTTTTTCCGCTTCGATTAAAATCTTGGCATGTTCAGTGGTGGCTATGAGATCGCTTTCCTCATCTACCCATCGGCCGTGATGATCTCCATAAACTGAGCTGGAACTGGTGTATATTAGCCTTTTGGGCATTTCCATTTCGACTGCAAGATGGCGCAGCGCTTGGGCTGTGTGCAAATACGCGTTTTCGTAATGATCGATCGAGTCTGCTGCGACAGAGACCAAAATTGTGTCATTGGCCGCTACCAATGGAGCAAACGCTGTTTCGTCGTTACTGCGAATCAGTACTGCCTTTTGCGTAACTTTGCTGATTTCATCTAACCTGGAAGGATTTCGGGTTGTTCCGGTGACGTGAAGGCCTCTTTGCGTCCATTTTAAGGCAGCCTCCGCTCCAATGTATCCACACCCGACGATTGCGATGTGGTGAGAATGTTGTCCTTTCATGTTGCGCTCCCCAGTAAACCCGCCTGCAAAAATCCATCTTTTAGTGAGGCATTTTCCTTTTTATCAAGAGCCCCGTTTTCGGAGAGCCATCGAACATAGTCTTTGGGAATCTCGTGCAAGGGCTTGCCCGCATGCTTTCCAAACGGCATACGAACGATGGAAGAAGTTTGCGATACCAGATCGAGAGCTGTTTGTAAGTCGAGATCGTCAATCATGCGGCTAAATATTTGATGTAATACGATGACATCGTCGAGTGCGCGATGGGCTTGATTGGCTGTAATGCCGTAGGCCTCGCGTAAAAATTGCAGAGAATGCCTGGGTAGATCGCTTCTGTATTTGCGAGACCATTTGAGTGAATCGAGAAATTTCCAGGCCGGCATTTCTATTTCAGCCCATTTGAATTCAGCCTCTAAAAATAATTTATCGAAGCTGTCATTATTGTGTGCAATTAAGATGACATCTCCAGAGCAAAACTCCATAAATCCAGGGGCGATATCTTTAAATAACGGGGCATCTTGGACCATCGAGTCGTCGATGTGCGTAATTTGTGTGACTTCAGATGGAATAGAACATTGCGGATTGATGAATGTGCAATACGTTTTGTCTCTTTCCGGATCGTAAGCAGCGAGCTCAATGATGCGGTCTTTACCGGCTTTGACTCCGGTCGTTTCGGTATCGTAATATATGGGTCTGCATTTCATGCCTCTATCCTTTCGAATTTTTATTTTTCCTTCAAGAGCCAATTTGTGATCTAATCGATTTTTCAGAGAAAAGTAGTGTTCAATTGGCTCTTTCTTGAATCATTTTCAAGAAATGTGCTAAATTATTACCTCAATGAGGTTGGATATGAGGATTTTGGCTTTGGTTTTCTTGGCTTGCGCCGGATGTTTTCAAGCAGAAGAAGATGATATTTTACGAACAGTTCCGGTGACTAATAATCCGCATATCGTGCCTGGCCATGGAAGCAGCGGCGTGCCGGGTCTCGGCGGCTCAAGTTCTAGTCCTTATTGACAATCGCCTTTACATCCTTTAGGCTTTAGAGGGGAGCTCAAAACGATATGACTTACCGGTTTTACCCATTTGACAAGAGCGAAATAGTCGAGCAGGTCGGCTGTGAACAGTTGCGCGAAAATCTTCGTAAAATGTTGCTTATCAGAAACTTCGAGATACGCGGCGAGGCGGCTTATCAGCAGGGGAAGGTAGGGGGGTTTTATCATTCCTACATGGGGCAGGAAGCAATTCAGGTGGGCTGTCTTGCAGCTGCAGGGCCTAACCACTGGTTTACGACGACTTACCGCTGTCATGCTCTGGCTTTACTGCTTGGAGCTACTCCCAATGAGATGATGGCTGAATTATACGGCCGTTCTACCGGCAATGCGATGGGACGGGGCGGCTCAATGCATATGTATGCTGACCGTATGCTGGGTGGTCTGGCGATTGTCGGGGGGCATCTACCCATTGCCGTCGGCGCTGGTTTTAGCCTGAAATATCAACAAAAGCAAGGCCATGTTTCATTTTGCTTTATGGGAGACGGGGCAGTGGTTCAAGGGGCTGTTCATGAATCTCTCAATTTGGCTGCTCTGTGGCGCTTGCCATGTATTTTTGTCATCGAAAACAATCGATGGGGTATGGGCACGGCGGTTCAAAGGGCTGTTTGCATGGAACCTATTGGAGAACATCTGGCCAAAGCTTATGATATTTCTTCTTATACTTTAGACGGGATGGATTTTTTTAGCTGTTATGCTGGATTTCAAGCTGCTTTGAAAGAGGTGGAGCAAACTTCCAAACCTGTGATTATCGAATGCATTGCCGATCGATTCAGAGGCCATTCTATTTCAGATCCTGGATTGTATCGCTCAAAAGAACAACTGCAAGTGGCGATGGAACGAGATCCAATCCAATATTTGAAACAGGTGCTCTTGGAGCAAAAAATGCTCAGCGCTGAAGAATTTGATCGAATGGATCAAGAGGCAAAAGAAGTGGTGTTAGCCGCAATGAAATTTGCCGATGATAGCCCTTGGCCAGATCCAATTTGCTTGGAAGAAGGTGTATTTGCACCGGAGGATCGTTGATGGGAACTCAAATTGTAGAAATTCGAGAAGCTCTTCGACAGGCGATCGATGAGGAGATGGCGCGCGATCCCAAAGTGTTTATTTTAGGAGAAGAGGTCGCTGAATACAATGGAGCTTACAAGGTAACTAAAGGTTTGTTGGCTAAATGGGGCCCGCAGCGGGTGATTGATACTCCAATTGCAGAAAATGGCTTTGCCGGATTGGCCATAGGAGCCGCGCAGACCGGGTTAAGACCTATTGTAGAATTTATGAGTTGGAATTTTTCTTTCGTAGCCGCCGATCAACTCATTTCAAACGCTTGCAAAGCCCATTTTATGTCCGGAGGACGCTACTCAGTCCCCATCGTTTTTCGAGGACCCAATGGTGCCGCGGCTCAAGTTTCCTGCCAGCACTCTCATTGCGTAGAGGCAATTTATGGCAATTTGCCAGGATTTATCATCATAGCACCCAGCAACGCCTATGACTATAAAGGGCTGTTGAAGTCGGCTATTCGCAGCAATAACCCGGTTATTTTCCTTGAAAATGAATTGGAATACGGCGAAAAAATGGAAATTCCTACGGAAGAATACCTCGTTGAGATTGGAAAGGCCAAAGTAGTCAAAGAAGGCAAGCATATTACATTAGTCTCCTACAGCCGCATGATTAAATTTTGTAAAGAAGCGGCAGAAATTTTGGCCGGCCGGGGGATTCAAGTGGAAATTGTCGATTTAAGGACGATTAAACCGCTCGATATCGCAACGGTTGCACAATCCATTCGAAAGACTCATCGCTGCGTGTTGGTTGAAGAAGGACATGTCTTTGCCGGCATTTCGGCCGAGGTTGGTTTTCAGATCGTCGAACATTGCTTTGACGAGTTGGATGCTCCTTTAAAACGGGTGTGCCAGAAAGAAACCCCTCTTCCCTATTCCAAACCTTTAGAAAAAGCGAGCATACCCAATACGGCTCGCATTTTACAGGCCATAGAGGAAACTCTCCGCTAGTCCCGTGGTGCATCAGAAACAGGGTTTGTGATGTAATTTTTTTTTGACCTGAGAGGCTTTCAATCGGAACGAGCATACTCGGTTGTCTAGTAAAATTTTCGAAGCGATCCGATTCGTTGCTCCGTTTTGAATAATGTGCTAAGCTTCCGGTGCGACAACAACGGAAGAGGTCATGAGTTCAATTAGTGTGATGGAAATATTCTCAATTGGCATCGGCCCTTCGAGTTCTCATACGGTAGGTCCCATGAGGGCTGCTAGGCGGTTTATTTATGAGCTGTTTGAACGGGAATTTTTAGAGGATACAGCAAAGGTAATTGTGGAATTGTACGGATCGCTTGCTATGACGGGAAAGGGCCATGCTACCGATATTGCCGTGTTGCTGGGCCTTGAAGGGGAAACTCCAGAGGGTGTAGATCCTTCTAGCGTTCAAATGCGAGTTCAGCATATTCACCAAGCTAAAACTTTGCGTCTTTTTGGAAGAGAGGAAATCGCATTCAATCCCGACGAACATTTGAAGTTTTTGCGAGGCAAGAGACTGCCATTTCATTCGAATGCACTGAAGTTTCGCGCATTCAATAAATCGGGAGTATTGCTCCATTCTCAGTTATATTACTCGATTGGCGGGGGGTTTATCATCGATCAAGAAGAGGCGATTGGCGGCATTCAAAAAGAACCTCGCGCCCCTGTTGCATTTCCCTACACAACTGCTGAAGAGCTTTTAACTCATTGCAAACGCGAAGGAAAGCCGATTTGGGAAATTGTCTTGCAAAATGAGCGTTCAGTGCGCTCAGATGATGAAATTTATGCTGGCATTTTTAGAATTTGGGAAGCCATGCAATTGTCGGTTGAGCGCGGCATTATGACCGATGGCATTTTACCCGGAGGATTGGGCGTAAAAAGACGGGCCCCTGCATTGTACGATGCATTGAGCGGCTCAGAAGAGCGCATTGCATCAGACCCTACGCTTGTGATGGAGTGGGTTAGCCTTTTTGCTTTGGCTGTCAACGAGGAGAACGCGGCCGGAGGCCGAGTTGTTACCGCTCCGACGAATGGTTCTGCTGGCGTTATCCCTGCGGTTTTGCATTATGCGCAGAAATTTGTGCCTCAATTTAACGAAGAAGCGATTGTCCCGTTTTTCTTGACGACAACGGCTATTGCCATTTTATTTAAAGAAGGCGCCTCGATTTCAGCTGCTGAAATGGGATGCCAAGGAGAGATCGGCGTTTCTTCTGCGATGGCAGCTGCAGGACTTGCATCGATGTTGGGCGCTAGCCCAGAACAAATTGCAAATGCTGCTGAAATTGCTATGGAACACCACTTAGGATTGACGTGCGATCCAGTTGCTGGACTGGTTCAAATACCGTGCATTGAGCGCAACACAATGGGAGCGAATAAAGCGATCGTCGCTGCGCGCCTGGCATTGCGAGGAGATGGGCGGCACAAAGTTTCTCTGGACGCAGTGATTGCTGCGATGAATGAAACTGGAAAAAATATGATGAGCATTTATAAGGAGACGTCGGAAGGGGGGCTTGCTTTGCAAATTCCCGTTAGCATGCCGGCGTGTTGAATTTATGTTATGTAAACAACGACTTTCTTATCGTCCAAATATTCCGTTGATCTTGGATCAGTGGGATCAAATTTGCATCGAGTCCTTATCAACGCAGGCGATAGCTTCCGACTTGCAATCTGTATTTCCTCATACCCATAGTTTGCCTCGTTGCAGAGCTGTTGTAGGTCGCGGCCAAAAGAGCGTCGCATATAAGGTTGGGGTTTTGTTTTCGGGGGGGCCCGCTGCTGGAGGGCATAATGTGTTAGCCGCTTTATTCGACGCGTTGCAAAAGTGCAACGCAAGCTCGCAGCTGATCGCATTTTTAGATGGTGCGTCCGGATTGATCGAAGATCGCACTCAACAATTAACTTCGCAAATGATAGATGCGTCGCGCAATCAAGGAGGTTTTGATTTGATTGGGTCTAGCAGGACCAAATTGGACAAGCCTGAACAATTTTCTGCGGCTTTACAGACGGTAAAAAAACACGCTCTAGATGCCGTTGTGATTATCGGCGGAGACGACTCCAATACCAATGGAGCTATGCTCGCCGAATATTTCGCTTCTCAAAATCAAAAAACCCAAGTGATCGGAATCCCAAAGACTATCGATGGCGATTTGCGCAGCGAAGAAATCGAAATTTCATTTGGCTTTGACAGCGCATGCAAAACGTATGCAGAGTCCATTGGCAATATTGCAAAAGATGCACTTTCTTCAAAAAAGTATTACCACTTCATTAAATTAATGGGGCGCTCTGCATCTCACATCGCTTTGGAATGCGCTCTAAAAACACGCCCTAATTTAACCTTGATTGGAGAGGAAGAGAAATCATTATTTTCTATTGTCTCTGAACTTGCAGATCTGATTGAAAAGCGCCATCAAATTGGCAAGAATTACGGAGTGGTGTTGATTCCGGAGGGGCTTGTAGAATTCATGCCCGAAATCAAATTTTTGCTCGAAGAATTGAGTAGCGGAGCTAAAATAGAGTCCCTTTCGGAAAAAGCGCGTATTACATTCCAAGAAATTCCGGAAAAAATTCAGCAGCAACTACTTTTAGAAAAAGACCCCCATGGAAACCCCCAAGTATCGCAAATTGCTATTGAGCAGCTATTGATTCATCTTGTTAAAAAAGAACTGCAAAAACGAAAGTTTTCTGGAAAATTCAATGCGCAGGATCATTTTTTTGGTTACGAAGGCAGATGTTGTTTACCGACGAATTTTGACGCTGATTACTGCTATAGCTTAGGACTTGCTGCCGCTCTTGCCGTGCGGGAAGGACTAACGGGTGTGATTTGCGCCATTTCGAACTTAAAAGCTGCTGCCCAGCATTGGGAAGTGAAATTCGTACCGGCAGTACAATTGATGCGGTTGGAAAAACGCAATGGCAAATTGAAGCCTGTGATTGAAAAAACTTTAGTAGATCTACGAGGTAATAGCTTTGTTTATCTGTGCGCTCACCGCGCTCGTTGGGCTTTGGAAGATCACTACCACTTTCCAGGACCTATTCAATTTTTTGGCCCCCCCGAACTGACCGAACAACGGCCTTTTATATTGGAAAGGTCCCCATGAATCCAGCAGTTTTACCGCCTTACATTGAGAGCGATTCGAGAACTGGTTTTGCTAGCATTGGCAAGATGGCGCCAATTCTTCCATCGAAAGCGGTATACCGAGAAGTAAAACTGACGGGCGCGCAGCAAATAGGATTTGCTGTGAGCGAGGTTGCCCTTCGCGTGCTTTCAACTTTAGCGGTTTGCGCTGCTCTTTACGCTTTTTTGCCGATTGGTTTGAGCGCCTACATCATTCCTTGCGCTGCAATTGGTTTGACATTTTGCTTCACGCAAATGCCTGAGCTATTCTTGCGCCCTCGTTATGAACAAATACCGCCTTCGTTAACTTTAAAACCTCCCAGTGCCGAAGATGAGCGTTTCAATACAAATTTGCTAGACGCAATTTCTCTTTCAATTCATCAATTTGTCTGTAAGATTTTCGATTTGCATTTTGCATTTACAAGAATGGTTTGTAGATAAATTACATGAAACATTGGATAGCTGCGTTTTTAAGTTAGACGCATTTTTATTGCTGGCCCAATTCGACTTTGATCATTGTCTTGCAGTCATGGCGCGTTCCATTGCTTCTTTGACCTATAAGGTTTTACTTGTCGCTGCTATAACTTACATCCCTTACCTACTGCTTCCGCAAGGAATCGGCATTATCGCGGCCCGTTTGACGTTTGCAGGATCGGCCTTTGCAATCTCATCTATGCCTTCCATAGAAACTCTATCATTGCCGGCGCCAGCATTTGGAAGGTTGCGTGGAATTCACAATAACGGCGCTACATGTTGGCTGAACGCTTCTTTGCAGATGATGAGGCATTCTGAAACTGTTGTAGGGGGAATGAGCGATCCTGAGGTTCCCAATCTAGATGCTGCACAAACACTCCGAAGGCGCCGAGCGTTATCTCGGTTTTTCATAAAATACAACGAATCCAAACAACGTGTGCTGGAGGTTCCTTGGTCTGTAATGAATGCTTTGCCCCGTTATCTTTCTGAAGACATGCAAGATGCTCATGAAGGAATTCAATTTATTTTGGGAAGTCTCAATCCAGAATTACTAACTGGCAGAATTCAAACTGTAAGACATTTCACCAATGGCACGTTTAGCGTTCGAGACGAAGCTCCATGGACCGGTTCCCTCGATTTGCAGTTTCCGCCAATTGAGCCAGCCCACTGCCATCTAGAGCTTGAAATCAATTTTGAAGAATTGATGCAGCGGTTTTGGGTAGAACATCTGCAAGAAAATAATCCCATGTTCATTGATAACCAACAAGTTGCTAGAATTGAGCAGCGAATTCAAGTGGCTCCTGAATCTTTATTTATTTATCTAAATCGTATGCAGCACTCAGAACAAGGCCCTTATAAAATTTCTGCCCTAGTCAATCACATTCCCGACGTTTTTGAACTGCCTGTTCATGAACAAGACAACCCAACCCGCTATGAGATGACCTCTTTCATTCAACATAGAGGAGACAGCGGCGGCGGACACTATGTTGCCTATGCGTGGCAAGATGAAAATGGGGAACGAAGATGGTATGAACTAGATGACAACTTTATTCGTCCCGTCTCTCCAGAAAACTTAGCTATTGCAAAACAGAATCTATATTATGTTCATTATAGAAGAATCTAATTTTCTTGTTCAAAATTCTAAATTGTATATTTTGCGATTATGGAACAAGAGATTTCAAGTCGACTCTCGAGGCGGGGACGTTTTGTCAACGCTCATCTGGAAAATCCTAGACGGACCATTTGGGATGCAATTCTTTGGAAATTAGGGCGTTATAAAGATTTAACTCCTTTACCTTTAAAGCCTTCTGAATTTTGTTATCCAGCTGTTGCAAAGCCATTCAATCGAACTAATGACTGGGCCGTATGGATAGGGCACAGTTCCTATTTAGTGGATTTTGAAGGGTGTAAATTCCTTACAGACCCCGTGTGGGGAAAATATTGTTCGCCAATTCCGATTCAAGCCTTAAAAAGGCTTGCAGCTCCGCCCTTTCCACTCACGGCTCTGCCCAAACTTTCATCCGTGTTGATTTCCCATAATCATTACGATCATCTCGATGAAAAAACAGTTTGCCGCATCGCTATGGAGCAGCCCAATATTTCTTGGATTGTTCCTCAGCGATTGAAACCGTGGTTTGAAAAACGAAAAATAGGCCCCTGTTACGAGCTTTCTTGGTGGTCTAGCGTTCAACTTGGCCCCCATCGCATCACAGCCGTCCCGACGCAACATTTTTCCGGCAGAACTCTTTGGGATCAAAATAAAACATGTTGGAATGGCTATATTGTCGAGTCTCTTGCCACTTCAAGGAAATTTTATTTTGTGGGAGATACCGGATATAACCCCTTGGATTTTAAAGCAATCGGAGCTAGGTTTGCCCCGGTTGACTTGAGCCTAATACCCATCGGAACCTATGCACCGCGCCGTTTTATGTCCACCGTACATAGCAGCCCGGAAGATGCCGTTGAAATCCATTTAGATGTCCGATCTAAATTGAGCCTGGGGATGCACTGGAAAACCTTTCGCTTGTCTGAAGAATCTTTAGATCGCCCCCCATACGATCTTTATTTAGCCATGCAGAAAAAAAATCTCGATTTTGATACATTTTTACCAATCGATATAGGTACTTACATCAATTGGTAAAAATCTCCAGTTCTCTAAAATTCATTTGCGCAGAAGCATTGTATTTCCTAGTGCGGTTTTTTGATAATCCATACCGCACCTGCCGCAAATTCATGCAAAGAAAAAAAGCTGCCGACATTTATATTTACGGTGAAACACCCATCAAAACGCTGCAAAAATTGCTCGTAGCAGCCGATTTAAAAATTGGCGAGCGATATGTGGAATTAGGGTCCGGACGCGGCATAGGATGTTTATGGGCCTCTTCTCACATCGGGTGCGTGGCCACCGGTGTAGAATGGGTTCCGCGCTTTGTTTTTTTTGCCAAATGCATAGCTTGGCTCACCTGTATTCCGGTCCGGTTTGTGAAAATGTCTTTTTTTGAGTTTGATTGCTCGGACGCCGATGTAGTTTATCTCTATGGAATCCACTTAACCGATTTAGAGTGGAGCGCTTTGCTGCCAAAATTAGAATCTATGCCCCCCGGATCTCGTTTGATTATAATTAGCGAGCCCATTGCACATCCCCAGTTTGTTCCCTTAGCCTCAATAGCAGTAGATTTTCCTTGGGGAAGGACTGAGGCGTTTGTGCTAAAAAAACAGGTTCAGCTGGCTCAAAAAAATCCCATATGCCATAATCTTTGCGAGAATACAGGCCACTATGAAACCAAAATACGACCCAGCAGCCATCGAACAAAAATGGCAAAAAATTTGGAAACAAAAGAAAGTATTTAAAGCCCAAATCGATCCTTCTCGGCCAAAATACTATGTCCTGGATATGTTTCCCTATCCATCGGGAGCAGGGCTCCACGTAGGCCACGTCACCGGTTACACAGGAACCGATATCATTGCGCGCTACAAGAGGCAAAAAGGATTTAATGTTCTCCATCCAATGGGGTGGGACAGTTTTGGTTTGCCCGCCGAGCAATATGCCATCCGAACTGGAACCCATCCATCCGTTACCACTCGCGCTAACATAGATACCTATCGCCGCCAACTCGAATCTCTTGGCTTTAGCTATGACTGGGATCGCGAAATTGCGACAAGCGATGCCTCGTATTACAAATGGACTCAGTGGATTTTTACCAAATTGTTTGAAAAAGGTCTGGCCTATGAAGCAGAGATCAATGTAAATTTTTGCCCCGCATTGGGAACTGTTTTGGCCAACGAAGAAGTGGAAAACGGCAAAGCAAAAGAAGGCGGCTACGCCGTCGAGCGCCGCCCCCTCAAACAATGGGTTCTGCGCATCACCGCTTACGCAGACCGTTTGCTCGAAGATCTCGATTTGCTCGACTGGCCCGAACATTTAAAAAAATTACAATCCAATTGGATTGGCCGCAGCGAAGGAGCAATTGTTTCATTCGTTGAGCAACGATCACACGAACCCATTGCTATCTTCACAACGAGGCCCGATACTTTGTTTGGCGTGACCTATTTAGTGTTGGCCCCCGAGCATCCTTTGACAAAGCAAATCACTACTGCATCACAAAAAGCGGCCGTGGAAGAGTACATTGC
This sequence comes from bacterium, assembly GCA_021781995.1. Taxonomy (GTDB): domain Bacteria; phylum Chlamydiota; class Chlamydiia; order Chlamydiales; family SM23-39; genus CAITMJ01. Next base: position 6,864 of record JAJXVT010000029.1, on the reverse strand, counting down.
AAAAACCGCTGCTAAAACCGATCTAGATCGCACAGATTTAATTAAAGAAAAGACTGGAATTTGGACAGGGGCTTACGCAATCCACCCCATTACAGGAGCTCCCATTCCCATTTGGATTTCCGATTACGTTTTGATGGGCTATGGAACAGGAGCTGTGATGGCCGTTCCGGCCCATGATGAGCGCGATTTTGAATTTGCAAATGCCTACCGGCTTCCCATCGCCCCCGTCTATGATCCACTAAGTTTAGACGATGAGCTTCGCAGACAAGTGCTCGCGGGAAAACTGTGCTGGGTAGAAGACGGCCAAGTCGTTCATAGCGAACACGCAGATCTTCGCCTAAATGGACTCAATATGGCTCAAGCCAAGCAAGAAATTATCCTTTGGCTAGAGCGGCATTCAAAAGGTAAAAGAAGCATCAACTATAAATTGCGCGATTGGCTCTTTTCACGGCAGCGCTATTGGGGCGAACCAATCCCTATTTTGCATTTTGCCGACGGAACGATGAGATCTCTTTCAATGGACGAGCTTCCCTTGACCCCGCCAAATCTCGACGATTTTAAGCCGGCAGCTTCCGGTCAAAGCCCCTTAGCAAAAGTGTCTTCCTGGGTTGAGATTGTCGATCCCAAAACCGGCCGCAAAGCCCTTCGAGAGACAAACACAATGCCCCAATGGGCTGGTTCTTGTTGGTATTATTTGCGTTTTTGCGATCCACATAACCACACGCAAGCATGGAGCGAAGAAGCAGATCGCTACTGGATGCCAGTCGATCTTTATGTCGGCGGCGTAGAACACGCTGTGTTGCATCTTTTGTATTCTAGATTTTGGCACAAAGTTCTTTTTGATTGCGGCCTTGTTCACACTCCCGAACCCTTTATGACCTTGCGCAATCAAGGATTGATTACAGCGCCGTCTTATAAACTCCCTCAAGGAGGGTATGTCAGCCCCGATACAGTTGTCCAGAAAGACAATCTTTATTTTTGCGATGGCCACGAGCTAATCGTTCAAACTGAAAAAATGTCCAAATCAAAACTCAACGGCATTTCTCCCGATGAAATGATCGAAGAATTCGGAGCCGATGCATTGCGGCTATATGAAATGTTCATGGGTCCATTTGATCGAGAAAAAGTTTGGAATACCGATGCTGTGAGCGGATGCAAAAGATTTTTGAATCGCTTTTACGATATGGTCTATTCTGAAAAAGTCGTTGAAGAAGACACAGTTGAGGCACTGAAACTCGCCCATCGGCTTGTTCAATCCGTGACAAGCGATTTAGAGCAATTTCAGTTCAATACTGCAATCGCTCGTATGATGGAATTTCTCAATGCCTTCATTCCATTGAGCTCTTATCCGCGCAGCTGCCTTAAAATGGCAGTGCAAATGCTCTATCCATTTGCCCCGCATATTGCCGAAGAGATGTGGAAAGAGCTAGGAGCCTCGGAGACGATCACTTACGCTCCGATCATTGCAGTGGACCCCAAATATCTGGTCGACGACACAGCCCTTTATGTCGTTCAGATCAACGGCAAATTGCGCGGACGTTTTGAGCTTCCTAAAGATCGCACCGAAGGCGAGTTGATGAAGTTAGTGCGCCAAAACCCCGATATTGAAAAGTTCATTACCGGACAAGTGGTTAAAACCATTTTCGTGCCGAATAAACTCCTCAATATTGTCGTAGCGATTCAATCGTGAGCTCGTCCATTGACCCTTTTGTATGATTTAGTGGTTTTAATCGCCGCGGCGATTTTTATTCCGATTACCAAGGCGTATTCTTGGTATTCGGGAAAACAATATCCAACACTATCCGATCGTTTGGGACTTCACCCTCCCGATCCCCATGGCAAAGAAGTCATTTGGATTCATGCCGTTTCCGTTGGCGAAGTGAAAGCTGCCCAAGTTGCCATTGAACATTTGAACATCGATTGCGAGAAGATTTTTTTGTGCATTACAACAGCGAGTATGACAGGACTTGCGGAGGCAAAAAAATCGATTCCTTACGCAAGCTCCCATCGCATTTTGCCGCTTGATCTCAGTTGGATTATGAAACGATGGGTGCGCGTTCTCAAACCAAGCCGGCTTATTTTCATCGAAGGCGATTTGTGGTATCATCTATTAAAGGCGGCCAAAAAAAACAACACACACACATCCTTGCTCAGCGGCAAAATGTCCTCTACCTCCGCCCGCCGCTTTCGCAAGGTCCTGCCTTTGGCTCGCAAACTCTTTTCCTATCTAGATCACATATCAGTGCAAAACCAAATCTATTTCGATCGATTAAAACCCTTTGTCCGTCCTGATATTTTGCACATTGGCGGCAATCTCAAATTTCAAGCGCGCCCTCAGCCCGTAGACCTAGCCCAGCTCAAATCCCTGTGGGGAAAAGGCCCCTGGCTTACGATCAGTTCTACCCACGATCCCGAAGAGGAAATGCTGTTAGATGCTTTAGCCCCCTTACTGCCCGCTGTGCGTATATTTTTAGCCCCTCGCCATCCCGAGCGGGCATCTGCTGTAGCAGCCATGCTCAACCGAAAAAAAATCGAATATACAACATTGGATTTGCCGTCTCATAGCGCTCGACTGGTTTTGGTTGATCGCATGGGAGAGCTGGCCAAATGCTATTGCTTGAGTTTTGCAGCAATCGTCGGTGGAAGCTACATTCCCAACATAGGCGGTCATAATGTATTAGAACCCTCATTATACGGCGCCAAAGCCATTTTTGGGCCATTTACAGCAGCTCAGATCGATCTAGTAGAGCATGTGTTGAAAAATCAACTAGGACGTATGGTGCCTTTAGCTGAGCTCAATGCAATTGGCTCTTTATGGAGCGGGGCCTGATGTTGGGGGTGTAGCTGAGGGAGTCGTCGACGGAAGAAGACTAGCCTGCAGAAGCTGAGCGCTGGGCATGCCTTTTTTTGCTTGTTTTTGTAATTTTGCCATAGCTTTTGCTTCTTTGGATCGATAAGGCTCATTCTCGAGGCCAGTCAGTAGGTCTGGGACAGCTTTTCTGCTAGGAAGTTGATCGGTTTCTTCAAGATAATAGCAGAAGGCTTTTAACCCAGGGATTTTATTGCTAATAGTCGCCTTGTCTCTTTTGCTTTTTATTAAATTGATGGCTTCAACCACAGTTTTGCCTTCATACTTGATTAAGTATGCGGCGATAGCAGTAGCAGAACGGCCGACGCCGGCTCTGCAGTGTACATATACATCACCTTGTTGTAATTGCTGATGAATAAAATCGGCAGCTTCCGACATTTGATCTGCTAACATAAAAGTATGGTCTTCGAGGCTCAGTTGCTTGTGTGTGTAATCCCTCCCTAGAACTTCCCAGTCAGTATGAGTGTAAGGTTGAGCAAAACCGTGAGATTGTGTTTCTGCATCTTCTTGACACGTTAATATAGAAAGATGCGTGGAATCGCGTTTTAAATATTGAGCTCCATTGCCTATTTTGTTTGGCATAGGGCCTAACAATAATTTATTGGGACGGGTTGTTGTTGTTGTTAAAATCTCACTATAATTTTTGCCGAAAACCCGTATTAAGAAGTTGCCGAAAGCCGTGAGTCCATAGCCAAATCCACGTGTCCATGACCATTTTGTTACAGAAGCGTTTGTAGTGGGTTGGGCTTTAATTTGTAGTTGTCGGAGTTTTGGAATCGAGTCGCGAAAAGATTTCTGATTCATCAGGTTTTGTTTAGACAGTTCTTGAGGTGTATGCAATTCTGCCCAGACGCGGCACGCCGCTTGTTTCGCTTGTGAACTTGATGCTCCCGGGATCGTTATACCACCCTGTGGAGTTAATTTCATTACGATATGAAATTTACTTGCTCCGCTCGTTCTTGAAGCCTGGATGAGTTGCTTTAGCGCTACTTTAGCAGCTTCAGATACCTGGATTTGCTTTCCATCGCGACGGCGAATACGCACGGCGCCTACACCTTCAATATTTACCGTAGTATGAGAGGAGGTGGAAGATGTTACGGAATTTGTCATATTTCTTATTATAGTTATTAATAATATAATTTTAGCATTATTTACTTTTATTGTAAAATAAGTGGTTCATATCGGGATTGCCTCTTGTTTTAAATTAAGAAAATGGATATATCGATTCTTCAATCACTCTCGGTATAACTGCTAATGGTATAGACAAAAAAATGAAAAAATTGATTCAAGGAATTATTGATTTTCGGGATAAGCTAACGCCGGAAAAGCGAGAAATGTACGCGCGTCTTGCCCTAGGACAAAAGCCCGATGCGTTATTGATTGTGTGTTCCGACAGTAGGGTTGCGCCCAATTATTTTGCTTCGACAAATCCCGGTGATTTATTTGTATTGCGCAATGCCGGCAATCTCGTGCCCCCCTCTTCGGCTTTTCCAGATGATAATAGCGCAGCAGCGGTTATCGAATATGCTATTTTTGTTCTCAACGTCCAAGACATCATCATATGTGGTCATTCCGAATGCGGCGCTATGCAGGCTTTGATTGATGGTGTGAGCTTAAACACATGTCCTCATATCGACACATGGCTCAAATACGCAGAAAATTCTCTATATCGCGTAAGAAACGGAGAAAATATAACCCCATCTTTATCGTTGCATAATCGTCTTTCGCAATCCAATGTACTGCAGCAAATGGAGCACATTTTAAGCTATCCCTTTATCCGCGAGCGAGTCGATGCGAAGAAGCTGCATGTGCATGGGTGGTGGTTTGATATTGCAAACACCCGAGTTTTTGCCTATGAACAACTCCAACATCGATTTATTGAAATCGATGAGCGAGAGGCAAAATCGATCTTAGATGAATTAGATGCAACCTAACGCGTTGATTTTCAGTTGTTAACGAACGTAAATTTGAAAATGTTTTGTGGTAAAATTCTTTGTGTGTTAAGCTTTTGCTTTCTTCATCGCGGGGTGGAGCAGTGGTTAGCTCGTTGGGCTCATAACCCAAAGGCCGCAGGTTCGAGTCCTGTCCCCGCTAATCTCCCTTAAATTTGGCGGTATAGCTCAGTTGGTTAGAGCAGCGGAATCATAATCCGCTTGTCGCTGGTTCAAGTCCGGCTACCGTCATTTTCTTGTTTTTCTCCTGTTAACTTCTTGGAATAGTATCCATTCGCTTGCGATGAAAACCAGGGCGTTGTTGCGAAATTCAACAAGAGTACAGCAGTTGATTGGACTCTTGCTGTAAACCTTTTAATTTTGAGTGCCGCAGAATGGACCTCCCCCCTATTGCAAACATTGGGGTTGAACGGTTTTTGGCACTTTTTGCATCGGATAATTGGGTAGATGATTGCTGCCGCGTGACTCACGTGGCTAGAGGAACCATTTACAACTGTGAAATAACCACACTCATCAGTTCCAAGAAATGAAATCGGACTAGACTGTGCATAAAATTCTCCTTAGAGGGTCAATGAACCTGAAAATTTTCAATCTCTGTTTTCTTTTTTGTTATCTTTTTTTATGCGCTGGTTCGAAGCGTAAACCGGTCGACGAAAAAAAGAGCGACTCGAAGCGTTTTTGCAGAAAATGCTTTTTGAGGAAGGAGGTGTTTACACGTTGTTTGGCGATAAACCCATGACTGACCTTTTAATTTATCAAGGAACTGAAGCGGATAGTTCTTTGGAATTTTTATCCGACCCAAAAGTGATGCTTCCACGATTCACCAACGATTGATTATACCGTTTCCCGTTGCGGATGCGATACTTTTTTTTCTTCTTGGAAGGAGTCGTATCTTTCTTCGATGCCATGTTAAGCCTAAAGTTTTTGTGTAAATAACAGAAAATTTAAAAATGTAGCGGTTTGAGAGCAAGGAGAACCTCATCTGCAGCTATGTTACGCAACAACGCCATTTTGGCGTTGTCTTGTTTATATATATATAGTATATCCATTTTCTAAAATAAATTTGCGGTGATACATGTCTGGAAATATCGGAAATATCGGTAGACCTGTGTATAGGGATGTCCAGTGTCCAATTTGTTACGATGACTGGAATGCTCAAATAAGAGAAGTGACTTTGAGGTGCAGGCATGTTTTTCACGAGCACTGCATAGAGCAACATTGGAGAACCTGGATTGAACAGCAACCCTTTTTAAACAGATTTCCCAGGATCATTGAATGTCCTTCTTGTCGGGAGAGAGCTCCAATACCGGAGATGCCTGGCGCCTTAGCGCTTCCACCTGGGTGGATACAAGAAAGAATAAATAATGCACGGATAGAGCTGATCATTGCAGATAATATTGTCCCTATCGCGGAACAAAATACCGAGGAGGCAGGAACGCTTCTAGCAGGTTATCTTAGACCTGAGGTGCTGAATCAGATAGACACAGATTTATTGATTCAAGCTTTAACACGAGCTGCAATCAATGGCTGCGCAGGAAATGCGCGCCGTCTTCTTGAAAACCCAGAAGTTATGCGTCGTATTTTGCAGCTTGAGCATGGTATTCGTTATCTAGGAGATGTTTTCGTAGCAGCAGCAAGACATAATCACCAAGACATACTCGCTCTTTTTTTTACACCAGAGGTGTCACAGAACATGATTCCAATGGAAAATCGCGCAGCTCATAATCGAATTGTAAATAAATATTGTGCGGAAGCATTGATACAAGCCATGACAAATCAGCACGAAGCCGTTGTCACTTATTTACTCACACCGGAAGTCCAAAGGTATGCAGATCGGTGTGTAGAAGTAGCCTGCATTCAAATATTTCGAAATCAAGAGGAGAATGCGGCCGCTCTTTATGCCCGTTTTTTTGAAGCACGAATCATAAGATTGATTCCAACTTCCAGATTGATTCCAACTTCAGGAAAGTATAGTCTGGGAGGCGTGTTCAGGGAAGCAGCTAAAAACGGACATCTAAATATCGTTGAAGCGTTGATACAATG
>JAJXVT010000028.1 GCA_021781995.1 bacterium | reverse complement strand
AATCCAATGCGCAGCTTGAATTTGCTATTAGCGACAACATGCATTTAAATGACTACCACTTTTTTTCAACATTGAATGGACAAAAGATCGACTCCTGAACAACTGCTGATCGACGAGCTGCAGATAAGCGGGACATTCCCCGCGCGCTATCAAAAAATCCTCCTCGACTTTATTGCCTCATATCGCAAGGCAATCGAGCAAGGAGGCCTTTCCTTCCAAGCCCAAATCCCCATTTTGCGCCAATTTATCCAGTTGACCATGGAGCAACTACAATCGCCGCACACTTTTGAACCCTATCACCAAAAAATCAAATTCCCCTTTGATTACGCTCAATTCGGCATCGATTTTATCCTTCCCCTCGTCGACCTTTCCACCTCCCATGTTTTAGGCCAAGACAACCTCGACCGCATTTGCACCCAACTTTCCATCGGAGAAAACGCTGTCTTTTTAGCAAACCATCAAATCGAACCCGATCCCCAAGCCATAGCCATTTTACTAAAACAATCACATCCGCGCCTTTCCGATGAAATCATCTACGTCGCCGGCGAGCGAGTCATTTCAGATCCCTTGGCCATGCCCTTTAGCTTGGGAACGAATCTACTTTGCATTTACTCCAAACGCTATATCGACCAACCTCCAGAATTGAAAGCGCAAAAATTACAGCATAACAAACAGACAATGGAAAAAATGAGCCGCCTTCTGCAAGAAGGAGGAAAAGCTATTTACGTCGCTCCCGCCGGAGGAAGAGACAGGCCCGATGCCAAAGGAAAACTAGAACCAGCTCCTTTTGACCCCCACAGCATTGAGCTGTTTTATCTCATGGCAAAAAAAGCAAAAACCCCAACCCACTTCTACCCGCTTGCCCTCTCCACATACAACTTACTTCCCCCACCCGAAACCATCCAACAGCAACTAGGGGAAACTAGAACAGCAAAAAGATCACCGATCCACCTTTTTGTGGGGGCAGAATTTGATATGGATCACTATATTGGCTCCGACGCCGCCGATAAAGACTCCCGCCGGCAAGCCCGCGCCCAAGCAATTTGGTCGACTGTAAAAACAATGTATGACAAACTGAAGAAATGATTTTCTTATTCTCCTTGCTATTTCCCCTGCTCACCCTCATTCAAACGCCGGAGGTGGCGATGATGAACAACCGCTCTATACCAGAAACGACGCCGACTGGCACCTATGAAAACATCTCCGATGAATCAGGCCTTTTTTTTCGCAATCCAGACCTGAAAGATCGGCAAATTGGCAAAATCCGCCTTGCCAACGGCCTAAATGTCTACATCATTTCCGATCCAAAAGCAGACCAATCCTCTGCATCTGTCGCAGTGCAAGCAGGCTCTTGGAACGATCCGCAAGCATATCCCGGCATGGCCCATTTTTGCGAACACATGCTATTTTTAGGCACCCAAAAATATCCCGACCACAATCTATTTTCCACTAGCGTATCCGACGCCGGCGGCATCATGAACGCCTTTACCGCATCCGACCGCACCGTCTACATGTTTTCCTCCAAAGAAGATAAATTCCTTGCCAACCTAGACCAATTCGCCCACTTTTTCATCGACCCCATCTTCAATCCCGACTTTATTTCCCGAGAACTGCACGCCGTCGATCAAGAATTTACAAAAAACCTAGAAAACGATGCTTGGCGCGAATTCATGGTCTTCAAAGAGCTCGCCAATCCGGAGCATCCCAACCACAAATTTTCCACAGGCAACGCGCAAACTCTCGGCAACATCCCCCAATCAGCGCTTTTAGATTGGCATCGAGCCCATTACAGCGCAGATAAAATGCATCTGTTTGTTTATTCAAGCCTGCCCTTAGAACAGCTCAAACTACAAGCCTCGACGATGTTTTCATCCGTACCCATCGCAAAAGAGCCGATCGATACGCCCAAAGGCCCCATTTTATCACCCTCCCAATTCAATCACATCGCCTACGTCAAACCCATCCAAAACCGCCAGGCCCTTTCTTTGATGTGGGAACTACCCGAAGAGCTCGCGATCGATCCCTCAAAACCCGCAGAACTCATCGCCTATGCCCTTGGGCGCGGACAAGAATTTAGCCTCTTTGAAAGCCTAAAAAAAGAGCAGCTCGTCGACGCCGTGATTGCAGAGGTAGAACAAATAGGCGGTCCAAACCACAGTTTTTTTACCATTCAAATTTACCTAGCGCCAAAAGCCATGGGCCAAATCCAAACCATCACCGCCCGTTGTTTCGAAGCCCTTGCCCTGTTTCAGAAAAAAGCGATTCCAAGTTACTTATTCGATGAAAAAAATCAAATCGCTACCCTGCAATACGAGTATCAATCACGCAAAGACGCCTTTCAAATGGCAGCAGACATCGGAAGATCCCTGCCGGACGAACCCCTCGCCACCTATCCTCAAGCAAAGATCTTATCTCACGGCTACAACCCCGAAAAAGTCTCTGCAGTTTTAAACCTTCTCAAACCCACCCAATGCGCCATTACCCTGACCGCCCCACCCTCATTTAGCGGAGTTAATCCCGATAAAACCGAACAGTGGTTTCAGGCCCAATACGCAGTCCGGCCAATCAGCCCCGACTGGCTTGCCGCATGGAATCAACCCCAAATAACCGGCAAAATTCAAATTGCCCAACCCAATCCATTCCTCCCCACCGACCTGAGCTCCGTCCCGATTGCGGAACATTCCACCGAACCTATGTTGCTATCCGAAGTAGAAAATGGCATAGCCTACTACTGCCGAGCCCCCGAGTTTTCCGCTCCCGAGGCCGCCCTTTTACTTCACATACGCTCACCCGAAATCGCCCCGACTGCAAAAAGCACAGTCCTGCTAGCCCTTTATCTCGACCATCTCACCGACGAGCTGCACCCCACCCTAGCCGCCGCCGAAAGCGCCGGTCTTAGCGCCCGTTTCAACCTCGACAAACTCCGCCTGAACATTCAAGTGGACGGGTTTAGCGAAAAAGCCCCCCAATTGCTCGATCAAATTCTCAAAAAATTAACACTTGCCCCACCGACCAAAGAACAGTTCGACCTTTATTTTGCAAGACATGAAAAAATTTACGCCAACGCTGCCAAAGACCTGCCCGTAAAACAAGCCATCGACACACTCTATTCCCTCCTTTCCGATGACCGAACGACCCAAGAAGAAAAGCTAAAAGCCCTCAAAACGATCTCCTATGAAGAGTACGTTCAGTATCAAAAAACGCTCTTTGAAACCAGCTATCAACAAGCCTTTTTCGCCGGCAACTTAAGCCTAAAACAAGCTGAGTCTTCATGGATTGATATCCAGCACGCGCTCAACCGCAGCGCCTACCCTAAAAACGCCCATGTCCGCCCCAAAGTTCTCCTTTTATCCAGTGTCGAAGGCGGTCCATTTTCCATTCACAAAGAAGCCTCCGTCCAAGGCAACGGAGCCGTTCTTGTCATTGACGAAGGCCCCTTTAGTTTTGAATCCCGCGCCCTACAAGACACCCTTTCTCCCGCCCTGCACGATGCCTTTTTTAACGAACTTCGCACCAAGCAAAAAACAGCCTATATCGCAAAATCCGATCCCTTAGAACTAGAAGGAAGGCTTTTCCACCTCTTTTTAGTCCAGTCCGGCTCTCACCAACCAGAGGACCTTCTCTATCGCTTTGAACTCTTTTTTGAAGAATATTTAGAAACTCTGCCCCAATCCATCCCATTGAGCCGTTTTGAAGAGCTCAAAACATCAGCAGTCCACTCCATTGAGACCCGTTACCGCAGTCTTACGGACAAAGCCCTTTTGTGGGACATACTAGCCTTCGAAAAAGAAGCAGATTTTCATTATCTGAACAAACGGATAGACGCGCTCCAATCGCTAAGTTACGATCGATTTCTATCAAAAACAAAAGAGCTGTTGGGAAGAAAAAATGCAAAACGCCTGGCAGTGCTAGTAGAAGGCAAGCTTACCGCCCCCTTTTCCTATGAGCCAATCGCTCCCGACCAGCTCCGCGAAAAAGCCGATTATCTCGCCGCAGCTGCCGCAGCAGCTCCAGCCCCCCCGGCCGCAGCAGCACCCCCCGCGCCATCGCTAGACCTAGAGTAATGCAGCATGTAAGCCTGGCCAACCAAAGCCTGTATCTGTTCCCAAGATTTAGGTTGATTAACTTTATCATCGTCGATTACATACCACAATTGCGTAGTCGGATCTCGCACGCACGAAACATAGTGCCCATTATGCGCGCTGTCTCCAAGATGGACGATAAACGCATCTAAAGTATATTTCCCAGAGCCCTCATTCCATGATGGGATCGTAACCTGAGGCTGCACTCTGATAAGATCAGTATTTTTAACGCTAAATCCTGGTCCATAGTTAAAACGCTTTAGACCAATCGTCACACTCGGGGGCAGATTAACAAACTGAGTTTGGCTTTTAAGAGGTACTCCCTCAATGCGCACCGAAGACCCATTTTCCAAGATTCCCGTTCTCTGTACTCTAACATCCTCGTCCGAATTCCAATGTTGCTCTAAAGACTCCTGTACGGTCCTCCCCATGTCAACAGTTAACAAACCTATGTCAGGCGTCTCTAGGCTTTCACTATCTCTATCGAGAATCGTGGCGCGATTTGAAGTATCTGAATCGTACCCCATGTAAACGTTTCTGCCAGCCGTGTTATTATAAAATGAAACCTCTCGCGGGACAGTCCCCCGAGTGCTCATTTGGTATTTCGCCCCCGACGACAACCTTAAAATATCGATGATTTTTTGAAATCCCTCAATAGCGTCTTGCTGAACGCCTCGTGCACTTGGAAAAAGCATGTCAGCTAATCTGCGAGTATTGGCAGCAGCTTTGAGTGGCTCCGGGGCGTCGGCACCGCGCGGAACATTATCGTCAGATGATTCAGACAGCCTTGGTTGCGAACCAGCGCCCACAGGAGCTTCAGCAACGTGTGTGGACGGCTCCGTGGCGTCGGCACTACGCTCACCATTACCGTCAGGTGATTTAGGAAGCCTGGTTCGCAGATCAGCATCCATACGCAAAAGTTGAATAACCGAATTCAACCAACAAGTATTGCCACCGTTTGTTAAACCATTTACTTGAAATGCATCATTTTGAGGGTTTACACCTGCATCAGCCAATAGTTCCCTACATAACCTCCGAGCTGCAAAATCGTCTGCTATGTGTCCTGCTGAGTCATTCGAAACATTAGATGATTCCCCCCCAAGCATCCAATTCTTCACCCTGCCCAACAATCCAGGCCCAACGGGTATGGGCACAGTTGCCGCAGCAGGAGTAGTTCTTGGTCTAGGTGCAGGCGCAGCAGGAGTGGTTGCCGCAGCGGGTCTAGGCGCAGCGGGAGTGGTTGCCGCAGGCGCAGCGGGTCTTGGCGCAGCGGGAGTGGTTGCCGCAGCGGGTCTTGGCGCAGCGGGAGTGGTTGCCGCAGCGGGTCTTGGCGCAGGCGCAGCGGGTCCTGTCCCCCTTGATCCTGAGCTGCGGCGGCGGCGACGACGCGGCCGTAGAGGCGCAGCGAATAGAGGCGGCGGAGAGGGTGGTCGGGCGGGAGGATCAGGCAGTAAGGCAGGTTTAATACGAGGTGTTAGTCGTAGAGTCGGTGCATGAGCCGTTGTTCTGACAGGCGATCTTTCGACAGGCTCGTTTACCTTAAACTGCCATACAACATATCCTAACGGAAGTCCCGCAGCCCCTGCTGCAAAGATCACTGTTAATACAGTTGCATTACCCATCGATAACGATGCTCCGGCCAAAATTCCCAATGCAGCTATCATAACTACAGCTGCTATCACGGCCATATAATTACACTCTCCATCGATGTGCCGAAAAAAACTGCCACTTGGGAAGATGCGCTCCACCATCATTTTTCCCCAAGATGGGGGTATTGTGGGTCTAGAAGAAGCTCCAGGCATCAGCAAAGGAAGACCAGAGGGCGTCATATTCACCTACCTGCTGTCGGTATAAAATCATAGTTCAACAACACCCCGCCGCTTTGCAATCTTTCAAGCGCAACGTCACTCTCAATAGTCTTTATAGGCTTATCATCATCTGCTATTTGCCAACGACCATCGTCAACTTGGCGATAAAACGTATAATGTCCTGCTGCAAAATACACAAATGACCTCAATTGATACCTTCCATCATTCAACTCGATTTCAAAAGTGCATTTAGGGCCCTGTCCTAAGCCATATACGTTATTTTCTACGATAATTGACTGAGATTTATATTGTGTATGCCATTGACTTGCTACGTCCGTTATGGAGCCACTCCCTCCTGGCAAATACTGTATATACGGAAGATGTACTTCTGCTGCCATAGATTGCATAAGGGACTGAGCATCGCCACGATTCTTATACTGCTGCATTATACTCTCCGGAACAGATTGAGATAGCTCGTTAGCGGATGGTCTATTTAGTTGATATTGGAAAATATAATTAAGCACAGGATGTCGACACTTTATTCGATTTGTTCGTAATTTATTCAGATCAGATTCTGCCTCTCGTGTTAGTAATGTTGCAAACTTAGATTTCAATCCTTTAGGATTACATATAATCATATTCATACATGCGATGGCACCACAAGCTTGACCTACATTTTTTACCCGTCGCAACACAACCCCACCTGGTGGTTTCTTCTCCCATTGTTTCTCCACCTCTAAGGCCCTACGTTGCTTGCGTTGTTGTAATAAACGACGGTACAACTGTTGTGGTTCCTCCATTGCAGGATGTAAAGGCCTAGATCTTTTAGAAACGCCGTGCAGTAATCTCCCCTGCGAGGGTAGAGGCGGCGTTGCTACAGGAGCAGGTTGGGGCTGATCTGGTGTAGGAGAAACTGATGGCGGCACTGGTGACCCCAAGTTCAAAGGTGGTAATACAGGAACCCGCCGAGGCAGAGCTGGTGTTGGGCCAGGGCGCGGTACGGTTTCAACCTGAGGAAGGGGTGGGTCTGCTGCCACCGGAACAAATGGTAGTGGTGTAACATTATGACAATCCGCCACAGAAGCAAAAGAAGGAGGAGCGGGAAGAGGTTCAGGCATCGGAACTAGTACTGACGACGCTGGAGCAGGGCTTACACGTCCGGAAAGGGGGGCGGAATCGGGGGCAACTGGTGCTAAGTTGTTTACCTCTACCAATTGTCGATCCGTTGTACGTGGCGCTTCTTGTAAACCTACGACCACGGAGGCGGGATCTCCCTCAAACGAAGGTTCCATTTCTACTTCTCCTGATTCTTTTCCAACGGGAGGACCTCTACGACGAGGTGACAATAATGGATGCGCTGGTGAAGAAGGCGCCGGCAATGGGGGTGCAGGTAGCGGAGCTTTAGGTTTGGGTTTTCTAGCCCGATAGCAAGCAATCCCAACCTCTAGCACTGCTGACACAGCACCTATCGCAGCAACAGCAGCTGCGCTCGCGCCAATAGCGTTGGCAACCATTCCGGCCACAAAAATAGAAGGCGCTAAAGACATTCCAGCCGTACAAACACTGACTAAAACCATAAATGCAATAAAGGCAACTATGACTACTTTGTCACTCGTAGTCTTGTCTGCCCACCATGCAGAGACTCTGCCCATAAGACCAGACACTAGTGTAGAGAGCTGAGATGACCCTAAAGTGCCTAACGCGCCGCGCGACGCAGCCGCAGTTCTACTGACCACGGGCGAAGCTGGGCTCGCCGGAGCAACCGGTGCGGGGGATGCTGGCGCAGGAAGCGAGGTTACAGGCGTAGCCATGGTATAATAAGTCTCCTTAACAATATTATAACAAACTAAACCATAAAATTACAGAAATAATTATATATTTAAACGACTGTAAATCAATTGATTATAAAAAAACACACTGCATATCCCTGAAAAAATAGCAAATCACTCATTTTGAGTTGTTTAAGAACTAAAGCAGAAAGTCTATTCTACTCGCATATTATGATACACGGCATCGACATCATCTAAGCCTTCAATATACTCAATGAGAGCAATGTTGCTGTTGGCGTCTTCATCGCTTACTTCCACATGTGATTTGGGAATCATAGCCAACTCCGCTTCTTCCCACTTCAACGATGCCTTTTCCAATGCTTCTTTAACTTGATTGAACGCTTCAACAGTTGTATAAATCACATATAAATCATCTTCCAAGGCCATATCTTCCGCCCCGGCTTCGCTAACTAGTAAAAAAAGCTCATCTTCGGATATCGCTGACTTTGCTACTGTAACTCGCCCTTTACGATCAAAATTATAAGCTACAGCTCCGGGCGTTGCTATAGTTCCGCCATATTTATTCGTAGCAATCCGCATATCGGATGAGGTTCTATTTTTATTGTCCGTCATAATATCGACAATAATGCCCACTCCCCCATACCCGTACAGCTCATAGGACATCTCAGTATAATCTTGCTGATCGGCGCTAGATGCTTTTTTAATATTTCGCTCAATATTGTCATTGGGCATATTCGCTTCTTTCGCTTTTTGAATGGCTACGCGAAGCTTATTATTGCCTTTTTGATCGGGCCCGCCTTGTTTGACAGCGGAAATGATCTCTTTCATAATCCGACTAAAAATCTTGCCTTTCTTTTTATCAGCGCGATCTTTGCGGTGCTTCATATTAGCCCATTTACTATGTCCGGCCATTAGATATACCTTTGCATCATGATTTTTGCTAAATATCGCCCATTGCTTTTTACAAAGTGCTTTTGTACTCCGTACTCTGTAAATCCCAACTTTTTATACAAATGAATTGCCGCTTCATTGCCTTCATACACTTCCAAATGAAGCAGCGAAATATGAAATTTCTCTTTGGCCAATTCCATCAGGGCGGTTAAGAGAGCTTTCCCGACTCCCCGGCCACGAAATCTTTCATCGATAATAATTGCAAATAAACATTGGTGGGCCAATTTTTTATACGGCTGCAAATACAAAACAGCATTTCCGCACGGCGCTCCATCGTAAAGAGCTGTTAATACGGCACCAAATCGGTTATAACTCATCCAGATACGCGCCGCATCTTCCACTTCTCTTAAATCGGTCAACGGAAAACCTTCTAACACTCCGGGCTGCAATAGCCACTCAACCAACAATGCTTGATCGGAATCTATCGCTTGGCGAATTTCAATCACAGCATACACTCCAATAAAATGCGAGGTCTATGGACATTTTCCATGCGGACAAAATCTGGTTGTTTTGCAAATGGCAAAAACCCCAACTTTTCTACGATCGGCAACAGCAATGAGGGTTCATAAATTTCGACATTGACGCTCTCCAGCCGGAATCGATTTTTAGCGAGGTTCATGATATTGCGAATCATAGATGTGCCAATACCTTGGTTGCGGTGGGCGGGATCGACGGCAACAAAAAAAGAGGCGTGATGGGCCACTTTGCGATATGGCATAAGAAATAAAGTAGCTATGGCGCAAGGCTCATCGTTGATCAGTCCGGTCAAACTCGCTTTAAATTTAGAAAATCCTATCCAATTTTTTAAAACATCGGCGGCCTCATCAGGAGAAAACGGAAAATCATCACATGCCGCCGGGTCGGCAAAATAACGGGTCAAAAAATCCAGATCCCGTTCTTCGCTGAAGCGAATATCGAAACCTGCGGGTGTCTGCATCAGCCAAATTCCTTTAAATAGGCATTGACAAAGTCGTCGATATCGCCGTCCATTACGGCGTCGACATTCCCTTTTTCTACCTTAGTCCGGGTGTCTTTGACCAATGTATAGGGTTGAAACACATAGTTGCGGATTTGGCTTCCCCATGCAATCTCTTTTTTTTCTCCCCCCATTGCAGCGATCTTCTGATCTCGCTCATTGAGCTGTTTTTCATAAAGCTTGGAACGAAGCATCTTTAAGCAGGTTTCTCTGTTTTGAATTTGGCTGCGTTCGCTCTGACACGAAACCACAATCCCTGTCGGCAAATGGGTCATCCGAACGGCAGAATCTGTTTTATTGACGTGCTGACCGCCCGCTCCCGACGCTCGGTATGTATCGATTTTCAGGTCTTCGGTACGTACTTCAACCTCCACATCTTCAACAATGGGCGTGACATCGACGGAAGCAAAACTAGTATGGCGCTTGGCATTGGCGTCAAAGGGGGAAATCCGGACGAGTCTATGGACTCCTTTTTCAGCTTTGGCGTATCCAAATGCAAAAGGGCCGGTAAATCGAAATGTAATGTTTTTAATCCCCGCGACATCTCCATCTAGTCGATCGATGATTTCGACCTTCCACCCTTTTTTCGTAGCCCAGCGCTGGTACATGCGCGAAAGCATCGATGCCCAATCGCAAGATTCAGTCCCCCCTGCCCCGGCGTTGATCTCGAGATAGCAATCTTTGCTATCGAGCTCGCCCGACAGCATACGCCGCACTTCTAAATCAGCCAAACCAGCTTCTACTCGATCGATCGTAGACAGCAACTCTTGAACCAAGGTTTCGTCCCCCAGCTCGATTGCATCCGGAAGAAGATCTTTGGCGTCGTTGAAATTCCGATTGAGTTCTCGATACGGAACGACCCATAATCGAAGAGCAGAGATCTCCCCGATGACTTTTTGAGCAGCCTCCTGGCTATTCCAGAAGTTGTCTTCGCTCATTTTTTCTTCTAATTCTTTTACTCGCAATTCTTTGACCGCTAGGTCAAAGATACCTCCAGAGATCGGTAAAGCGCTGTCCGATCTCGTCGAGTCTCGATTGTAATTCAAAGTTCATATCGCTAAGGTTACACTATCCAAACCTTTTGAGCCAATTGCAAAACTGCTTTGCTTGGGAAAATCTTGGCTCTAGAACAAAGCGCTGGCCATCTTCGATTACCCAATGATGGGCACCTTCGATAACGATGTCTTCGGCTATGAACTCGCCGCTGCCGCGCAATTCAATCAGTACGCTCTCGCGCCGGCACAGATTCATTTTCCAAAATGGAGAGCTATTTTGCCAATCGACTCCCCGATTGACAACCTTCACGTTGCGCAAACGACATTTTCCCTGCATATGGGGAAAATCAGACACGATGCGCAAGCTTCCCTCGACAATGAGATCGCAGATCTGCACGTCAGCGGCGTCTATCACCAACTCCGATCCAAAAGATAATCGCCCTAGTTTTAACTTGCGGCGAATATCGGCGTATAAAGGACCTAACGAGCGATCGTAACAAAACAAACTCGAAGGACCGAATTGAAGGTGCTCTTCGATCGCTTCGATAGGCGGCAAATCAAACCCGCAAGATTGCAGCAAATCGCGATTTTCAAGGAGCATTTCGTAAAAGCACTGTTCTGGGGTTTCAAGTAAAGACTTGCCGGGGATGTAAGCTTTTTTAGCGACCGAAATCGTTTTGCTCCTTTGATTGTAAGTGGCAAAGGTTTTTTCGGTCCGCAGCGGCTGCCGTTTCGGCTCGCTGAACACATCGGCCAAATTCTGCATTGTAGACTCAAGTCTTCCTACTTTTGCTTCTCGGCGGCCGTTTTGCGGGCAGGGAATTTGGGAGGGCTTTAAATTGATCAAAAGACCGGGAAACGGCGTTTGCTCAACCGCAGCAGAAACTGCTTGCAAATCCACAAATAAGATATTGGTATTGGAACTAAAACGAGAATAAGGCTGGCCGTCCACTAAGGGTTTATCTTCAATGCCAAATTTTGTAAAATCGCAATATTCGACATTGGTCAATACAATTTCCCCGTCGGCTTTTTCCGCCAACACGTTCATCCCTTCTGCAGACTCAAGTAGCCGTGGACAGGAGGCAAAACCAAAGGTCATATCCTTCTTCCAACCTATACCGCAAAATGCGAGCAATCCGTAATCGATGCCGGCCGCCGGATTATTGATCTGGCGCACCAGGGCCTTGGTGCGGCCCAAAGTTTGCAACCACGCAAAAATTCCTTCGTCCTTGGCTAACTTCCAAATAGCCCCATGTCCTCCGGGTTTTAGCAGAGGTTTGAAAGGGCCTACCCAATGCCATTGTCCATTTTCATCCACTGCGGGCACTAAAGGCTGAGTGAAGAACCGAATGGACTCTTTAGGCCGGCCGAACCAATTATTTTCCTCGCAAAGTTGGACAACGTGATCATGATTGGATTTTTCTTGAGATGTCATGATGGCAATCGGCGTGGTCAACCAAATGCCGAAACGCTCAAAATAAAGCTTTTCGCGCGCTCTTAGGTCTCGAATTAACAATTCAAGCATAGATCGGCCGCAAAAACCAAGCTTAGCTGCCGGCAGCTCTACGCCGGAGGACTCATCGACCAAATGCAACCGATCAGCAGCGCCTCCCAGAGGATAAATCTCAGCAGTAAATGCTAAAGCTTCAATGCCCCATTCAATCGCCTGCAAAACTTGCGGAGTTGGGTCTGAAATTTCTTCAAATGCAGGAGAATGGTAGCACACCAATTCACGCGATGGTTCGCAAGCGATGAGACGCATCACCTCGGCTTGATACCCGATCACGCCTCCGAGCGGCCGATAAAATTGGTCCAGAGGAACTAAAATATCGTATAATGATGCCCAGTGCTCTTCCGAAGCGCTCTGCAACTGTCGGCCCTGATCTAACGCGATAAACTGCTTAATTGCACATTGTCCTTCCAAAGAACAGCCGCTTAAAAACCGGCGCAAAGACTCGCTGCGCTCTTGCAAATTTTTTACTAAAGCTATTTTGTCCAGAAAAGCAATGCGCTCTTCTACATTTGCAATTTGCGCAAAAATCGACCTAACTTCTTCCAATTGCGAATAATCCATGGCTTTGCAATTTGCCATGAGCAGCTCTTGTTTGCAAGATTTTCTCAATTCTGGCATTTTCCAACCATTGCGCGATTTATTTTGACACTTATACCTCTGTAGAGATAAAAGATCTCTTAAGAAGCACTAGATACGCCTTTCGAAAGGAGAAAAAAATGGCAACTAAACCAAAGAATACAAAATTTATGCAACCGATGAATGTCAGCGAAGATCTCGCTGCGGTTGTAGGAAAAGGTCCTCTTCCACGCACAGAAGTCACAAAAAAATTGTGGGCTTATATTAAACAGCACAAATTACAAGACGCAAAAAACAAGCGAAATATCAATCCCGACGACAAACTAGCCAAAATTTTCAACAGAACAACTTCTGTTAACATGTTTGAAATGACAAGACTTGTCAACAAGCACCTTTCCTAAAGATCTTCGGGCCTCCTCGCGGAGGCCTTAAAAAAACTAGGGCCAATTGCAAAGAACCTCCATCCGCAGTAAAATATACTGCAAATGGACCAAAATCCCGCTTTACAGCGATACAAATTAATTATTTCTTACGATGGAACTAAGTTTTGCGGCTGGCAAGTGCAGCAAAATCAAACTGCAATACAGCCTCTTGTGCAAAAAACACTAGAAACTGTTTTACGCCACCCTATCGACCTAACAGGATCCGGGCGGACCGACTCAGGTGTGCATGCATTAGGCCAAACCGCCCATTTCGACTCTTCAGTCTCAATCGATTTAAAAAAAATATTACTATCCTTAAACGCTCTGCTTCCTAGCGACATCCGCATTCGATCGATCGAACCTGTCGATCAAACCTTTCACGCTAGATACAGCGTTATAGCCAAAGAATATCATTATAGATTGCGATTAGATCCGATAGCCGATCCATTTGCAGCTCCGTATCAATTACAGGTTTTCGAAAAGATCGATCTTGCTCTGCTTAAGCGGGGCTGCTCTTTATTTCTTGGCACTCACGACTTTACTTCCTTTGCGAACGAGGCCTACAGAGGCAGCGCAGCCAAAGATCCGATCCGCACCATTTTTCGCCTAGATTTGATTTTAGAAGAAGGTGGAGCTCGTTTAGAATTTGAGGGAGATGGTTTTTTATATAAAATGGTAAGAAACATGGTGGGCACCTTGCTCGAATACGGCAAAGGCAAGCTCAAAGATGCCGACATCGATGCGATTTTTGCAGCCAAAGATCGCCGCAAAGCCGGCCCCGCGGTACCGCCTCGCGGTCTTTGTTTAGTTTCCGTTAAATATTAGACATGAGCTCCTGTAAAGCAATTATTTATAATTGTGTTCGATGGTATTCTAAAGTACCATGGCTCTTTTTCATTCAATGAAAGTAGATTTTCTAACAGCCCCTATAGAAAGTGATAGGTTCATGACATATTTTTTAATCCGATTATTATTTTGTTTTTTTCTACAAAGCGCAATTGCAAAAGAAAGTCCTGTTAGCAGTACATACTTGGGATCGAGAGAAGCAGATCCGGCAAGTTTAGTTGAAAATGTGAGCGCCATTTATGGCGATTACACAGAAGTTGAAGTTGATCTTACCGTATCGTCTCCAGATTCTTTAGTCTTATCTAGATTTTATAGTAGCCGCGACACTTTTCAAACAGCCAATTTTGGCGGGTGGCGGTTCAATCCTCACTGCTTTCTCTCTATGCAAAAAGACCCTAAGGTCAAATTTTATAAGACAGCCGAAGGGAAATTTGAACGCACTTACGTTTATGTTGGCAATCCTGATGGAACAATCTTGACGTACGTCGGCTGGCAAAATACTACCAACCCCTCCAAGAAGTCTTTATTTAAAATTGACCCAGAAGATGAAGTAGCGGGAATAGCAAACACGGCCAAAGGGACCATCAACGGCTGGACAAATCTGAAAAACAATGAACTCTATTTTGACCCGCAAACAAATAGCTTTGAGCTACAACTCTGTTCACAAGGGAAACGATTCTATAGCAAGCACCCTTCTTCAGATATTTACCTTATCACGCAAGAAATTCTTCCGAGCGGAAATAAAGTGTTTTATGAGTTCGATGAAAAAGGACAGCTTTGTTTTATCAAAGAAACCAACGCATCAGAGAACAAGATTCTGGGCTGGATCAAAATCGATTATAGAAATGACATTTATATCGAGACAAGCGACGGCAAATCCGCTGAGTACCATTTTAGCCAAGATTGTTCAGGTGCGACGCTTTTAAGCGAAGTTGTTCGATCTCACAAGCCAAGCTTATCCTATCAATACCAAGTTGTCGGCAATCAAGCTCTTTTGACTAGAAAAACTTTGCCTGAAGGACGTTTTGTTCAAATCGACTACCACACCGATAAAGCGCACAAAAATAAAGTTAGATCCGTTGCTACTCCAGTCGGATCAGGAGAAGTGGCCACTGTTTTATTTTCATACGGGAATGATTACACACAAGTCGATGGCCCGGGAGTATGCAAAGCCATCTATCGATTCGATGATAATTTTCAGCTCGTCGCGGTAGAACAGTACCTTGACGGAGCACCTTATCGGATTCATAAAAAAGCATGGGGAACCAAGAGCGATGCGGGCAATCTCATCTCTACTTCTGTCGAAGATGTAAGTGGTAACATTTTTTATTACAAACACTTCACTTACGACAGCAAAGACAAAGGAAACATAGTCGAAGAAAGAGAATATGGCGATGTCATAGGTTTTGGCGCTATCTCTTTGAATGTGGATGAAAATGGCCTCGTAACGAATCAAGATGGCCATATTAAGAATTATTCTTACTTTTCTGGCAAGAACACCCATGGATTTTTTCAAACAGATGCGAAGGGCACGGGAGTCAAATATTGGTACAAAAAAGGAACTAATCTTCTTCTCAAAAAATTCATTTTAGCGAAAGGCTCCCCAGATTCTGAAAACGAAGACTGCAGCTCCGGCATTAAGGAGCGGCATTTTTATGCCTATAACGGCGATGCAGCTCTCATTGAAGTGATTGTCGATGATGGCAAAGAAGGAACCCTCGAAGACGATTATGGCGTTACAGAAAGGACTATTACGAGAATCTCTCCCAAACAAGAACTTCCAAATATTGGAGCGCCCGCCGTAATCGAACAAAAATACAGATCGACAGATGGGAAGTCGGAATATCTTTTAAAAAAAATGGTGAATCAATTCGATGGGCAAGGAAATATCACCTCTCAGGCCATCTACGATGCAAATGACAGGTATTGCTATACGCTTACAAAAAGATACGAAAACGGACTGCTTGTTCTTGAGACAGATCCCCTCGGCAATGAAACCCGCTATTCTTATGACAAAAACCAAAATTTAATACTGAAAAACCATTCCAATACAAAAATTTCGATTGAATACGACTATGATTTAAGAAATTCCCCCATTTATACCCTGGAAAAAGATCAAGCAGGGACACGATTTGAAGTACACACCACCTATGATCTTGCTGGCAATAAAATCTCTGAAACAGATCGGTATGGCAATGAGACGGTCTATGTCCATGATTCTTTAGGCAGAGTCGTTCAAATTGCCTATCCATACACTAAAGATGAGGATCATTCGGAACGCAACCCGTCTCAAAAGGGCGATTTTGCTGGGCGCTCGAATTTTGCAACTGTCTCCTATACTTATGAATACGACTTATTCGATAATCCCATCTCAGTAACCGATCCAAAAGGAAGAACTCTTACTAGATCGTATAATGTCCACGGAAAGCCAATCGAAATCAACTATCTCAATGGCACCAAAGAAGTATTCAGGTATGACAGTGGCGGAAATCTACACCACTATTACGGAGTGAACGGCCTTTTGCAAGTATTTGCTTATGATTACAAGGGTCGCCTAAACAATCTTGAGTATTGTAAAAGAGATAGCAAAATCTCTAATGATTATTTCACAGAAATTTCTTATGATTATGGGGCGTTTCATAAAATAACCGAAAAGGACGCCAGAGGAGAACAAACGACTTATACCTATGGTCCTTCAGGACAACTAGCAACTCTGAATAAAGGCAAACAAAAGATCGAATTTATTTATGACAGTCTTGGCAGAACAAGCGGCGTTAAAAAATGGAAATCGAAGAAAACTTTTACTCTTGAGATCCAAGAATACGATTTTTTAGACAGGGTGATCGAAGAGCGTACCGAAGATCAAACAGGTAAAGTTTTGCTCCAAAAGAGATATGCCTATAATGAGGCAGGGCAGCTCAAACACGTCATTGGCTATCCTCAGAATAAAGAGAGCGTCCTACTCAAATACGAATATGATGGATTTGGCCGTTTGTGCAAAACAATGAATGCTGCAGGTTATATCACAAGCATTGAGTATGATGATGTCTATCTGAACCAATGGGGACAAAGGACGCCTAAGCGTACATTCATTGATCCGATAGGTAATCAGATAGAAGAGATCTTTGATATAGACGGCCGATTAGTCAAAACGACTAAAAAGGATAAAACAGGACAGATCCTCGCTCATTCTGAATCCCACTATGACATCCTAGGAAATCAAATTGCTCAAAACACCCTCGTTCTCTCTGCTAACGCGCCACCTAGTTCTTATGAAACAAAATGGGCTTTCAATCAGGCTGATCAAGCAGAAGCTTTTACGTTAGGAAAAGGAACTGCAGAAGAGCGCACCCTGCGGTATGAATACAATTCTTATGGAGATATCGCTTACAAATATAACACGAGCTCCGAGGAGCCGATTAGCTATCAATATGATAATGCGGCCAATCTCAATATCATCTCTTATCAAGAGGGAAAAAATGAGATCGAATACAAGTTCACTTATGACTATCATAAAAATCTTACGGAAGTCAATTTAGACTCCTCTTGCACTATGAGCTATTCTTTCGATGCTCATGACATGCCTTTAATTGAAAAGATCAAAGATGAATTTGGATCTTATCAGGTGAGCCGCGCCTACGATGGAGAAGGGAAAATTCAAACGCTCTCTCTTCCAGATGGCTCATTTGTTGAGTATTTTTATGAAGGGCCTTTTGTCAAAGGAGCTAAACGCTTTAGCAAAGACAAAAAAGAGCTTTATAGCTATCAGGTGACCTCAAGAGATTTAATGGGTCATATTCTCGAAGAAATCCTGCCTGGTCACATAGGAGAAAGAAAACAGACGTGGGATGAAGCGGGACGCCGAATCGAAATATCGACCGACTTTTTCCAAGATCGAGTCTTAGCAGGTGGATACGATCCCCTCGAAAATATCAAAAACCGAGAGACTATTTTAGATGATGAATCATGTACGACAGATTATGATTATAACGCCTTATCTCAACTGATTTTTGAGAAAGGGGAAATTGAGCGTAAGTATGCTTATGATTCGATCGGGAACCGTCTCCAAAAAAACGGGTCAGCCTATAACATTGATGGCGTCAATCAACTCATACAGGCTGAAGGAGCCACCTACATCTTTGATCCGAATGGCAATCTTAGCTCTAAAACGATTGGAACTAGAACATGGCTTTATCAAAGCAATCCTCTAAATCAGATTGTTTCCATCACAGATCCTGACCAGAATGTCACTAAATTCACTTACGACCCTAGCGGCAAGCGTTTAACCAAATGCATCGCATCTAACGGCAAAAAATCACAGATATTCCGTTTCTTTTATTTAGGAGACACGGAAATCGGATCAGTGGATGAAAAAGGAGTGATCGTTGAGCTTAAAGTTCCGAGTAATCCCAACAACCCTGAAGCGCCAAGCATTGCGATCGAAATCAAAAAAGAAACATATGTGCCTCTTTATGACTTGCAGGGCAATATCACCTGCCTTCTCGACCACCAAAAACGCAAAGTGGTAGAAACATATCGTTATTCTGCCTTTGGAGAAGAAGAGATCTTCAATGCCAAGGGCCGTAGTATTTCCGATTCTTCCGCAGGTAATCCTTGTAGATATCGCGGAAAGCGAGTTGATAAAGAGATCAGTCTCATGTATTTCGGCTACCGATATTACGACCCGGAGGTAGGAAGATGGATTAGTCCGGATCCGTTAGGCGCTATTGATGGGCCCAATCTCTATGCCTATGTCCGCAATAACCCCATGAAGTATGTCGACTATTTTGGCTTCAATTCCGAGCTTGATGAAAATTGCGGATGCACGCAGCATGGCCACCCTGGATGGTATAATGCTCCCGAAGGCTGCGTTTGTATTTGTGGAAAGAGCGGAAGTCCATACTCTGCTGGGAGCTATCGAAGCAAAATAGGCAGCGATATTCAGAGCGCCATCTGCGGCATTAGCCACGGAGTCGTGAACTTTGTGGTTGGATCGTTACATGACCTTCAAACGACAGCCACGTATATAGGGGCAGCTGAATTAGAGCTGAGTCTTCAAGAGCGTATCCAAATCATAGAAGCGGTCGAGCAATCACAAGCCGATCAAATAGCTACGTTAGGGGGCTGGATGATGAATATGCTCTCGATCGACAAATCTGATGCCGTTTATCATTCCTTCCGATCAACAACGACTACAGGGTTAGAAATTGGATCTTTGGTCTCTGGAGGATACGGTGTAGTTAAGGGGGTAATGGCATTTCATAAATTAGCAAAAATGCCTGTGCAAATAGCTAAACTAAGTACTAAGGTGGCTCATAGCGTTGAAGGAGTTTTAAAAGTAGGAAAATTTACATATTCTAAGACTGCTGCAAAACACTTTACTGAATTTGTTAAGAGAGGGCCCAACGCGGGTAGGTTATCGCGACCGTACATGAAATCACCATTAACGATAGAAGAAATCATGGCTGCCGGGAAACCGTTACCCGATCCAGGGGGGATTCCTGGTGGTTTACGTTGGGATATTCCTGGATCTTTGAGAGGAACTGAAGGAACATGGGAATTGGTTATACATCCCGAAAGAAATATAATTTATCATTTTAATTTTAAGTAGGTAAAAGATGAAGTTTATCGTTCATGAGCCGCAAGAAGATCGAAATTTTTCTCTCGTTTATCGGTCCGAAGATTACTCATTTGATGTAGAGCCTCTTGATGGGACTGGAGATACATCAATTATGATTAATGATCTTCAGTTAGAAATTGATTATGATGGAAGAATTATGTATGTGTGGGGATTATGTCCATTAATTAAATATAAGGAGACAGATGAATTCCCACTTAAATATAAGGCTGGCAGTCTTGTTGCCTTATTAGATCAACCTCCCATCCCAGGCATTTCTTATAGATTAAATGAGAAAGAACGATGGCCGATTTATATTAACAAAAAAAAAGGATGGGTATGCATTGGGAATCCAAAAATAAATGGGAAACAAATGATTGAGTTTGTTCCTAATTGTGTGGCAACTTTAGAGGATCAAGAAATCACAGCTATTTGGCTAAAACCAAAAGATTTGCCAAGTTAGCATTGCAGAAGAACTTATAAAATGAAACTTTCCTTAAATAAAATAAGTCAATCCTTTGATTTTCTAATCAAAGAAAAAAAATCACGGGAAGAACTAGCTTCTTGGGTTTAACCATTTCTATTAGCAGAAGATGATGGTATACATAAACAAGGAAGGATTTCTAAAAAAGGATCCAAGAGGACGCGACATTTGATAGTCGAAGCTGCAAGCTCTCTTCTCACTCGTTGCAAGAAATGGAGTAAATTGAAAGCATGGGGACTGAAATTACAAAAGAAAAAGGGGAATCGAAAAGCGATCGTTGCAGTGGCTCGAAAACTCACAGTGATAATGCATAAAATGCTGATGACCAAAAAGCCATTTGAAAGAGGACCCGAGAAGAAAAAAGAAGCGGTAGCTGCTTAAAAGAGAAACGAGTTAAGAAGAAGTTGTTGAAACCAAAAATTATCTAGAG
>JAJXVT010000027.1 GCA_021781995.1 bacterium | reverse complement strand
ATCGCATATCCCAAACTACCTTCGCCTTCGGCCGGAATGTCGTCAAAGCGATTGCATTGTATCAAGGCTCTCACCACATCTAGATGCCCGTTTTGAGCTGCTATAGCGATCGCATATCCCAAACTACCTTCGCCTTCGGCCGGAATGTCGTCAAAGCGATTGCATTGTATCAAGGCTCTCACCACATCTAGATGCCCGTTTTGAGCTGCTGCGGCGAGCGCGTGTCCCAAGCTATGTTCTCTTTCAGCCGGAATGTCGCCAAAGCGGTTGCATTGTATTAGGGCTCTCACCACATCTAGATGTCCGTTTAGAGCAGCTGCGGCGAGCGCGTGTCCCAGGCTATGTTCTCCTGCGGCTGGAATGAATGCTATGATTCGTGCTTCAAAAAAACGAGCATAAGGAGCCTCAACATTCAAATCTTGATTTCTTAATGTTTGAACTAAGGCCATGCCTACAAACTGATTTGCATGTCTTTGGACATCCGGTGTGAGTAAATAAGTGACAACGGCCTCGTGCTGATTTGTCATGGCTTGTATCAACGCTTCCGCATGGTATTCATTTACCATCTGCTCATGAGCTACTCGAGTTGCTTCTGGATGCATATGCTGTAGTACTTGTGGCGTACAAAAAAGAGCGAGGATGTTTTGGTGGCCATGTCTTGCCGCTGCTACAAAAACGTCTCCCAGATAACGAATGCGATGTTCAAGCTGTAAAATCTGACGCATAACTTCTGGGTTTTCAAGAAGACGGCGCGCATTTCCCGTGCAGCCATTGATTGCAGCTCGTATTAAAGCCCGAATCAATAAATTTGTGTCTATCTGGTTTAGCGCCTCAGGTTCAAGATAGCCTTCGAGAAGCGTTCCTGCTTCCTCTGTATTTTGTTCGGCGATAGGGACGATGTCATCCGCAATGATCAGATTTATTTCTCTGTTTATTCTTTCTTGCATCCACCCGGGCGGGAGTGCTAGCGGAGCGAATGCCGCTTGCGGCAAAGGACCTCTTATCTGACACATAGGACAATGAATGATCGTTGCGAATCTGTTTGCAAGTGATGATTGTGGGGCAGCAGTCCGGTTAATCCAATAGTCCTGGAGACAGGCTTCGCAAAAAATATGCCCGCATCGCAAAGCTACCCCTCTCATTGCCTCATCCCACTCAACGTAACAAATTGGGCAATGTGGTTCATTATTGTATATACGGGAAATATTTCCAGACATGCGTAACCTTAAAGTTGATTGAGGTAGTTAATATATAATGTATATGAAAAATATTCAAGATAAAATGCAGATAAACAGGTTTTTGTTGATCTGTAAAGTATATTTTTTTGAATGCATTTATACCTAAGTAAGTCAGGCTTGCCATAGCCATAATTTCTTGCTCGCGCCTCTTGACCTGATTCTCACCCTTTCCACGTGGGAGGGAAGGATTTTATCGGTCAGAGCTCTCGCTTCGATTTTGCTGGGTGCTCGAGTTTTGCAGCTGCCTCTATTGTTTGACAACCTCTTAACGCCAACTGCAAAACTGCTTTGCCCGGAAACCTCGATGATTTCGAGGTTATTTTTGGCTCTTATCGGGTTTCCAATTGGTTCTGTAATATATTTGCAATATCTGGATGATCGTTGACAACTGCTAACGTCAGCGCTTGTGCCAGGCTAAAGTCTCCTTCGGTCGGGATCTCGCCAAAGCGTCTGCATTCTATCAAGGCTTCCATCACATCGCGATGTCCGTTGTGAGCTGCTAGAGCGAACGCGTGCCCCAGGTTATAATTTCCCTCGACTGGGATCTCGTCAAAGCGTCTGCTTTCTATCAAAGATTCCACCACATCGCGACGTCCGGTTTGAGCTGCTAGAGCGAACGCGAGCCCCAGGCTATAATTTCCCTCGACTGGGATCTCGTCAAAGCGTCTGCACCCTATCAAGAGTTTCACTACATCGTGATGCCCGTTTTGAGCTGCTGCAGCGAACGCGTATCCCAGGTGATGGATTCCCTCGACTGGAATCTCGCCAAAGCGTCCGCATTCTATCAAGGCTTCCACCACATCGCGCTGTCCGTGTTGAGCTGCTAGAGAGAACGCTCCTGCCAGGCTATATTGTCCTCCGGCCGGAATTTCGCTAAAGCGTCCGCGTTGTATCAAGTCTTGCACCATCCTTAGACGTCCGTTTTGAGCTGCTGCAGCGAACGCGGCTCCTAAGCCAAATTTTCCCTCGGGTGGAATGTCTCTAAAGCGGTGGCAGCCTATCAAGGCTCCCATTGCATTGAGATGTCTGTTTTGAGCTGCTGCAGTGAACGCGTGTCCCAAGCTATTTTCTCCTGTGGCCGGAATGAATGTTATGATTCGTTCTTCAAAAAAACGGGCATAGAGAGCGGCTGCATCCCATTCCTGATTTTGTAATATTTGAACGAAGGCTGCCCCTACACACTGATTTGCATGCCTTTGGACTTGCGGTGTGAGTAAATAAGTGACAACGGCCTCGTGCTGATTTGTCCAGGCTTGTATCAACGCTTCCGCACAATATTCATTTACAATTCGATTATGAGCTGCGCGATTTTCCATTGGAATCATGTTCTGTGACACTTGTGGCGTAAAAAACAGAGCAAGTATGTCTTGGTGGTTATGTCTTGCCGCTGCTACAAAAACATCTCCCAGATAACGAATGCCATGCTCAAGCTGTAAAATCTGACGCATAACTTCTGGGTTTTCAAGAAGACGGCGCGCATTTCCCGTGCAGCCATTGATTGCAGCTCGTGTTAAAGCTTGAATCAATAAATCTGTGTCTATCTGATTCAGGACCTCAGGTCTAAGATAACCTGCCAGAAGCGTTCCTGCCTCCTCGGTATTTTGTTCCGCGATAGGGACAATATTATCTGCAATGATCAGCTCTATCCGTGCATTATTTATCCTTTCTTGTATCCACCCGGGCGGAAGCGCTAAGGAGCCAGGCATATACGGTAGCGGAACTCTCTCCCGGCAAGAAGGGCATTCAACGATCCTGGGAAATCTGTTTAGAAGAGGTTGCTGTTCAATCCAGGTTCTCCAATGTTGCTCTATGCAGTGCTCGTGAAAAACATGCCTGCACCTCAAAGTCACTTCTCTTATTTGATTATTCCAATCTTCGTAACAAATTGGACACTGGACATCCCTGTATGCAGGTATCCCGTTATTTCCAATATTTCCAGACATGCGCCACCTTATATATAATTAAGGTAAATAATATGATTTATTTATAAAAAAAAGTAAATGTTTAAATTTAAGTTAATCAGTTTTCGTAGGGGTTTTCGAACGGAACGAGTATAAGTCGGACGCTAGAACGTCAATTTTTCACCACATAGCCTTGTATTTTTGGGATAATCAATGTTAGTAGTTTTTAATGTTGTAAATTACATAATTTATATATAAAATATATTTAGAAGTTAATAAAAAACGGTGTGATTTGTGTCTAGTTCATTAGGTTCTGTACAAGGGACTCAAGACAGTTCAGCCCCTTCGACAACTTATCAGCCGAATTGGCTTAAACTCATAGGTACTATTGTGATGGTTGCTGGCGTGGCGCTTGTCGGATTTTCAATTATTTATGGGTTAGGGGCTGGCTCTGTGGCAACCTTAGTACTGGTTGCTGGTATGCCGACGGGCGCGGGAGTGGGATCTTTGGGAGCTCTGATATATGCAGAGGAGAGGTTGAGGAAGTTGAGACGTCTTGGTTTTTACGTCTTTGTTGGATAATTCCTCGCTTCGCGAGTTCATCTCCTTTCTGCGCTGCCTAAAGGCAGCTTGAGATGACCGTCAGGGGCGCGCCGCCGTAAACGGCCGGCGCGCCAAATTCAGTTTACCTTATAGCTCTCAGCCCTGCCTAGTTCCAGCATCCGATTGAGTACGTCCATTTTTATCGTCGATTCAGTTAGCTGAGTTGCTTTTTTACGTGAACTCAGACGTTCTCCCAGGAGCGTTTTAAACGTAAGCGGGAAATATACCCATCTTGAAAAGATGGGTATATTTCCCGCTTACCAGCGCTCCGCAATGATCGAAATCTCGTCTTAGCTGCTGAGCAACAAGATGGTTCAGCGTTTCAATTTGCAAGCGCAGATCTCCGTAATGTTCTCAGCAAGGTCAGCTAATAGCAAGAGACTGTCGAACAGAGAAATGGTGGCTTCAAGGGCTGGAGCTGGGACTGTTATTGAATTCAGTGAATGATCGGTCAAATAAAACGCCTCCGTTGGGAGTGGTTTGAACGTTGTGTAGACGCGAAGATCGCAGCACCGGGCCGGTCCAATGATAAAGCGGGGCAACCAAAGATTGTTCGCAAAGCATTTTTTCGGCTTGATCGAGTAAATCTAGTCTCATATTGGGGTCGATTTCTCTTTTGGCTCGGTTGAGTAGGTCTGTAAAGTGCGTGTCTTCCCAGCCGGGATAATTTTTTGGATTTTCTTTGTGATTAAATCTCTCTAAGATATTGATCGGATCGCTGTATTGCGCAATCCAATTTGCAAGGGAAATTTGATAGTTGCGTTTGTGCAGCAATTCTCGATGCCGCTTTGAATCGTATTTGATAAGCTCTACATCTATTCCCAAAATTTCTAGCCACTGCAAGCGCAAAGCTTCGGCGATTTGCCGCTCGACATGGTTGGCGCGGTATTGCAGTGCAATGTGCGGTAGATCCGACATCGCGATGCCAAGCTCTTGGAGGGCGATCTGCAATTCGGCTCGCGCTTGGTCTGGATCAAAGGAGGGGAGTAGGTTGCGCTCTCTTGCTCCCCAAAGCGCCGGAGGGATGCATTCGTTGGCTCCAACTTGGCCGGCATTGACGATTTTTCCAGCGATGTCGTCGCGATGGATCGAGAGCATGAATGCTCGTCGCATATGGAGATTGGCGAAAGGTTGGGAGTTTGCATTGAAAACGCAAAAGCTCGAGGCGGCGATGGGAATGTGCTCTAAGCGCTGTTGCCGATTGAGTTCGGAAATGGCGTCTTGAGCCAAAGGCGATAAAACTCCGCCAATCCAATCGAGTTCGCCGCGTTCAAAAAGCCGTAAGGCTGTGTTTTCGTCGGGTATGATCGCTATGCGCAATTCTTTAGATAGGATTTTGTGGCGATTCCAAAAATAGGGGTTTTTTTCGAGGATGATTTCGGACTGCGCTATGATTTTCGCAACGCGAAAAGGGCCGTTGCCTATTTTTTTTTCTTCGGGTACGTCGATAGATTCTCCATCTTTAACGGGGAAAAAGGAGGGGAATGCTGTGAGGGAGATGAAATAGGGGGTGGGATGCTCTAAGGTGACTTCAAGGCGCTTATTGTCAAGAGATCGAATGCCAACCTCGGAAAGGCTTTTTTGCCCGCGCGAGGCCAACTCTGCGTTGAGGATCGGGTAAAACAAATAGCGCGAGATACAGGGAGATGCGGGATCTAGCTGTTCTTTCCAAGAACGTTCAAAGTCCGATGCTTTGATCGGGCTCCCATCGCTCCAAATGGCTTTTCTGATATGAAAGGTGTAGATGCGAAGATCTTCCGAGACTTCGATTCTTTCTGCCAGCCCTTTTTCAACCGATCCGTCCGGTAAGCAACGGGTTAGCCCTTCATAAAGTAAACCAACTACTGTAGCTGAAGCGATATCTGCGCTAAGCCGAGGGTCGAAAGTCATGGGATATGCCGAAAAACAAATGCGCGGCCCTTTAGGATCCGGCAGTTTATTGCATCCGGATAAAAAGAGTGTGGCGATCAAAATAGCGCGTATCATCGCCAATATTTAAACAAATCCCTATTTATATTGAAACTATTTAAGTTATTTATTTACGATTAGGTTATGCCGATTGTGATTGATGAATCGGCTCTGGCTGCGTAGGACGGCCGCGGCATGGGTTGTTTTAGCGGCGAAGAAGATGGGGTGGGTGATGCGATATCTCAAGAGTTTGTTTTTTAATTTCTTGGTTGTGTTTTTTGCAAATTACTTATTGCCTGGGATAGATCCTTCAATTACCAAGTTGCCGCATATTGGCGGAGACTTTGCCTTTGCTATTGGGCTTGGTTTATTGAACTCGCTGATTTATCCGGCGTTGAAATTGGTGCACAGGCCTACTGCGGTGTCTCGTTTAATCATGTTGGCAACGCCGTTGAACTTCATTGTTTATGCAGCGGCTAAATTTTTGCCGATGGGAGTGCATATCGCTTCGGTAGAAGGGTATTTACTGGGAGCTATTGTTGTTTCAATCGGCAGTGTTTTGCTCAATCATTTTGAAATGAAAGGTCATTCGTCTTCGGAATATCCAATCAATCCCGGTATTTAACGATGAATTACTTGCGTAGTATACTATTTAATTTTTTAGTGGTATTTTTTGTGAATCGAGTAGCGCCCGGGGTGTCTATTGATTATTATCAAAATGTTCCGGACATTGGCTCAGATATTTTGTTTTCTATTATCGTTGGATTTTTAAATGCTTCTGTTTTTCCATTTTTGACCATTTTGGAGTTGCATCCGACGAATTTAAAAATTGCGCTGGGGACATTTGTGATTAGCTTTAGCGCCTTTTTGTGGATTCAGGCGGTTCCATTTGGGGTAAGTATCACAGCTCCGATTGGGGTTGTCGTAGGGGGGGCGATTGTGTGGGTGGCAGCTTTTACGACTAATTACCTCGAATTTAAACGCGATTTTCCTGATAAAAAAAACTAACGAGCTCTCTCATTTAGGTGTGATTTTCTTGACAGTTTTCAGCGGTAAGATACCGCAAAGTCCAAGACTCAAGGAAATTGCGGCGAGGAAATAAAACAATCCGATATGGCCAAATAGCTGCATCGCTATGGGGGCCGCCAGCGGGCCGGCGACAGCGCCGATGCTGTAAGATAAGACAAAGCCTCCGGTTGCAGCCACGATTTGACTTTCTTGCATGTTTTCGCAGGTATAAGCCATGCTTAATGGATAGATCGTAAAGGCAAAACCGCCAAATAACCATGCTAACACTAACAAAAATGGAAAAGGGACCTCGGCGGCTAAAGCTAAAAGGATGGAGGCAAACGCAGCAGCGAAGCTGACAAGATTGAGGACGGTTTTGCGATTGGTTCTGTCTGCTAAACGGCCCAATGGCCATTGCAAGCTCAATCCTCCAAAGATGATTGCAGCCATGAGGTTTCCTATATCTCCTACCGCAAGTCCCCGCGCTCTAGCAAAGACTGGAACGAGTCCATAAATTGCTGCAAGAACCATTCCGGAGATGATCCCTCCCATAAAGCCAAGGGGCGACATGCGCATTAGTTGTATGAGGGAAAGTTTAGTGGTATCTTCTATTTTTGGCTCAGAACTGCGGCAAAATGAGATCGGAAAAATTGACAATAGGCACAAAGCGGCGGCCAAATAAAAAAACGTCGAGCTCATTGGATTTGCTAAATGGATTAAAAATTGCCCGAGTGACATCGCTCCGTAAAATACACCTAAATAAATGGATAAGACCACTCCTCTTGTCGCTGGCGTGCTCAATAACAAAAGCCAACTTTCTATAGCGACGAAGATCCCAGCCATACATAAACCGCCTATAAAGCGCAAAAATCCCCAGTACCAAGCTTGAATCCAAAGGCTTTGGGCTAAAATAACGATCGCTGAAACAAGGGCAAATGAGATCAATGCACGGATATGGCCTACTCTTTGGATGAAGTTTTGCACCTTAACTGAACCGGCCAAAATCCCGGCATACAACATTGAGACAATCGTCCCAATAGACTGCTTATAAAAGCTTTCAATTTCTAATCGAATGGATACAAAGGTGTTGAAAAGACCACTTGCCATCATTAAAAAGATCAAACTTGCTAACGGTGCAGCGAGGGGGCGTAGGAGGGTGATGGCCATAATGAACATTGTGTCATATTTTTGATTTATTTCTAGTGCCAATTGAAACACTGCTTGGCCTCAGATGTCTAGTTCTTAGAGAACGACCTCCTTAACTGGATGGGGGAAGATGTTGCCGCACAATTATTGCGATTTTGTCGGCGGCGTTATGAGTAAAAATCTTTCGAACAAGAGTTTTCCAATGTTCGCGCGCTTGAGGATCGCTTCTGAGAGTTTCTAAAAAGGGGAGCATAGAGATCCCAATGCGATCGAATTGAAGAACCCAGGCGTTATGATACGTAGGATCTCCGAGATAAGCTTGTTTCATTAGATCGGCTAAAATAGGACTGGTTTGATGCAATAAGTTAGCCATGTGCATGGCAGAGGGTCGTTTATGCGCTCGGGGGTCGTATACAACCACTTTGTTTGCCGCCATCAATTCAATCCATGAAGAATCTCCTGTTGCTAATACTTCATCGGCCGATGCTGCTATAATACTATCTAGCTCTGAACAGTTTAAAGACGTGCTGATGATTTTGATTGTCCTGTTCTGATTTTCGTCAAAAAGGCGAGTAGAAAGCGTGGAATCTGATGAAATAAATTCAATTTGTTTAAGCCCTTCTAAATTTTGGCCAAATTCTAATAGATGTTCAGCATCTTGAATAATACATGGTTTTGAAGTCACTATTACGATATGAGATTTGTCACTCGCTAGTTGAAAGACTGTTTGAACGAAGTGTGAAAAATAAAACTCGGTTGCGAAATAGGCAAAAAACAATTCCGATGATGAATCTAATTCTTCTCTATGTAAAATTTTTGCAGCTAATGCGGGTTGTGTTTCTCTGAGCTTAGCTAATCTTTCGGTAGACGTGGCGCTTGTGGAAGGCAGTTCTAAGGGTGCCTCCGGCAGCAAGATCCCTTCTTCATCGTCCCCAAGTCCTAGAGTATATAACGGAATCGTTGGATTTGCGGGACACCTATCAGGACAGCTGTATTCGCTGAATAGAATCATTTTTTCTCGAGGAAAAGTTGTCAGTCCAAAGTCTATGAGCGCCATATTGGGAAATAAGATCATCAGATCACAGTCATTGTTCCATCCTCTGCGAAGCATTTCATCGCCATCTAAAATGACCCAGTTGCGTTCTTGTGTTTGGATTGCTTCAACGGTCTGGTCTTGCTGCAACTGGCGGCGAAAATCTTCATTGCGCAATTTGAATACGGCAAAACCTGTGTCGAATCCTCGTCTTTCTAGAAGATCTGCGATTTTTTTCGCAGCATATACATCTCCTCGGCCATCGAGCATCATGGCTCCTACAATAATGCGCGGGTCGGAAGCGGAAGCAACTGTTGACATAACATCCTGTGTTTATAGTCAATTTGTTATACAGTTTCTAATTTGGATTCATTGCAGCATATTGAAATGCTAAATGATTTTCCAATAAGCGCAGGTACCTCTCATGGCCTGGGTCCTTAATTTTTCTGAATGCAAGTTCTTCTCTTCTAGCCTCAACTTCTCTTTGCAGCTCAAACAGAGAGGATATAACATGTACAATTCTGCTTCTGATTTCGTTTATATCTCGAAGATGTCCGGGGCAAAAGATTCCACCATGTGCCTGGCGCAAATGCGTATGCTTTCGACACGCGACTGCATGGCATAAAGGGGCTCCATGCTGATTTACTAAATCGAAATGAGATGGCTTCGTCAAATTTCACGCCTCTTGTATTTTCTGTCTTAAGATATGATATCATTTATCATATATAATAAAAACAACTAGTTATGATAGAGACTTTATCTTTGATTTATTATAATTTTCTTTTTAAAAGGTTTTAACCGATTCATTTTTAAAGAGTTGTGCGGGCTTATTTATAGTAATATTGATTAAATTGTATTATTATTGTAATAATTACGTTATATGGTTTTAATTACGGTTAATTATGGCTACTAAAACTAAAGAAAATATTTCAGTAAAAGATGCTATGGACAATCTGGCTGCCATTGTGTCGATTGATTTGAATGCTCCCGGACCAATCGGAATTTGGAAAGATAGTCGTTTGGTGGTCGATGAGGAAGAATTTCGAGGGACGGATCTTTATTGGTTAAGCGGGGAAGGGGCAGAAGCGGTATTGGAAATCTTAGATGCGACTTTTCGAGCATTGACAGGCCATTTAGAAAAATTGGCGAAAGGTCCGGAGATGGACTGGGACAATGAAAAGCAGTTGCAAGAGGTAGCTGCGATCATTGCCTTGGCAGGGGAGAGCGCGGTCAAAATGGAGCGGTACCTCGCGTTGCGGATGGATCGACAGGTTGAAAAAATCCAGCAAAGACCTGATTTTCAGGCGTTGCAGGAGTGTTATACTCGCTATTTCTTACAAAAGTTGGATAAGGAAGAGGTTTTTGAAGGCGGCGATGAAATTCTAACGGATGTAGAGACAGTTCGCCGCGACGGGGATTACGAGCTGTTTTATATCCGCAAAGAAGATGGGACCCCTTATTTCAATAAGCAAGTTGTATCGCGTATGCGTCTGAGTTGTGATTTTGAGTCTGTTAGCGATACTTTTGAAGAAGACCCTCTTTTGCAGGTGCGCGCTATGACTGATCGCGATTTGCAAGCTTCGGCTAAACAAATATTGGGGGATTGCCATACGGGGATCGTTGAATTTTATAAAATTTATGCGAAGCATTCGGATAATCAATTGGCATCTTCTTTAAGTATGGCAGTGACGGCTTTGCTTTTAGCTGGTAATACGCGAAATTTATTGCAAAATTCTGCAAAAAAAAGCTGTTTGCAATATTTTAGTGATTTTCATCGATTTTTGCGACGTGCCATGAAAACTCCCGAGTATCAAAAATGGATTGCGTACGCTCCGGAAAAGACAGAAAAAATGCCTCACACATTACTGCACTTAACGCATGCTTTATGCGATAGTTTTTTTCATCGTCTTGGAGGCATTAAACAAGAATCGATTGGCCTAATTCACCGCACGATGAGACGTGGAAATGAAAAAGGCAAAGCGGCTCCGAAAAAAGGAGATGGTTTGTGGACGCAAGTGTCTTGCGATGACGAAAATTTTCGTTCGTTTTTAGGCCAGTTTCCAAATGGTCCTTTGTTTAAAATCATCGATTTGATTCGAGAGGAAGAGGAGGAAGATCAAATTGTTCCATTTGATCCCATTGGTCAAGAAAACTTTCCGGGAAGATTGTATGAATTAGAAGCTAGTGGAAGGAAAATAGAATTGTTGCGAATTCCATCGCCGACAAGACAATCTTCTATTAATAAAGCAGAATTGCTCGATGAATTTAGAGGTTTTTTGCGCTCATATCAAGTAGCACGGCCTCATCGCCGCCATTTAATGATCCATTTGCAAGATCGCTTTTCTTGGAAGGAAGCTTGCCGATGTAAAATTTTAGAATCTGTGCAGAAAAACATTGAATTTAGCACGGCGTTTGGTTTGTTGACGCTGCCTAAAAACAGCCATTTTTACCATCAAAATTTCGAGTTTTTAAATTGCAATAAAGCGATGGAATTTTTAAATGCATTTGCGCAGCAAATCGAACATCCTTTAGAAAGTGGCTATTTTTTACCTGATTCATTCAGTAAAGAAGAGTTGAAACAGTTTTCCAACGAGGCGTTGCCTTTGATTCATCGATGTTTTTTTGAAGAAAAAGCGGCATTAACGCAGCGCAATCGCGAAGATTTTATTGAGTTGTTTTATCATTTATTGATTTTAAAATTGATCGATAAGCTGCAGTTAGACTCTGTTAGTTTCACGTGTAAAGATGCTGTAGATACCGGAGCAGCTTTAAATGCGTCTTTCT
Source organism: bacterium (assembly GCA_021781995.1). Taxonomy (GTDB): domain Bacteria; phylum Chlamydiota; class Chlamydiia; order Chlamydiales; family SM23-39; genus CAITMJ01. The sequence continues at coordinate 9,001 of JAJXVT010000027.1, read as the reverse complement.
TTGCATTAGTAAAAATGTTAGGCGAAGATTTTGCTGACAAAAAAGATTTGGATCAATTTCGTTGGCTTTTGTATACGCCGGCTCTTTTTATTCGAGAAAGGGCAATTGATGCCGAAAAATTCAATCGAATGTTGTCTTGTTTAGAACAGTTTAGCTTAGCTTTAGAGCAAGATTCGAAAAGGGTGTTTAAAGAGTTAGAGACGCTGTATTCTAAGTCCTTTTTGAAAACGTTGAGAGTTGCTCCAACTGCTCGCGATTGACATATGTTAAACTCTTTAGTAGAGTTCTTTTGCTTTGTAGAGGGGCAAAAGGAGTTCTTATGAGTGTTTGCAGTGCTGTTTGTCGACCTTCTGAGTTGTTTGATGTATTCATCACCAAAATTCAAGAAGATATGGATGCGGTTCAGCATCAGTCTTTAAGTCGTGATAAGCTTTCTTTGTTAGCGGATCGGTTTTTTACTTATCTTCAAGCAAACTTGGAGGTATTTAACGGATCTGATTCGAATTTAAATGATCTTGTTGATCGGACGTGCGCTCAAAGGCGTATGTAAGAGGTAGTGGCAAAACTCGAGCGCCCAGCAAAATCATCGATTTTTCTGGGGGCAAGGTCAGCCACTACCTCGTAAGTGAATTTTGCAATTGGCTCTACTCATTGGCGGGAGAGGGGCTGCTAAAGGCTTCGTTGTAAAGGCGAAGACTGTCGCTAAGCGATTGGACTTGGCGCAAAAGGGTTGCAAACGCTGTGCGGAATGACTCGCTTTGCATGATTTTTTGGCGCTCATCGCTGTCCGAGGCTTTTTCTAGCAAAATGGTAATGCGGCTGAGGGCTGTTTGGACGGTGTCTACTTCAGTTTCAAAATAGGTTCGAAATTCTGATGGTGTATCTAATGCTTGGAGTTGATTGGCGCGCCGGGTGCGGCTGCGCTGCCATCCTTTGTCGTATTGAAAGAGCAGCCCATAGTGATTGACGTCGTTCATGAGGGTGTCGACTTTTCCGAGTAAGGCGCTGACGCGAAGATAGAAATCGTCGCTATTGATGAGGCGTCCGACTGTGCCGTCTCCGGTGGCCATTTCATGGGAAATATGAGTGAGGTTCTGGATAGATGCGGAAAGGGCGTCTTGGTTGCGATCAAACCAGTTGTCAAAACGAGTGAGGGCGTCTTGAAGGCGATTGGAGGCTTTGCCGATCTGGGTAAAGGCGTTTTCGATGGGATCTATTGAGCTGGCGTACATAACATGTGCGCCGATGGGCCGAAGCTCTGCGCCGGTCGTGGCGGCTTTGGGCAAAATGGCAATGGATCGTTCGCCCATAAGACCGGTGCTGCGAATGGCAACTTCATCTGTTGTGTATACGGCGACGTGGGAGTCTACTTTAAGGCCGAGTTGGTAAAGATAAACTTTTCCTGCATCATCGGTCGGCTCTAGGCGGGCATTGTGAACTTCTTGGATTGCAACGACCTCTCCAACTGGCTTTCCAGCATAGGTTACTCGAGTTCCAATTTGTATGCCGGCTATATTGGCAAAGCGTACTTGTAAAATTTGCTTGCCATCGCCAACAGTGGGCTCGAGAAAAAGGATCATAGACACTGCAATGACGATTGCTGTAACGACAAAGAGGCCAATCAGCATGTTTTTCAACTGGTCGGTCATGGGTTCTGCTTCCTTAGATTGTGGGTCAAACTATTGCGTAAAAATTCAATTGTTGGGTCTTGGATGTTCATGAACTCTTCCGGCGGGGCTACGTAGGCAATTTTTCCGTCTTGGTGCAGCGCGAGGCGGTCTGCCATAAAAAGGGCTGAGTTTATATCGTGGGTGACTACGATACTTGTCCCTTTGAGTTCATTTTGGGTCGTTACGATGAGCTCGTTGATCTGCTGGGCGGTAATGGGATCGAGTCCGGTTGTCGGCTCATCGTAAAGAAGTATGGAGGGGCGATAAACGATGAGTCGGGCGAGGCCTGCTCTTTTTCTCATGCCGCCGGATAAATCGGAGGGGAGTTTCTTTTCGGTTCCGGCTAATCCTACCATGGCAAGGGCTTGGGTAACTTTTTCTCGAATTTCTTCAGGTGTAAGGGGTTCTTTGGTCAGAGGATTGCCGTGCTGTTTGAGATAAAAGGCTGTGTTTTCTTCAATGTTCATGGAGTCAAACAGTGCGGCTCCTTGGAATAACATGCCCATGTTTTTTACGGCGTTATAGAGTTGTTCTTTGGGGAGATTCGAAATGCAGGTTCCGTCAATGTCGATGGTTCCTTGGTCGGGTTTTTCAATGCCGATGATGTGGCGTAACAAAACGCTTTTGCCTACGCCGGAGCGACCTAGTATAACTAAGATTTCTCCTTTATTGGCATTTAAAGTGAGTCCTTGAAGGACATCTACGCTGCCATATCGTTTCCAAAGATTTTTGATCTGAATCATTTATAGACCCTTCATCTCCATATGGATCATATTTAAAAACATCGTCAAGAGAAAATCGGAGATTAGAATTAAAATATAGCTAGTAACAACGCTTTGGGTTGTCGATCTACCGACGCCGGCGGCGCCTCCTGAGGTCTTCATGCCTTTGTAACAGCAAACGGTAACGAGCAGAACTCCAAAGGTAAAGGCTTTGATCAAGCCTGAGGCTATATCAAAGGTGGTGATGTGGAGTTTCATGGGTTCAAAATAGGTGATTGGGGATAGGTTGAAGAAAAAAACGGCGATGAGATAGCCGCCAAAAATGCCCATGACAATGCTAAATAGGGTGAGCAGTGGGATCATGAAGATGCCGGCTATAAAACGTGGGGCGACTAAATAGGCGTTTGGATTGATCGCCATGGAACGGAGGGCGTCGATTTGTTCTGTTACTTTCATCGTTCCAAGTTCTGCGCACATAGAGGCTCCGACGCGGCCGGTGACCATGAAGGCGGTAAGGATCGGCCCGAGTTCGGTAATCATGGATTTACCGACTAATACGCCAGTCACTCCGGCAAGTCCTTTTTCTCCGAGTTGATAAAAGGATTGGGCGGCAAGGACAAATCCTGTGGTAAATCCGGTGATGGCGACAACGGATAGGGACATGACGCCTAATTGATACATTTGCTCCCGTACAAGGGTCCAAGAGGGGGGTGTTTTGCAGGCAGATGCGAAAACGTCAAATACCATCGAGATATACTCGCCGATCATCTCTAAAAAACGACTGGCTTGTCTTTGTACGAGCGCGTACATACTGTTTCCTCCCTGATGCAGTTTCTAAAAATCAGCGGAAAAATTTCCGATTCCTTCAAGTAAAGCAGGTTACGCAAGATGTCTATTCTGCTATTTTTAGGATGAAAGCCTGAAGAAAAAAAGTAAAGGAGCTAATTGCAAACCTGCTTTATCCGTTCAAATCTCGCTTGCGAGGTTTTTTTAACTCTTTTCCTCGGTGATTTTTTTTGACAAAAGCAGTTTTGCAACTACCTCAATGCCTTAATTAATGAATTCTGGCTGCGGATAGAGCAGTTTGCAAGAGTTCTTTTGTCTGCATTAAAAACTCTTTGTGTTCGCTGCTAGCAGCGGAACGTGATTGAAGCTCGTTTAAGAGCATGCTCGCTTCGGCTGAAAGACGGGATGCTTGACCGGCGTAGGTGGTTTCTAGGGCTCGGCCGAATCCGGGGGCTAATTGCTCTCCAGATAAGCGCAGCGCGGCTTGATAGGGAACTGGGCCTACGGCTCCTGCGATTTGTAGGACGCAGCTGCAAATTCCAGTGCAAGCGATGGAGGCGGCTTGCCAACGGTAAGCGGATTGTGTTTTATTGAGCAGGGAAATATAGCGTTCTTTTAAATCGGCGTTCAAACTGCGTTCTTGTGATCCGAGTTGAACCATCAGTCGGCGAATGAGGCATGATAGTTGGACTGCGAGGTGAATGACGTTGAGTTCTGCTTCTGCAGGGACTTGTGTGTTAGACAATGGATTTTGGTTGGTGGCAGAAATGGTAGATGTCATGAGAACCTCGTTTTTAATATATGATGTCTTGAGCTATTTTTGCTATTTCTACGGATATTTCAGTTGCGTTTTTGGCAAATTCATTGCTGTGTTTGATCTCTTCGGAAATGGAAAAACGCTTTTCTTTAAAACTTTCTAAATCGGCTTGTAGTTGAACGGTGGATGCGCGGAACCAGGAACTAACGGCTTGTGTAGCAGATGAAAATACGGCTGCTGCCGAGGAGACGACGCGGCCTGCTTGTGCGAGCATGGGTTCGCCTAAAATAACGGCGGGTAGACCTACTTGCACAATGGTGCCGACAGATGCCCATAATCCTGAGACAAAGGACACTGCGGATAGTCCTAGGTGTGTTATGTTGACGATTTTGTCTTGGGTAGATTCTATGTCAGTAATGCGGCCAGCTAAGGAGTGATACATACCGGTTTTGCACATAAGGTCGTTGGCGATGCCAATGCCTGAAGAAATGGCAAACGCTGTAGCGGCGGCTCCTCCGACGGCTGCGGCAGCTGTGGCGCACCCGGCCCAAACGATGTATTTGGAAATATCGGCAACTGTGCCCCATTGATCGGCATAGTCTATTTTGCGAGTATATTCTTGTAGGGTTTGATTTTTAATGCGGTCTAGTTGGGCGAGTTCTTGAAGTTTTTGCTGGGCAATTTCCTTAGCCTGTAAAACTTCTTCTCGCGCAAAATCATCCACGGCGTGGGTGATGTCCAATATAGGAAAAAAAGGATGGGGATCGGCAGGGGCTATGGAATCGGGAATGGAAGATAGTCCCGATGGAACTGTCGTGGGAGGAAGTGCTGAAAAAGGGAGGCAAGGATCGCAGCACCAAATAGAGCTGCTTGGATCAATGGGATCATCCCAAGAAACTTCGTTCATTTAACGAATCATCCGAGCTGAAACTTTACTCATAAAATCTGAGTGGTGTTCAAGCATTTTTTTTACGATATCAGACATTCTTTTAGATGACTCCATCTCGGTCATAATGCGGGTATTCATGATTTCTGACATGCGGGGTTTGAGATCTTCTGTAAGGTCTTTGAGTCTTTCTTTGAGAGCTGTAAGTTCGCTTTTAGATAGTTTGGAAGGTTGGCCGTCCACGAATAGGTCGTGACCTCGCTCTTTGGCCGCGCTTAATAGCGATTGGAGTTGATTATCGAGCGGGTAAGAAGATTTTTCGGTTCCTAGTTTTTGCAATGCGGCATTGAGTTTAGAAAAGATGGAAAGATCTTCTTTTATAGTTAAAATTTCACGATGAGCATCTCGGATGCGTTGAGTGGAGGCTTTTTCTGCGAGCATGTGCAAGTCGACGACGTGTTTTATAGGATTGAGGTGGACTTGTCCAACTGCTTTCTGCACGGATAGCGCGTCTTTTGCCAGGGGATCTTCTTCTGTGTATGACACTACCTGGGAGGGTGTGAAATGAGGTGTTTCTTGTGCTTGGTATACGCGTGTCATAATCCTGCCTATGAGTTATTTTATTCAAATCAGCAGTTCTAGTGTACAAATAGCTAGGACTTTTACGCTATCTTTATTTTTGCTTAAGGATTGTCTCTTAGTAGGTGTGGTTCCATTTAATGGTAAATTTTCCTTGTTCTTGCTGCTGCTCGCTTTCTACCTGCAAGACAAATCCTCCGGTAATATCCACTTCGATGCTTATGTCAGCGGCGCTGTCTTCGGCTCTTTGAGTAACGGAAACTAAGACTCCTTGGGCGACATATTTTCCTACTTGGATTGCCAGCATATCGCTGATGTCATCGCCGGGGGTGGAGACGATTTGAAGGCGGTCGACTCCGAGAGATCGTCGGGTTTGTTCGAGCACTCCTGGGGAGTCTCCTTGCAAGGAGACTGCTGTAGAGGCAAGCTGCAGGGCTTGAAAACTGTTGATTTCAGGTAGTTCTTGTCCAAAAAGCAAAGTGGCGAGAATGCTGCTAAGCGGCAGTGGGGGAGAGGAGTGTAGGGTTAATTGGGGGTGGTTGAGAGGTCCTTTTAAGCGAGCTGTGATGAGCACTCCTTTTTCGGTAATGCTGGCGGCGATGTCTAAAAAGGGCATTTCTTTGTGTTTACCTGAGAAAGCAACGCTTCCTTCGCTGAGTTTGAAGTTGTGGCCGGCAAACGAAAGCTCTCCAGTCAATAACTCTAATTTTCCTTGGGGGGCGACGGAATTATAGGTGCCGCCGAGGTGAAAATCGCCTTTCCATTCGGAATTGAGGCCTCGGCCTTCCACGTAGATTCCTCGGGGAGCATGTACTTTGAGATCTAAAGTAAGGGGGTAAGTGATAGTTTGAGAGGCCGGGAAGGTGTGTTCGATGGGTTTTGGTGCGTTCTTATAGACTACTTGGAGATCTGGCAGTGTTGATGGGAGTTTGTTGGGGACTGACATTTCGGCTTGGGCGATGGTGATTTCTCCTCGCGCGGAGCCTTCTTGTAAATTCCCTGTGACTGCAATATGACCTTCAGCTTCGGCAGCTACCAAGGCCAATTGTACTATATTGAGTTGAGAAAAGTCGATGTCAAGATGAAAGGGGAAATTTTTTGCTTTGGCTAATAGTAATTTACCTTGTGCTTGAAGTTGTCCTTTTTGATTGGCTCCGTGAGCAGTTAAATCGATTAGTTTGAGTTGGTTTTTGTCGGCTAACACTTGCGCTTGGATGTCGTATAGTTCTGTTCCTGTAATATAATTCTCATAAAGGCCGTCTTGAAATCGGCACTGTCCTGTCAACCGAGGATTTGCAAGTGTATTATTTAGTGTAAGGTCGCATTTGCAATTGCCCTCTAAGCGGTGGGCTCCGAGATCGAAGAAGTTTAACACTTCCTCAATGCGGCCATCGATGCGGATTTGTCCGCGAATTTGTTTTTGAGGAGGAAAAAAACTTTGAAATGGCCAAAGTTGCAATTCAACGGGTAGGTCTAGATTGAGATTGGCGAGCGCCGTTGTTCCGGTTTGTAATTTCCCATCTAAAGCGAGGCGTCCGTCTTGGACTGCGGCGTTCACAATGCCTTCGGCGAGCATTGGAATTTCTTCGCCGGGAGTCTTGATTCGAATGTTGTTCAGTGAAATAGCGGCGTGGGTGGCGATATCTTTGCCTTTTTCAATCAGATCAGCGGTCATGTTGATTTTTCCACTCACGGTTAGCTCGAGTGGATTGAGAGACAAAAAGTCCAATGGCATCTGGTTCAAAACAAGGGTTGCTGCAGTATCTTGCGGCTGTCCTTTAAAATCGAAAGCGATGGTAGCTAAACCGACTTTGCAGCGCAGGTTTTCACAGATGAAAAATTCGTTTTCTTGGCCGATTTTGACGGGCGTTTCTAACGCAATTGGATAATGTAGCATCCGGCCGGAGGCATTGGTAATTTGAATTGTGTTTTGATTGTCTGAAAATGTGCCGATTCCATCGAGATCGAGTTGCATCGGGTCTTTCATTGTACCTTGAGTTGTAAAATGAAAGGGCCAAACGCCGTTTGCGCTTTCTGCGGTGAGCGATGTTTCATCTAAAAATAGTTTTTTGTACTTGGCTCGAAGCATGTGCGCATTGGCAAAGCCGGTGTGGTCGTAATTGTAAGTGCATTGCACGTGTACTGTCTCGGCATAAGCGTTATCCATGTACAATTCGGAAATGGTTAAGTCTGCTTGCATGCCTTGCTGATCAAAAGAACAATTCCCTGATGCAGCGCCGTATAGCGGTAGGTGCGGATAGGCTTTTTGCAGCAATTGCAACTGGCCTTTTTCAATGTGAAATATTCCGATAAATGGGCTGGCGGGTTGAAACGAGCCGTTTCCAGTTGCTAAAAATGAAGGGGATTGCAAATGGATATTTTGCAGATTTAACACACTGCTTTGATATGCGAGGGAAGTGTTTAGGGTCCATTGTTCTTTAAACGCAGAAGTTTCTATAGCGCTGTTACCTGTAAAGATACCTTGGCTCCATAGACCCGAACACGAGATATTTGTGTGGTCGAAGGATAGGGTTTTGTATTGGAGATGAGGGATAGATCCTTTAGCCTGAATTTGCAGCCCTAAGTCAGTTTGTTGAAATCCGATGGAAGCGCGCAGGGCAATGATATCGTCGGTTTTCATGTGTAGCGAACCTTGCTTGTGAGCGATGGCTAAATCAATGGTAAAAGGAGGTAATTCGTCGATGAAAATAGTTCCTTGAAAACGCATGTGGCCATTTTGCGTATAAAGGCGGTATTTGCCATCAGCGCTAAATGTTGTGGCTGATAAATTTTGAGGTAGTGAAATGCCGGTAGCTTGTAAATGGTCGATGACTATTTCTTGTTTTAAAAGAGCTGTGGGTTCAATTTTTACGCGAATGCTTTCGATTGAGATAAGTCCAATTTCGGTTTGGATTTGAACTTGATCGGCTTGAATTTCGGAAGGAAGGGTTCCTCGAATGGAGCCGACTGAAATTTGGATGCCCGATTGAGCTAGTCGGTTTTTTATCATTTTACTTAAAATGGCGCCGCCAATTGGTGTTTCGAATAAGGCAAACACAATTGACAAAAGAAAAAGAACGAGGATTAGAAAATAACTAAATACACGCATTGGTTTTTTCAAAATGTTTGCCCTACGCTTGCATAAATTCTAAATGTTGGGTCGATAGGTCTTGGATCGAGCGGAAAACCGATGTCAAAACGAAGCGGACCGAAAAAAGAAAAATAACGTACTCCTAAGCCGACGGATTTGTACCATTGAGTGCGAATTTTAGGAAATGCTGAGGCCGATACGGTGCCAAAGTCGAAAAAGGGGACAAGGCCGATGGTGGAAGTGATTCGAATTCTAGTTTCCAGGGAGCTAAAGATAGCTGATTTGCCGCCGAGCGGTTCGTTATGTGAGTTTAGAGGACTCACTGTTTTATAGCGGTATCCGCGCAAATCATCTTCAGAACCTCCTAAAAACAATTTAGTGAGAGGAATTTTGCTTTGGTCAGCTCCTGCTATGGAGCCAAATTGAGCGCGAAGAGCTAGTACAAATCGATCTGAGTTTGCGATGGGTAGGTATCCGGTGGCGGTAAATCGTTGTTTTGCAACCTGATGC
>JAJXVT010000026.1 GCA_021781995.1 bacterium | reverse complement strand
ATAATGCATAAAATGCTGATGACCAAAAAGCCATTTGAAAGAGGACCCGAGAAGAAAAAAGAAGCGGTAGCTGCTTAAAAGAGAAACGAGTTAAGAAGAAGTTGTTGAAACCAAAAATTATCTAGAGGCGTCCGAAGTAAAAGCTAAGACGAGAACGAGTTGGCTCATAGAAGCCGTGATATACATTGTCTAGCTTTATGCTTCGAACATTATAATGGGGCAGAGGAATCAATAATAATGATCCTCATAAAAAAGACCCCGAAGAGAACCAGGGAGTGCCTCTCGATGTATTTAGGAAAAAAAACTGCTTAGGAAGAAAAAATGTGTTGACTAGAAGCGCAATTAGAGAACTCGTTCCGTTTGCTTTAATAGACTTTAGCGGCTCCGCGGCTTAGCGTTAAATCTTCGTAACTACTGAGTTTCGAAAAAACGTTCAATCTTGTGATTGGTTACTTGGCTTGCCACTGCAAAATAGCGGAAATGTCTTTGGAATGAATTCCTTGTACTTGCTTTAGCTCTTCGTAAGATGCTGATTGTAAGGCAGTTGCACTTCCGAAGTGTTGTAGAAGAAGCCGTTTTTTGATCGGCCCGATTCCTGGAATATTATCTATTTTGGAGGTAAATATCCTTTTAGAGCGCTTTTTGCGGTGGTATTGAATTGCAGTCCGGTGCGCCTCGTCTCGAATTGTTTGCAGCAAAAATAAAAGAGGAGAGCGGGGATCGATTAAAATGGGGTCTTTGCGGTGAGGTAGGTAGATTTTTTCTTGAGTGAGTCCTTTGTCGTGGCGGGCTTCTTCTTTGGTAAGGCCAATGAGATCTACCGAGGCAATGGAAAGTTCTTGAAAAACTTCCAATGCAATGTTGAGCTGTCCTTTGCCTCCATCAACGATCAATAAATCGCAAAAATCGCCTTTTTCCTTTTGTTTGATAAAATGGCGCCGGATTACTTCTCTCATGGCTGTGTAATCATCTGCGCGCACTTGTTCTTTAATCTTAAATAAACGCATGCGCGATGGATCTTTTTCTCCATTGACAAAACAAACGAGGCTTGCCACCGGATCTGTGCCGGAAATATTGGATGTGTCAAAGCATTCAATTCTTTTGGGAAAACGGGTGAGTTGGAGTGTTTCAAAAAGATCTAAGAGCCGCTTTTCTTTTAAAGATCTGGCGTCTTCTTCTTTTACAAAGAGGGCTTTTGCGTTGCGCGCAGCCATTTCTGCTAGGTCTTTTTTCTTGCCGATTTTAGGTGTCGTCACAGCGATTTTATGCCCCGCTGTTTCGGACAAAATTTCCTCCAGGGATGCCTGCTGTGCAAGTGCAATCGGCACGAAAATCTCACTTGGCCATGTGGTTTGATGCTTGTAGTGCTGCAATAAAAATGACTCGATCACTTCATCATCATCGGATAATATTCGATGAAAACTAAAATGCTCCGAGCCGATGATCTTTCCTTCTCGAAATAAAAGGAGGGCAATGAGTACTGCATCGGCTTGCCGATATAGTCCAACCACATCGCAGTCTTTGGCAAATGGATTGTCTACATGCTGAACGGTTGTCACGTGTTCAATTTGTTGAATCATTTGGTGGAAGCTGGCCGCTTTTTCAAATTCCAATTCACTCGAGGCTTTTTCCATTTGCTCTTTGAGTTCGCGCACAACTTCTTTGTCTTGGCCTTTTAATAGCTTCACTGCTCCGCGCACATATTCATCGTATTGCTGCTCGCTGCATTTGCCTGCGCATGGGGCGGAACATCGTTTTATATCATACAGCAGGCACGGTCGCGTTCTTGTCATCAATTCGACGTCGGAGCACTGCCTGAGTGGAAATAGCCGCAGTAGTAAATCGTGTGTTTGGCGAGCTGCCAGGGCATTGGTGTATGGTCCAAAATAAAGGCCAGACCCTTTCGGCTTGCCTTTGTAGCGAACCAATTGCAGCATCGGCCATTTGTGCTGTGTCAACACCAAGCTGATAAACGTTTTATCGTCTTTGAGCATGGCATTGTATTTTGGCTGATGTTTTTTAATGAGATTATTTTCTAAAATCAGCGCGTCTTTTTCTGTTAGAGCGACAATCGTGTGAATGGTTTCTACTTGCGCAAGTAGATGCGGAATCATCTCGCGTGTATCTTGACCTGAGAAGTATTGTTTGAGGCGAACTCGTAAATTTTTGGCTTTGCCTATGTAGAGCATGCGGCCGTTTTCATCTGACATTAAATAGACGCCTGGTTCGTCGGGATATAGGGCTAGTGATTTTGCGTCAAATGTCATGGTTTATACAGTTTTTCAATGGGTTCTATGGCATGTTTATTGGAACTTCAAGGAGCCAACTGCGATTATGGCAAAAAGTAAATTGATTATCCAAAATCGAATCACCACTTTTGTCTCCGGCCACCCTTTGTATTCAAAATGATGATGTAGCGGCGCGCAGAGAAAAATGCGCTTTTTATTGCGACAGCGATAACTCAACACTTGTAAAATTACACTCATCGCTTCTGCAACGAAAATCGCTCCTGCGATGGCTAGAATCAATTCGCGCCGCAGCAATACTGAAGACACTCCTACGATGGCTCCAAGAGCAAGAGACCCGGTGTCTCCCATGAATACTTGCGCAGGATAGCCGTTATACCATAAAAAACCCAATGCAGCTCCGGCAAGAGCAAATAAATAAACTCCGATTTCTCCGCTACCTTCAATGTACAAAATATTTAAATACCGCGCTAAATCAATGTTGTTCGATAAAAAGGAAAATAATCCTAAAACCAATGCTGCCATGACTAAGCATCCCGCAGCTAAACCGTCTAGCCCATCGGTCAAATTTACCGCATTAGATGATCCTGTAATTACAAAGATCATTAAAAAAAATGCTGCAATTAAGCTAAATCCATTCCATGAAAAAAGAGCTTCTTTGAAAAAGGGAACGTAGAATTTTCCTGCATATTGTTGAGTTGATAGCGTAGTTGTTCGTATTTCTGTCCGTTTTTCGCCTGAGACGATGAGCTGTTCTTTTGCTGAAGGGGGTTTAAACCAACGTCCGGAATGAAGTGCATTTTGTAAAGGTGGAAATAACAAATATAAAGCGACAAGAGATGCAAATCCCACTTGTACGAATAATTTTTTTCGCGGTTTGAGTCCTCTGCTATTGTGAAAACGCAACTTTAAATAGTCATCTGAGGCGCCTAAAGCCCCAATAACTAGTGTTGTTAACAATAAAATCAATGTAAAAACATTGGTTAGATCCATCCAAAGCAATAGCGATGCGCTCATCGACGATAAAATTAAAATACCGCCCATCGTGGGGGTGTCTTTTTTTTTTCCGTGCAGTTCAGCGAGCAGCGGGCATTCTTCTACGCTCCGAATCGGCTGGCCGATTTTTAATTCATAGAGCCTTTTGATAAAACGGGGGCCTAGAGTTATGGTAAATAGCAAGGTGGTAAGCGCTGCAAATAACATGCGGGTTGAAAAATAAGTAAATGCCGCGGGTATTTTCCAGCCAAATAGCGCGCTTGCTAAATCAGTTAGCCATAAGATCATAATATCTCCAAATGCGCTAACACTTTTTCTAACTCTACTGAACGCGATGCTTTGAACAAAACTGTATCTCCAGGACACGCTAAACTTTTCAGTCTTTCAGCTAAAGCTTTTTTGTCTAAAAAATGTTCTACTGGTTTTTTTGCTTCGCCGAATGCATCAGCAAGTGCCTTTGCCTCTTTGCCATAAACTAACATTGTATCGACATATTGTTGTGCAAAGCGCCCTACTTCTTCATGAAAATTTTGCGAAAATGAACCGAGTTCTTTCATCGATCCCAATACGGCAATCTTTTTACCTTCTTTTCGTAACAGACAAAAGGCCTTAAGCGCGGCCCGCATGGAATCGGGATTTGCGTTATAGGCGTCGTTGATAAAAAGAATTCCGTTTTTTTCAAAAGGTTCAAATCGCATCTTTGGAACTTGCAAATGCATCGCTTTGCGATGGATGTCTTCCCATGAAAGACCAAGCGTGCGGGCAACGGTTGCCGCTGCGAGAAAATCATGCAAAATATGAAGCTCTTTAAAGGGTAAATCAAAGCGGTGGGCTCGTACACCGCGTTCATCGATGAGCGCGTCACCTACCGATAACACGTAATCGGCGGATATCTCTTGCAAGGAAAAACTCACCTTTTTTGCTTTGATCGCATCGTATACTTGTGTAAATTTGGTTAAATCGTGATCGAAGATAGCCCATTTGGTTTTATCATGCGAAAAAATGGCCCCCTTTTCTCGAGCAATGCCGTCTTGTCCGTCGATAAAAGCGCCAATATGGGCCACACCTATTTTTGTCACAACACTGATATCCGGCGGCGCAATCGCTACGAGTCGAGCGATTTCTCCCGGTTGACTCATACCCATTTCGAGGACGAGTACTTCTTCGTCGCCCCGCATATTCAAAATGCAAATCGGCAGTGTTAGCTGAGAGTTGAAATTTCCAGTTGTCTTCCCGACTCGATAGCGATCTTCTAGCAATGTGGCAATGAAATCTTTTGTCGTTGTTTTTCCAACAGAACCTGTGACTGCAACAATGCGCGGAGCTCTTTGTGTTAATATTTCTTTTGCCAATAGCTGCAGCGCTTCACTTACGTCTTTCACCCGAATTAAAAAAAGGCCAAAATCTGTTCCTGTATAGTCCTCTGATACTACGGCGGCTATACCTCCGCGCTCTTTTACTTGCTGCAAAAAACAATGGCCGTCTACTTTTTGTCCTTTGATTGCAAAAAATAGATCGCCTGGCAAGATAGCTCGGCTATCGATGCGATATCCGCAGATTTTGGTATCGGGCAATGGAGCGCATTGGAAAAAAGATCCAATATCTGATAATAACTTCATGGTTTGGCCGTGGTTCTAAGAAGGCGCAGTGAATTGATGCCGACGAGTAGTGTACCGCCTTCGTGGAGTGTAACGGCTAGCCAAAGAGGAATCATGCCTAGTAGGGCGGGGATGGTCGCTAGAGCAATGACAGATAAAGCGATGCCGATGTTTTGCCGCACAATTGTCTGAGTCATAACAGCTTTGGAAAAAAGCCATGGCAGCAAATGAAGATCGTCGTTGAGCAAGACGACGTCTGATGCGTCGACTGCGGTGGCGCTGCCGATGCGGCCCATGGAAATGCCGACGGTCGCACGTGCCAGTGCGGGTGCGTCGTTAATGCCATCGCCTACCATGGCAAGCCCGCTGGTTTGCGATAATTGAGAGACTTTTGCTAACTTATCTTCGGGTCTAAGATCTGCAAAAATAGCCTGAAGGCCTAGTTGGCGGCCGACAAATAAGGCGTTGCGGCGGCGATCTCCCGTCAACATGATTGGCTGCAATAAATTGTGGGTTTGGATGTGTTGCAAAAGCTGCGGCACTTCTCTGCGGATCTGATCGACGAAGCGGAAAATGAAGAGCTGATCGCCGATTTTCAAGGCGGCGAGGATGTGATCTTCTGCCTGCAGAGATTTTAGCCTTGGATCGACGTATTCGGGTAAACCCAGAGCGACCATGCGGCCGTCGGTAAGTTTTCCCTCAACCCCGTATCCTGGGATCGCTTTAAAATCTAAGATTGAAACTGCATTTAGCTTTTTGTCGGCGGCGAGTTTGCAAATGGCTGTGGCGATCGGGTGAACCACTTGGCGCTCTAGCGCTGCGGCAACGGCTAGAGGTTCATCTGTAGGTATAGCCCCATCATAGGCTTCAACACCTGTACATTCTAAGTCGCCTGTAGTTAATGTTCCGGTTTTATCAAATGCAATGATGCGACAAGTTGCTAGCGCGTCGAGAGTGATGCCCCCTTTGAGCAAAATGCCTTTGCGCGCGCAAGAGGAAATAGCGCTGAGGTATGCGGTCGGGGTTGCAATGATGAGAGCGCAGGGAGATGCTGCGATTAAAAAGGCAAGCGCTCTATATACAGAACCTTCCAGACCGATATAGGGAATCGCGAAAATCCAGGGGAGCGTGAGAGCGAATAAACCGGTCAATGCAATGATGGATGTGGCATAATGTTTGCCAAAACGATCGAGCAAGCGTTGGACGCGCGGTTTTGCGCTTTGCGCTGCTGTAATGAGTTCAATGATTTGGTTTAAAGTAGAATCGGCGCTGGTCCGTGTTACTTGTATGGTCAGCGCTGCATCGAGGTTGCGCGCTCCTGCAGGTACGGTATCGCCCGGCGTGCGTAGATTGGGAACGGTTTCTCCGGTCAAATGGACGAGATTGATCGAAGAGGTTCCTTCTAAAATCACTCCGTCTAGAGGAACTACTTCTCCTTGTTTGATTAAAAGACAAGCTCCAGCTTTGATATCGCGCACTGCTTTTTCATAAATGATGCCTTGAGCGTCGACAAAGTGGGCGAATTTCGGCGCAATATCATTGAGATGGTGCAGCGCGCTTTTGGCTTTTTTCGATACGGCCTCTTCCATGCCGTGCGATAGTTTAAATAAGACAAGCAGTAGAGCTCCTTCCAAACCACTGTCGATAGCGACAGCCAAAAATGCCGCTAAAGTCATCAAGATATCGATGTTGATTTCGAGGTTTTTTAGATCTTCTAATGCCGCTAGTAAAGCAGGAACGCCTGTTAAAAGATAAACCAAAGACAACAGTAAATAAAAAAGAGGTTCGTTGATAGAAGATGCGGCAAAAGCAGCTCCGAGCAGCGCTGCTGCGCTAAGGGCTGTTTTTAAAGCGAGATTGCGGCCCCATCGTTTGGAAGATCTTGTGAGAAAAGGACTTACGCTCTCCTCTAGACCTGAAGCAAAAAATTCATCAAAACGATAAGGCTGGTTCACAGTAATTGTCCGATCCATTTAGCCGCAAAAATTGCAAATGCGGCAATGGCTAAATTCCAAGTAATGGCCGGTGTGATTTCGTTGCGTTCTTGTTTTGCGGTCAAACCGCTGGCAGAAGCAATGATGACAGCTCCCACAGAAAGTGCGCCCCAATAAGGTAGCGTAAAACCGGCTGCAATGAGCAGTGCAGCAGATCCAAGCACGCCCGCCCCGGTTCCTGCAGCAGTTTTCAATGGGTGCTCAAAAGATTCAAGCGATAATCTCAGTTCTTCTTCCAGCATGACTTGAAGCAATCGATTGTCATCTGCCATCAGAACTTCTACGACCTCATCGAGCAGCTTGCCTGAAAATCCTTTGGCCGCATACAAAGCGTAGAGCTCTTCTTTTTCTTGAGGACGGCGATGTTCAATTTCCCATTTTTCTTCTTCAATCAGCCTATGAAGTCTTTCTAATCTAGCCCACCCTAGAAGAGCGCTTCTGCTAAAACGCCAAATAAACCAGGTAAGTACAAAAGGAATGAGCAACCAATGAATGCGCTCTGAGGCAATGCCGTATTGTGCAAATAACGTCCATAGTATAAAGACGAGAACCACAGTTTCTTTTGCACTATCTGCCATAGCGGCAGCATGGCTGGACAATTCAGCTCCGTGAATTTCACTTTGAGCCGATTTTGCTTTACGCTGAGCTTCGATTACGTGCTGCAGCGCATCTTTTCCTTGAAAATGAGACCATTGCGTTTTATCGCTCAAGCACAGCCTTTAATAATAAAGTAAGGTGATTTAAATCCGCAGTCGAGATGATTTCTCGCGTTGAGTGCATGGCCCAGCAAGGAAGCCCTAAATCAACTGTAGCAATGCCTGTATTGGCCGACATAATAGGGCCTACGGTACTGCCGGAAGGAACATCTGAACGGTTGGCGCTTTTTTGCAGCGGTATGTTTTTTTCTTCGGCAATTTTAGCAATCATTGCGGCCGACCCCGAATCTGTAGCATATTTGCGGTTCGCATTGAATTTTAGCGATACGCCCTTGCCCATGAAGGGAGAGTTTTGAGGGTCGTAGCGGTCTGCATAATTGGGGTTCCAAGCATGCCCTACATCTACAGACAAGATCAAAGAGCGGCTTTTGAGTCGGTAGAAATCCTCTCGATCTTTATGCAAAGCAAGGCATATGCGCTCTAAGATTTGATCGACAAAGAGAGAATCCGCTCCAGTAGAGCTTTGTGAGCCAATTTCCTCATGATCCCAAAATAGAGCCATTTGAATGGTGTTTTTGTGCGCTGAAACGGACAATATCGCTTCCAGACAGGGATAAGCCGAGCATAAATTATCCAATCGATAACCCGCGATTAAATCGCGATCCATTCCGACAAGTCCTGCCTTTTCCAAAGGGACTAGAAAAAGATCGGTAGCGTAAATTTTTTTGCATTGAAGATGCTGTTTGAGAATAGACTCTAAATGGTGCGAGCCTTTGATTGCTAGAACCGCTTTCAAATGGTCTTGCTTATGAACTAAAACGCCCTTTTCAGAAATCGTTTTATCTAAGTGAATGGCCAGTTGCGGAATGATGAGTGGATGTTCTTTTAAAAAGACAAGCCGAGGACCGTCTTCTGTTTCAACACGTCCTGCAATAGCGAGATCCTTGTCAAACCAAGAATGGAGCAAGGGCCCCCCATAAACCTCTGTTCCGATTTGCGAGATCTCTTGATTGACTAAATCTGCAGCCGGTTTGATTTTTAAAGCGGGGCTATCGGTGTGATTGGCGAGTAAAACCGCTCCTTGCGCATCGCCTGAGGGGAGTCTGAATGCCGCCGCAAGAGCACCTTCGCGAAGGAGAAAATAGCTTTTACCGCTTTGTAGTTCCCAGCGCTTATTTTCAAATAGTTGAATAAACCCGGCTGCGGCAAGCCGCTTTGCTATGGACTCGGCAGCGTGCCAAACAGTGGGCGATTCTTCCAGAAACTGAATGAATTTTAGCGGATCTGACATGGTTTTATCACCGTTAGTTCTTCTCCTAGATAGCGGTGTAGCACTTTTGGCACAAGAACAGATCCATCGCTTTGCTGATTATTTTCAAGCAAAGCAACCATGAGTCTCGATGTCGCTAACCCAGATCCATTTAAAGTGTGCACTAGCTGCGGCTTTTCATTTTTACGGCGGAATCGAATTTGTGAGCGGCGCGATTGGAAGTCTGTGCAATTGGAAACAGAAGAAACTTCATAATAGCGATTTTGACCGGGCAGCCATACCTCAATATCGATTGTTTTTGCAGCGGCAAAGGACATGTCGCCAGTAGTTAGCAGCATATTGCGGTAATGGATTTGGAGACCTTGCAATACCTCTTCCGCGCTGGCCAGCATTTTTTCATAGATTTTGGGACTGTCTTCAGGAGTAGTTAAACAGAACATTTCAACTTTATTGAATTGATGAGTGCGGATCAAGCCCCGTTCTTGAGAACCGGCAGCGCCGGCCTCTCGGCGAAAGCAAGGAGTGTATGAGGTGTACATCAAAGGAAGTTGTTGGTCTTCTAAAATTTCATCAAAGTGCAATCCGTTGATTGAGCATTCCGATGTGGGGATTAAATACAGTTGATAGTCTTCGTCTTTGATTTTAAAAAGTTGATGTTCGAATTTGGGGAGCTGCGCCGATCCGTACATAATTTCCGGGCGAACCAGAAGGGGAGGGATGATTTGTGTAAATCCATTTTTGCGATGAGTATCGAGCATGTAGTTGAGCAAAGCCCACTCGAGACGAGCTCCCAGGCCTGTGTAAAGAGGCCATCCCGAACCCGAAAGTTTTGCCCCTCTGGCAAAATCAAAAAGCTTGAGCTTTTCATTCAATTCCACATGGTTTTTAAAAGCAAAATCAAATTCGGTCTTGGTGCCCCAGGATCGGATGCATACATTGTCTTTAGGACTGGGTGAAACAGGGACATCGTCCATAGGTAAGTTGGGCAGTACGGCCAGCTCATTTTGCAGCTCCGATTCGAGTGTAGACGCCTCTTGATTTTTGATTGCAATTTCTTCTGAAAGCTTGGTCAAGTCGCTCATGAATGAAGAGATTTCTTCACCGCGCTGTTTTTTCAGGCCGATTTCTTTGGATGCATGGTTGCGTTTGGATTGTAATTCTTCTAAATCCACTCGTAGCGTGCGGAGCCGTTCATCCAGAGCTGCTAAGTGAGATAGGCTAATATCTTCTACTTTATTTTTTAATTTTGCCTCATAGCCCTGAAAATCGCGTCGCAGTTCTTTTAAATCCAACATATCATACCTCAAAAAAAGCCTAATCCGGTCAGTATATGCCTTAGTGAAAAAATAACGCAAGAGGCCCTGTGTAATCTACATTTTCGCCGGGTTTTTGACATGGACTGAGAACCGATTTTATGTTAACATGATTTTCATGATAAATAGTATTTTGGATCAATTAAGACACGTTTCATCTGAAGTAATGGATGAAGTACGCAATATATCGTGGTGGCAAGGGTTAAATTTGCACAGCGCAGAACATCGCGTTATTCGATTGTGGAAAGACACTCTTCAAACAAGCCAGCTTTGGCCCCCTCTAGAGTTAGAGGAAAGGTCGGATTTGACCACCTCTTCTTATATTGCTTTACACGATATTTCATGGGAACGCACATCGCTTTTACACGCGGAGTGCCACCAAGGTATTAGCGTATTTCGAGTTTCTTATTATCTAATAGACACTTTGAAGGATTTTCACTCTTTAATACATTTAGCTGATCGATGTTTTGTAAATCAATTGATTGACAAATTAAATAGAATAGTTAGAGTGCATGTAAATATTCTGTACGTTTTGTTGCGTTTGATGTCCTTGGATAGGTTTTTGCGTCAATATCCTGAAAAAGTAAATGAGCTTGTGTCTATCGAAGTCAATCTTTTAGTAGGCTGGTGCGTTCGCGCGATTATGAGCTCTCTAGAACAGCTGCAGGTAAAAGAAGAGTTTTGGCTGCCAATACAAACCCGTGCAAGCCAACATTCGGATCTTCATTTTTCCTTGTTTCGTATTATTAAAGTGGCGAAAAATCGTTTCCAAATTCGATATATTGATACGTCATCGAATCTATATCAACCCTCTCCGGCCGATGGCGTTGCTGAAGGGACCAGTCCTGTTCAAGTTCTTGTATTTGATTCATTGCCTAAACGAAAAGTTTTAAATCCTCAATTTTTTTCCAAATTGACCTACTTGCATATGAGTGCGACAAAACCTGAAAGAACTGAATTTGCTTCAGTGAGTAGCGTGTTGCGCGAGTTTTTAGGAAAGCATTCTATAGATTGGAAGACATGCCAGAGGCAAACCTGGGGCACCTGTGCTTATAGTTCGCAATTTTTAGCTATGCAGGAATTTTTGCCCCAGCGTCTGTTTTGCGATTTTGATTTTTTTCTGAGACATCGGATTTTACAGTCAAAAGACGCCCTGCTGGCCTCTGCGCTGAAGCCCGATCAGTCGGCAGAAGAAGTTTTGTCTTTGTATAAGAGCGCTGATCTCCTTCAGGAGAGCGTTGCAAATTTTTTAACCAATAAAAAGAAAGAATATATCGCCGAATACGGCGAGCTTCCTCTTGTGTTGCGAAGACAAATCCGAGGCCATCAAAATCCTTTATCGTCTCTTTATGGACTCACTTGGCTGCAAAGGCGTCAAATGATTGCGAAAAATCGCGCCTTTATTGATCGCGTCCTGCATCGCTCTAAATCAAATAAAATGTTCACTATGGCTCGTTTATAGTTAATTTAATGACACAAAATGTTTCAAATATAATAGAACGCGTTTCGTTGGAAACGCGAGATGGCGTGAGTCGCGTTGCGTGGTGGCGTGAGCAAAATGTTGAAAATCGCGCCGTGCGTTTATGGGCAAAGCTGCTCAAAACTGAAGCTTCTTGGCCTATTATTAAAACAGAAGGGCGCTTGGATTTAACGATTGCTGCTCACATTGGCTTACATGACATGGCACGCGATAAAATCACGCAGTTGCATGCTGAGTGTCATATAGGACTTTCTTTATTCCGGGTTGCTTCTTACTTAATAGAGAGTTTGTCAAAATTTTGTCCTATTGCGAAATTGTCTGATGGTTTGGTCGTTACTCAATTGATGAATCAACTAGAAGATATGATTCGAATTCAAATGAAGATCGTGTATATCATAGCACGCGGTTCTTTGCTTGAGAGATTTTTTAGCGATCACCCTACATCAACAAAAAATTTTGCGCTTCTCGAAGCGGATTGTTTAGTTGCATGGTGCGTCCGGCCAATTTTGTTTGCGCTTCAACAGTTGCAAATAAAAGAGGAGTTTTGGTTCCCGATATTACAAATCGCACAACCTTCAAATTTGCATTTTTCGATGTTGCGTATCATCAAAATCAAAGAAAATTGTTTTCAGGTTCGGTACATTAATACGAGATCTAAACGATCCAATGAGGGCGAGGTTCGGAATCGTTGCGTGCAGGTGGCTGTATTTGATGGATTGAACGAAGCTGCAGTTGTGAATTTTGAGTTTTTTTCAAAATTGATTTACTGGAATTGGTGTGCAATGAAAACAGGATCTAGAGAAACGGTCCCTATTTTTAGTGCCCTGCGCGAATGTTTAGGAAATCACACTGTAGAGTTCAAAACGATTCAGCAACAAACTTGGGGAACTTGCGTTTATAGCGCGCTATTTTTGGCGATGCAAGAATTTTTGCCTCAACGTTTGTTTTGCGATTTTGATTATTTTTTGCGACATCGAATTGTGCAATCGACGAGCGCTATGCTAGCCTTCGCGCTGAAGCCCGAGCGGTCTGCAGAAGAGGTTTTGTCATTACACAAGAGCGCCGATCTTCTGAAAGAGAATGTTTCCAATTTTTTATCTCATAAAAAAAGAGAATACATCATTGAATACGGCGAGCTCCCGCTTGTATTGCAAAGACAAATCAGAGGCTATCAAAATCCTCTATCGTCCCTTTATGGACTCACTTGGCTGCAAAGGCGTCAAATGATTGCGAAAAATCGCGCTTTTATTGCGCGCGTCTTCCATCGCTCTACAGGGTCAGTTCTCTACAGCAAATGAGATATTATACCCATCGTCGACGAAGAAATTGAATGCAAAACAAAGCGCCTGAATGCATAAATTTTTTTTGATAACAAAGAGCTCGGAGCTCGCAGAGTTTTATAACTGGCTCATACTAATTTTTTCTGCAATTGACAATGATGTAAATTATTTTTTTAAATTTATTAATTAATTTGCGTAAATTTTTATATATGTTATAATTCATTGAAAAAAGGATGTTTGTATGATTGCAACTGTCGATCAAGGTAGCTTGGAAGAGAATCGTATTGTTTATTGTTTGAATCGAACGCCGCTTTTATGTTGTGCTACAGCTGCGATAGCCCTTGTAGGTAAGTTATATGCGAGTGTGACTGGGAAGCCGGTTGCTGCGTGGATAGGTCAGCAATCACTAGGTAATTGCGTCATTCAGTTATGTGGTATTCCAGTAGAAGCAATTCGATGGCTTTTTTCAGGCAATGTTCAACGTCCGAACGTTATCGTAAGGGGTGTTGCTCCTCCAGAACCAGCTCGGCCCAGTGCCCTGGCAGTTCCTCCAAACTTGCCCAATCCTGAGCCCAGTGCCATGCCAGCCGCGCCGTCAGTTGCCGAGTCAGCCGCGCCGTCAGTTGCCGAGTCAGCCGTGCTACCGGTTGCTGCTCCTGCTGATGCATCGTTACGGGCTGCCGCTCCTCGTTTGCAAACTCCATTTGAACTATACCAAGAATTGGTGGCAGATAACTTTCGTAGTGGGGAGCGCGAGTTCATCGTACCTCAGCGACGTGTGTGTGGTCCGGGTGGTGCTTCTATGCACACTGTAGAGATGTCTGAACACGCTATTTTTATACCAGAGAATAAGATCAAATTCAAACATCCTATGCGATTTTTAAGGCTGTCTCCTTTTGTATCGTCAATTACCGAAGAAGATAAGGAGTTCTACTTAAGTGTGTCAGACACTGATGCAATGTGGCATCCTATGCTCGCTAATTTCGAGAATCAAACGCTTCATGCTATTGGACTCACGCAAAATGGTAGGCATGTTATTCTTCAGCAAGGAGTGAAGTCATGTGTTCCTACTTGTGTTGGAATGTTAGTGTTAGATCATGGGGGAATACCAAATTATCAAGCTATGATAAATGTTAATTTAGCTAATGTTGATGACGCTATAGCTTGGGTTCGAAATGCCGGTTTAACGCCTTTGGTAACAATCCTTGCAAATCGGGAAAGTGCGGAAGAACCATTACTAAAGGCTATTTCTGAAAATGGATCGGGCGTTTTGGCGATTGACGATCAGGTCATCGGTGGTCATGTTATCGTTTTAGACGAGGTGTGCTTGCAATCTCGTTCAGCGATTATACGTGATTCATTTCATGGTTGGTCTTTAACTATAGATCTTGAAACTTTGCTTTCTTGGATTGGTCATAGAGCGTATTTTTTACAAATTCGTTCTGAGTCTACATCTGGACGAAATTAAATGGGTATCAATGTAGAGGCTGTTGCACAACTCGAGCGCCCAGCAAAATCGCCCTTTTGAGGCGGATTGCGTCGCGAATCTTCGACCCAACTCTCTGGAGTTGGGCGCAAATATTCGGGATTAGGCAACTCTGCTTTTGAAATAGATTTTGTGGCCAAGGACAGAGTCAACGATAGAAACGATGAAACAAGAAAACGATAAAAAGGCGCTTATCATCATGTCGCTGCCCCGATAGGCCCGTGCTATGTCTTGAGTTGTGTTCTTTCGGAATCAGTCAAAAAAATGCATGTTCTAATTATACCGCCAAGCGCTTTTTTAGTATTAAAATATTTATTAACTGTTTGTGTAGTTTTGTAATTATTTATACAAAATAATTGTGTAATTATGATAAAATATCTTCGATGAACGGACTATTTTCTAATGATCCTTTGGCTTCGGCCGATAGTGAAAGGGCAACGTTAAATTGGTGGGATGACAGCTCTCTTATACGAGAGCTCGATGAAGATCCGGAGCGCCGGGGGATTATTCAGCTGTGGAAAGAAACCGTGCAGACGAATCTCGGCGATGTTCAAGATCGGCGTTTTCCACAACTGGTTGTAATGGCTTATGCAGCGATGCATGATGCTGAGCCAGAGGTAGCTGGGCAGTTAAGCCCGATGTTTCATCAGGGGGGCTCCTTTTTCTCATCTGCCAAATACTTAATTTCCATGGCTAATGCTTTTATACCTCTTCTTCCAAAAGCAGATGGTAAGATAATGAAAATAGCCGTCAAGAATATAAAGCAGGCGATAAAATCAGATGACCGATGGTGCAAGGTATCTGCCCGTTGGAACCTACTTCGGAGATTTTGCGAGGGGGATGCTGAAAGGGTTAGATGTGTCTGGACTCGCGAAATGCAAGCATTGGAGGCCTATTGTGTTTTTCCTGTGTTAAAGAAGGTTCAGAATCTGCAAATTGGCGAGGAATTATGGCTGCCTATTCATATGCACGAAGCGGCATGGTCGGTATCTCATGTTTTTATGTGTCGAATTGTGAAAAACCAAGATCGTCTTTTTCAGATTAGTTATATAAATTCAGCGTATGCCGATGATACGCGCGAAATGCTTGCTCAACAAGTCGATGGACTTGTGTCGCGAACATGTCTTGTCAACGTTGTCCGCTTTGAGCGAATTTCAGAAAACCAAGCTATGAATCGCGCGTTCTATCGAAACTTGATGCATATCCCCTGGGTTTCATTGCCCTTGCATTCGAATGGGACAATCGAATCTGTTTTTACACACTATTTAGGGCGTGGACAGGTAGATCCAGATATAACGCTTCCACAGACATGGGGCACTTGTTCTTACAGCGGGTTGTGGCTGACTTTACAAAAATCGCTGCCGAGCCGCTTGTATTATGAATTTGATTTTTTTCTTAGAAATCGTATTTTCCACTCGACCCACAATATATTTCATATCGGCGCTATGACTCTTCGGTCTCGAGATAAAATAGAAGGTTTGAAAAAAGATTTGTCGATCATTCGCAATTGGACACGGGAATATTTATTAGACAATTCCATGGAACACATTCGAGAATATGGAGCATTGCCAATCGCTTGGCAAAGAATCATTCCTCATAAACGCAATCAGCCCCCATCTCTTTATGGGACCACCTGGCTAGAAAGAAAAGTCTTAGCGCAAAAAGATCGCGCTCTGGCTCGTAAAATTCGCGGTTTTAAGTAGACCTTCGAGCCAATTAAACGATATATGGCAATGTCTCCGCCACTCGAAAATGACCTTAAAATCATCAATTTTTCCGGGTAAAATAGTTTTGCAATTGGCTCCTTCAAAATACAGACTTGAACTGGAAGAAAATTTTCTGGTAGTATTGCAGACTTATGAAACTAGCACTGCCACAACCTAAAAATCCACTTATCCTACGCTACCATCGGCTCATGGATGCATTTGCCAAATCAGACGACGAACGGGACTTTTTTTTGGACCGGGTCGAAGGGTTTTTACTCTACGTAGACCTCGATAAGGGACTCGAAGAGCTCGATTCTTTAGAAAAAGAAGTGCTCGATAACGGCGCGAGATATTGCTTAATTCCAAAAATGACTTTTTATGAAATTAAAAAATTTATGGAAGGTTTTGTTCACGAAAAAGTATATGACATCGATACGAAAGAAAAGCTTTTAGATTTGATTGGTGCAAAAGAAGCACGTGAAAATTTTCTGGAATTTATCTACGACCATTTATCAGAATTGGAAAAATGGCAGCTCTATTATCAGGAGCGCTCACGCATTCGGATCATCGAATGGCTCCGCTCTCAAGAAGTGCAGTTTGTTTTTGAAGAGGATTTGGACCTTACCAAAACACTAGTAGAAAAAGTAAAACGGCACTTATTTGACGCGAAAGTACCGAAAGACGTTCAGCAGGCCAGAGATGCCATTGCCGCTAAAGCCAAATCGTATTATTCAAATGAAGCTTTGAATCCTCGACCCAAGCGCGGACGCCCTCCGAAACAAGTGGTGAAGATCGAGACCGAGCCGCAGGTATCGGCAGATATTTATTCTCACGTCCCTATTCAGTGCAGACCATTTTTATATATCCCAGACATTACTTCGGCTGCATCGGTCACATTCTCTGCGAAGTTTGAAAGCGAAGATCAACTATTGGCTTCTCTGCGTGGAAGCACTCGAGTTCGGGTAGATGAAAGATTAGAAGCGCTGTCTCAGCGCCTGGAATCTTTGCGTCATTTATCGGATCGTCTTGCGGGAAGCGAAAAATCGTTTGAAAAAGAAGGAGTTCGCCGCCCTTATCCACATTCACAGCAAAAACCCAAATTTTCCGAATCTAAAGTGGTAGAGAAATTAGAAGAGGAAGAAGCTCCTAAAGTGGAATCTGCAATTGGATCTGTTCTGCCTAAAAAGCGGGGCCGCCCACGAAAAGAAGATCAGGTTCCTACCGAATTTGTCGGACAAAAACGGCGTCGCTTTGCGATAAAAAAGGTTACGCCGATTAAATCCGGTAAGAAAAAAGGCAAGTAGCAAAAGTTTAAATCCATGCTGCAAGACGTTGAAAAAACTGTACAAGCAAGTACGCTTTCGCTTTTATGCGCAATGCATCGGACCCGTTTTTTAGATGAAAAAATGGGAAAGCTGGTGCGGCAAAATAAAGGCGGAACATTTCATATTCCTGTCGTAGGCCACGAGATGATCGGCGCTTTATCAGCCCTTTGTTTGCGCCCTGGGTTTGATTGGGCCTATCCTTATTATCGGGATAGAGCGTTTGCAGTCGGCTTGGGCTGTAATTTAACAGATTTGCTGGCAGCGTTTTTAGCTCGCGATATTCCGCATCACTCCGGAGGTCGGATGATGCCTGAACATTTTTCGCATGTGGCTTTGCGTATTCCTTGTCAATCGAGCGTTGTGGCATCTCAATTTTTACAAGCGGTAGGTACTGCCAAAGCGATTCAGTTGCGCGGATCGAATGAAGTTGTGTATGTCTCGGCCGGAGATGGAGCCACTTCTGAGGGCGAGTTTTACGAGGCTTTGAATTTTGCGTGTATTCATAAGTTAGCAGTGCTTTTTGTGATTCAAGACAATGGCTGGGCGATTTCAGTTCCTTCGCATGAACAAACGGCCGGCGGTTCTATCGCCAAGATGGCTTCGGGCCTGGAAGGGCTTGGTATTTATGAAATTGACGGCTGCGATTATGAAGAAACTGCAGATGCCTTGCAATCTGCAGTGCAAAAAGGACGAGAAGGCCATGGCCCGAGTTTGATTGTGGCTCACGTACCTCGCATTGGCCCTCACAGCAGCAGCGATGATCCGAAAAAATATTGTAGCGAAGCCCTTGCGTTTTTAGCTCGGAGCAAAGATCCGATAGTTCGATTTGAACAATATTTAATAGATCGCGGCTATTGCACTGCAGATGAACTTGCAGCTTTGCGCGAAACTTGTTTTCGCGAAGTTGAAGAAGCTGCCGATGCCGCCGAACAAATCCCATTTCCTGCAAAAGCAACCGCTGCCGAAAAAGTATTTCGACCGTTTGAACCACCCGCCTCATTGCCACAATCAGAAGGCGAGTCGATTGTTATGATGGACGCTCTCAACCACGCTCTCGTTGAAGAAATGGAGCGCGATAGCGGAGTTGTTGTATTTGGTCAAGACGTTGCGCATGGAAAAGGCGGCGTATTTGGTATTACTCGTTCATTGACTGAGCGATTTGGCCCTGATCGATGCTTCAACACCCCACTTGCCGAAGCCACCATTGTCGGGCTTGCTATTGGCATGAGTGTGGACGGGTTGCATAAGCCGGTTGCTGAAATTCAATTTGCTGATTACTCATGGACCGGGATGAATCAGATTCTCAATGAGCTTGCTAGCATTCATTACCGCTCCAATGGCCAATGGAATTGTCCCGTGGTTCTTCGGATGCCGTATGGTGGCTATATTCAAGGAGGTCCGTATCATTCCCAAAGTATTGAAGCCTTTTTGAATCACTGTCCAGGGTTAAAAATCGCCATTCCGAGCAATGCCTCCGATGCTAAACGGTTATTGAAAACGGCCATCCGCGATCCCAATCCCGTGATTTTTTTCGAGCATAAAGCGCTGTATCGCCAACGCGTTTTTTGTGCCCGTCCCGAGCCCGGGATCGATGAATTTTTACCCTTTGGCCAAGCCAATATTGTGCGTCTAGGAACTCAGGTGACCTATGTCGGTTGGGGAATGACGGTAGTCATGGGTTACGACGTCGCAGAGCAGCTGGCAAAAGAGGGGATTTTGATTGAAGTCATCGATCTGCGCACCATCGTACCTGTGGATTTTGCAACTATTCTGGAGTCTGTAAAAAAAACCGGCAAGCTAGCTATAGCGCATGAAGCTGCCCGCAACGGAGGTTTTGGTGCTGAGCTTGCAGCGCGCGCGGCAGAAGAAGCCTTTCATTATCTCGACGCGCCCATAGTCCGCATAGCTGGAAAAGACTGTCCCGTTCCGTATTGCAAAGATTTAGAAGATGAAGTGTTACCTCAAAAAACTCAAATTGAGCGCGCTCTGCGGGAACTTGCAGCATACTGATAAGGTAGTCTCCGATGCAAAACACGTTTTGCTCTTCTCTTGCATACGATAGGTTTTTGGCCGATTCGTCGAGCAATGTGTGTTTGGTACCGCGACTGGAGCCTTTGAAATTCTTGTAGCTTATGCTGAATTTTGTCTCCGGCCGTACCCTTATGGGTGATTTGTTTTGTCTTAGCCAATTCATCCATTCGGATAAAATGATGAAGTAAGCTTTCTTGTGTTTTTTGGAATGCCTCGAGTTCTGCTTCTGATAGATCTTGCAAATCGATATGGGAAATAGTTTCCGCATTTTTGATCAATTGATCTAATGTCTGATCGATTTCCAAAATAAATTCATCGCCAATCATAGGCTTTCCTTGTAACTACTTAAACCTCTCTTTAAAACACCAGCTACTTTTCTGCAACGTTCATTTGATGGCGGGGACAAAGCATTGGACTTCGCGAGTGCTGATTATTATTGTAAATAGAAAGACAATTGCAAAACTCATTTCCCCGTTAAAATCGCCCTTTTGAGGACATTTTCGTCCCTTTCCTTTAGTCGATGCCCATGAGTTGCCCTTGTCAAATGGTACGTGGCAAATTACTGCCACTCGAAAATAACCTCAAAATCATCGATTTTTCCAGGTAAAGCAGTTTTGCAATTACCTCAATAACTTTTCTAGTGAAGAAACTCTGGCTTGATCGAGAGCAAGATCAAAATGATTTCATCGTGATATTTTTCTTTAAGATCCAGTGCCATAAGTTTTTTAAACGTTTCTTCGGAAAAGCCTATTGGATGAATCCACCAATCTTCGAAAGAACCTACGTGGGGATACGATACATCTGGACACAATAAATAATAACCTAAAGAAGTCAATATTTCTCGTTCTGCGTCTCTGTATTTGCTACCAAAGCGATAAAAATCATGCTCAATTGTAATTATTTTGAATATGTGCTGATCAAATGGAATTTGATTTAAAACAACATCATAGCATTCGTCAACATCTAAAGATAGGTAGTCAATAACTCGTGGAAATGATTGTAAAAGAAGAGAATAATTTATTTTCGTAGCGTCATTTACTATGAGTGAATTGCTACGTTCTTTGGTCCAGGCTTTTTGATATCGAGAATCGATCTCTATGCTTACCCCTTTCCAGTCTAATTTTTTTTCGAAAAAATAGGTGTTGCTTGTGATAATGGGGTCGGCTGCGCCAATCTCCAAGTAATATCTATCATCATCTTCGTTTTCCATGCAGTATAAAAGGGTGTAGACAAATGCATCTTGAGAAGCTTGCGAATAAAAAGCTGAAGGTTGTGCCGCCACCGCTTCTCTAAAAACTAAAAACATGCAGGTTAAATAATATAAAATTTTCACGATCCACTCAAATTTTAAATTTGAGCTGCATTCTACACGGTATATATCGAATGTGTCAATAACAGCATCAGGAC
>JAJXVT010000060.1 GCA_021781995.1 bacterium | reverse complement strand
TCAACAAATGCGCGCGGCGCTCTTTTGTCTTGGCTTGTTTATAAAGCAAGTCCAAAAGAAGCAATTCATTGAACGTGGAGGCCACTTCAGCGACAAATATCGGATACTGGGAATAAATATAAGACTGATGCTTGCGGCTCAAATAACTGTGCATACTATGCCCGGCTTCATGCGCCAATGTCGTTACATCGTTCAACATGCCGTGAAAATTCAGTAAAATATATGGCATGCTATCGTAACATCCGCTGGAATAGGCGCCGCTGCGCTTGCGGGCAGTTTCAAATGGATCAACCCAACGATCTTTCATCAAACCTTGGGCTAGGGCGTCTTGATAGTCTTTTCCCAACGGCGCAACTGATTCCACTACCAATCGACATGCTTGAGGATAATCAATTTTTTCTTCCACATCTTTGACCAAAGGACACATCAAATCATATGCATGCAGCTCATCGACTTTCAATACTTGCTTGCGCAATTTCAAATACTGGGCCATTGCGGGTTTTCCCTTGCGAATCGTCTCGATCAATCGGGTAATCACGACCGGGTCGATTTGATTGGTATACAGCGCTGCAGTAGCGCAATTGGCATAACCGCGGGCTTTTGCGTTAAACTGATGGCCATTTACCTGACCTTGCAAAAGCTCGCATAAAGTATTGAGGTTGCTCTGATAACCTCGCATTAAATTCAAAAAGGCGCTTTTGCGCAACTGGCGATCGGGAGATGACACAAGAGCTAAATAAGAGCCGTTGGAAACTGGATACTGTTGTCCAGATGAATCGGTCGCCGATTAGTACAGTGCCTAGATGAACCAGAAAATATTTTTCGACAACAACGCCACGACACCCCTCGACCCGAGGATCTTGCCGACGATCATCTCAGATCTGAGCAGTCCTCCGGGAAATCCCTCTAGCGTCCACTCGTTCGGCAGACAGGCCAAACAGCGCTTAAACGAAGCTAGAACTTCAATTGCAACTTATTTTCATGCGCGACCTGAAGAAATTGTTTTCACTTCCGGCGGCACCGAAAGCATCAATCTTTTTTTAAGAGGACTTGCAAAGCAAGGCCACATCATCACATCAAAATTAGAACACTCCGCCGTCTACAACACAGTAAAATCTTTAGAATCAGAAGGCCTGCAAGCCAGCTATCTTTGCGGCAATTTATGGGGAGCCCCAAAACCTGAACAAATAGAAGCAGCCATCCGCTCCAACACACAAGCCATTGTGCTCTCTTTGAGCAACTCCGAAACCGGCGTGAAAATCGACCTTGCCGCCATTTCTTCCATAGCCCAACGCCACAACATCCCTCTTTTTTTAGATGCAGTTTCCTATCTTGGCAAAGAGTCACTCCTTTTACCACCAGGTGTATGCGGACTTGCCCTGTCCGGACATAAAATTTATGCCCCCAAAGGAATTGGAGCTCTTTATATCCAATCCCACATCAAACTCAAATCTCAACTCACAGGAGGAAGCCAAGAGTACGCGCGGCGAGCCGGAACTGAAAATGTAATGGGCGCAAAAGCGCTAGCTCACGCTTTCGAAATCCTTCAGCAAGAACAACTGCAAATCACTCAGCATTTGTTCACCTTGCGAGATCATTTTGAAACACAATTATTTCAACACCTACCCGATTTAATCATCAATGGAGAAGGCCCTCGAATCTGCAACACAGCAAACATCGCCTTTCTAGGATGCGATGCAGAAACTTTACTGCTGCAACTCGACCTTGCCGGCATTGCCGCAAGCCATGGATCAGCTTGTTCATCCGGCGCAATAGAACCATCTCGCGTTTTACTCAATATGGGAATCGACCGAAAACAAGCTCGCAGTTCGATCCGCTTTTCTTTCGGACGGCAAAATACCCTGCAAGAAGTAGACCTAGCTCTTGAAAAACTCACTGTTTTGGTAAAACGAATAAGGTTTTAATTTCCTCAATCAAAGCCTCATCGGTCGAAGCCACTCCCATCCCGCCCCCATGCGGAATAAACACCTTAGGCAAAGTAAGTTCTTCAAAAAAACGCCCCACCTCACCTGGATATCGATTGATATCATGAATCAATAATACAGAGTCCTTTCTCATGTACCCGCTCCAATGATCATAATGACATTTAACAGCGTGGTAAGTAGGAGCCAAATCTATATGCAAAATATCAATTTTTCGATTCCAATTTCTAGAAACATCATAAAATGGGCCGATGATGAGATGAATGTTTTTTATGAAATCAGATTGAATGGCTCTGGAAATATTTTGAAATGCCGTGTCTAAAATCAAACTTTTTTGCGTGTAATCGCCTTCTTCGAACCAATCAATGCCAAAGACATGTCCCGAATTTTTAAAAGCAAACGCAATCGTAGACAAGCCGCGATGAAATCCCAAATCAACCACTGTCTGCGGTCTGATTTTCTGTACAAGCCACATCGCAAAGAGTTCTTGACCTTTCCAAGTACTTTCGATCGAATCAATGAACGCAAGCGCTCGACTTTTCTTCGTCTTTCTCGTAAGCACTCGAACCAGAGCATCGACAACCATAGCCACTCCTCAAGGAGGAAGAAGTCTACAAAAATAGAGCGCTAAATTCAAGTATTATTATGAAATGCTTGAGCCACAGCATCGGCGATTTTAAGCAAAGCCGGACTCGGCTGAGCGATTTCTACCTTTTTCACCGTTTTTCTATGATTCATAGTTTTAGAAATTGCGCTTCTAATTCTCTCTGCAGCTTTTTTCAAGCGATCAGGATTTTGTAAAGCAGCATCGTGCTCGGCAATTTGCTTTGCAGCTCGAGCATAAGCTCTTTGCAGAGCCGGGCTAAGTGGTGCGATCTCCATAATCTAATCTCCTAAGATTTCCTCACTTTGCAAGAATTTAGTTAAAAAAACAATAGGAATTTGTATACTTAAGAACATGACTCTAGAAGTTGCGAAAGAAGCTGCCGGGCATCGCGCCGTCCGTTTTATTGAAGACGATATGATAGTAGGTTTAGGCACAGGCTCTACTGCCTGCTATTTTATCGACGCCCTCATCGAAAAGTGCCAGCAAGGGTTAAAAATTGAGGCTGTGGCCAGTTCCGAAGCATCTGCGAGCAAAGCGCGCGATGGACGCATTCGCGTGCTGGACATCAATGCCATCACCCAAGTGGACATCACTGTCGACGGAGCGGATGAAATTGATCAGCAGAAAAGAATGATTAAAGGCGGTGGCGGAGCCCATACCAGAGAGAAAATTCTAGCGGCCGCATCTAAAGAAATGATCGTCGTAGTCGATGAAACAAAACTAGTCAATTCCATAGGACAGACCAAACTTCCGGTTGAAATTTTACATTACGGATCTCCTATCACCCGCAATCGCATTGAAAGACAAGGATATAAAGGCCAGTGGAGACTAGCGAAAGACGGTTCTATCTTTCTCACAGACAACGGAAACCCCATTTTCGATATCTATTTTGATTTTCCTCCCCCTTTTCCCGAAGAAGACCACGAACGTTTGCTCAACACACTTGGCGTAATAGACACCGGTTTCTTTTTCAATCTTGCAGGCCGCGTAATCATTGGCCATACAGACGGCCGCGTTACGATCCAAACCTAGAATTGGCTCTCGAGTTTTGCAACTACCTCTTACCCTCTAGCCAACTGGAATCTTGCCATGCAATAGCTGTAGTCATCCCATTCCCTCACGTTTTTTAATCTGGAATCTTACATCATGTGTAAAAATTAATTGCAAAATCCGCTTCTTCAATTATCAATAGTATAACCATTCCTTTCGAAAGAATACGACGGTCGAGTCTATTAGTTGTAGTCGGCTTTCCCAAAAACAGAAAAGATTCCTATCACCGTAGTGAATAATGTTTGGGGATAACGCCTAGGCGATCCAATCCGTCTGAAACAATAAAAGAAAACCTAGAAGGACGCCACAAATTGAACAGTTTTCAGAAAACACCTCTGCATTAACGCTTTCCATCTTCTTTTTTTCTTCTGCATCAAATTGAGAATTTCAAGAGATGTCGCGTTGGGGATCATTTCTAAAAGACGTTTTTTTTCATTTTCCGAACAGGTTTGAAGCCATTGATAAACGGCCTGGCTAAAACTTTGGTGTCCCGGCTTGGGATGTTTTTTAGCCACCGCCGCAATCCATTTAAGATGAACGCTCTGCAAAACGCCTTTGGCCGCAAATTCGGCTAACGTATGCAAGGTAGAATCTAAATACCACGCCATTTCCACCTCTCTTCGAGCCTCTATATCTGCAGTATAGTTTTCACTTGATACGGTGTTTCGGAACGCTTCAGAATCTATTCTCGCCCAGAAGTTTTGCAGAAAAGATTGTACGAAAGGGGCTTGAAGTTCTTTTCTAGGAAGATATTTAACAAGATGAGTCGCCCCGTAATTCCAAGTCAGAGATTCTCCTTTTTCGATCGGGCGAAGCGCTCGAAATAAGATACGGGGCAATCCATTCCGGGGATCTATTAAAGTTTCCTTATAAAGGTTAGGCGCTGAATCATTAAACAAACATCCTAGACTACGGCATCGAAGTCCATCAATCACTAACTCCCCAGCATCGGTTTGGAAAAATCTGCCATGAGCATAAACTGTGACCTGATCCCCAAAAAATAGTCCACCTAAGATTAGAGGTTCGTGTAAACTGATAAAGCAAAAGGACACGAATCATGAAAAGTAGA
>JAJXVT010000025.1 GCA_021781995.1 bacterium | reverse complement strand
CAATCAGATTTCCAAATTCTTGTTTATTGGCAAACCAGTTCGAGAGCCACTTCTTTCTCGTTGCGAGGCGAAAACCGACTGGCGATACTTTTTGTCCCATTCTATTGCTCTCCTTACTGAACTTCTGCCGAGAGGACGATCGTAAAATGGCTCGTCCGCTTGTTTACAGGTACTGAGGACCCCTTGCTACGTGCTTTTGCACGGCGCAAAATTGGACCCGCATCAACCCGGATCTCATGCACTTTCAAGTGTTCCCGTCGCGCATCCAGCTGCGTTTCAGCATTTGCCACCGCGCTATCGAGTGTCTTTTGAATCAATCTTCCGCCGCGCAATTTGCTGTACATCAACTGAAGCGAAGCCCGTTCTACAGGAAGGCCTCGGATCAAATCGGCAGCATATCTCGCTTTTCGCGGAGAAATTCTTACGTATTTAGTCTTTGCAGTTGCGAATTGCATCGTTTAACTTCCCTGTTGTTGTGTGGCAGCAGCCGATTTTTTCGGGTGCCCCTTGAAGGTACGTGTTGGAGAAAACTCTCCGAGTCGATGGCCAACCATATTTTCGGACACAAAGACCGAAATAAATTTCTTGCCATTGTATACATCGAACGTTTGACCTACCATTTCAGGTATGATCGTCGAGCGACGCGACCAAGTTTTAATAACCTTCTTGGAAGCTTCTTTATTATTTTTGTCCACCTTTGCCATCAAATGATGGTCAATAAAAGGACCCTTTTTAAGCGATCTACCCATGGTTTATCTACGCTCCTTTACAATCCATTTTCTCGATTTCTTCGTGGAACGGGTACGGTAACCCTTAGTAAACTGAGCCCATGGGGTTTGTGGATGGTTTCCCTTCCCTCGCCCTTCACCGCCACCCATCGGGTGGTCGACAGGGTTCATCGCTGTACCGCGAACGGTAGGACGAATACCCAACCAGCGGGAACGGCCAGCCTTCCCAACGACTCTTAAGTTGTGCTCGGCATTGGATAATGCTCCAAATGTTGCGCGGCAATCTTCATTGACTGTTCTTACTTCCCCAGAAGGCATCCTGATAGTTGCGCGCCCTTCGCTTCGTGCGAGCAATTGCGCAGATAAACCTGCGGAACGGATAAATTTTCCTCCGCGTCCAGGCTCAATTTCCAGATTGTGAATCACAGATCCAAGCGGCATAAACTTTAATTTCATGCAGCATCCAACTTGAAATGGAGGTTCATCACTAGTTCTAACTGAATCTCCCACTTTGAGACCTTGCGGAGCCAAAATGAATCTCTTTTCGCCGTCTTGATAGTGCAATAATGCAATCAATGCCGAACGATTTGGATCGTATTCAATAGCTGCAACTCGTGCAGGAATATTTTCTTTGTCCCGTTTAAAATCGATCAATCGATAACGTTTTTTATGTCCTCCCCCTTTGTGCCGGCATGTAATATGCCCGTGATGGTTGCGTCCGTTTGTGCGGCGCTTCGGCTCAACGAGAGATTTCGGAATTTTTTTCTCACTGGGGGCGAGTTCGTCAAAGCTAGGCTGAACGAGCTTTCTTTGTCCAGGAGTTACAGGTCGAAATAATTTTGGCATAGTATCTTCCCCTTACACTTGGCTCTCAATTGCATCGCCAGGTCTGAAGGTAACGACTGCTTTTTTAATGGCAGATGTCATCCCTACATGACCACGAACCCGTCTCCGCTTGGAGGGGATCGAAATAGTGTTCACTGCAACAACCTTGACGTTTTTTTCTGCATAAATCGATTCAACTGCTTGCTTGATTTGAGCTTTATTCGCGCTCATATCAACTTCAAAAACAGCCTTTGGCGATTTGCACTTCGCTACGCAACGGTTGCTATTCGAGTGTTGCAAATTCTCCAATACGCGGCTTTTCTCAGTAACTCGCCGGCATTTTACAATCTGGTACGGATTTTTCATAATCTTTAGCCTTCTTCTTATCCGAGGAGTGCAATCAATTCATTCAGCGCCGATTCCAGAACGACAATTTCCTGGGAACGAGCGAGCTCATAGCCGTTGACTTGCGGCAAGGGCAAATATTCTTTCTTAGGAATATTGCGTAAGCTTTTCACGAGATTATCGTGCGCTACAACACCTGCTTGCTCTGGACTTCCGAGCATCAAAATGCGTCGGTCTTGCAGAGAAAGCGATCCCAAAAACTCAGCCATTTTCTGTGTTTTCGGCTCTTCCATTCCTTCAGAATGGAGAACATGTACTTTATTAGCTTTGATTTTCTCAGCAATTAAATACCGAATCGCAGCTCTTCTTTCTTTTTTATTAATCCTAGTATGAACATCAAATTTAGGTTTCGGTCCCCAAACAACAGCACCCCCTTTATAATGTGGAGCAGCCAAATCGCCTTGACGGGAGCGGCCTTGACCTTTTTGCGGATGAGGCTTTTTACCTGTATGATGTGATTCGCTTCGTCGTTTTGTATTCGCTGACCACTGGCGTGCGTTATTGCGAATCGCCACTATGTAGTCTTTCATCGACTGGGAGTGCGCAAACACTTCGAGCAGCGCGTCGTCGACCTTTACGGAACCGACTTCTTTACCTTGCATGTCATATTTTTTGAGCGTAGCCACTGTAGTACTCCTTAACCGCGCTTAATCGATTTGCGAATATAAACGATGCCGCTTCTAGCGCCAGGAACAGCTCCTTCAACAAGAAGAATATTCCCTTTCACAGCGACAACTCTTAAATTCTGAACTGTTTTCTGATCGCCACCCATACGTGAAGCCCTTTTTCCTCCTGGGAAGCAGCGACCCGGGGTCGATCTCATACCGGTAGATCCCATGTGACGGTGAAAGCCAGAGCCGTGTGCACCAGGGCCGCCTGCCATGTTAAAAAGCTTCATCACGCCCTGAAAACCTTTACCCTTCGAAACACCTTCAATATCAACAAATGAAGCGCCTTCAAAATGGCTTGCATCGATTTGCTGACCAACTTGGTATTGATCCACTTCTTCAATTCGCGACTCTCGAATCACTCGGCATGGCTCCACGCCTACTTTTGCAAAGTGACCTTTGATCGGCTTGTGAGCTCGATCAGCCTGCGATTTCGTCATCCGAACGCCGCCCAATTGGACGCCGTTATAGCCGTGTGTTTCCTTGCGCTTAATCTGAAGAACGGTGTTGGGCTCAGCAAGTACGACTGTACATACCACGAGCTTTCCGTTCTTATCGAAGACTTGCGCCATCCCTTTCTTCTGGCCAATCAATGTCAGCGACATACGTATTCCTTATCTCATTTTTTTCAATCTTCAGATACGCAAGCCCGTTTCGCATACCGCTGACAGGTGAGCGCTCTCACGAGGAGTCTAGGCCACACGACCTCAACTCTCAAAAGACGAAGCAAAGAGCATACTAGTTCAAGACATTTGAACTCAACTACTTTCTTCACTTACCGCGCTTAACCCCGCCAGGGGTGGCATGCGTCGCACCCACTTGGAGGGTGCTGTTCGGGATTCGCTCTTACGAACGAGGATTCTTAAATATCCAGCGGTGGATTATACTGTACCACCGCTTTTTTTTGCAACTATATTATCATGCACCCCAAAAATAGGGCGTTCACTTTCTCTCGAAAAAACTACCTATTGGTTCTGCTCCAACAATTTCAAGCTTTCTTTTTTCCAATCATGCACAACCCCAATCACACCTGAAGCGACTGTCAATGCTAAACTGCTGATACCCAACCAAACAGGCACCGATACGATTAAAGTCGCAATAGCCCCTAGGCTTCCTATAATGCCCAAGGCTAATTTAGCAATTTTCAAATTACTCAACTGTAATTGATCTGAAGAAGCTGCTTTTGCGGAGTTTGGTCGTGATGTTTTCATGATCGCATCACCCAATGCCACTGTGTTAGAACCTGTCCTGACCAATAACGCAACTTGACTTGCTCGATTAGATAAAATCTTATTCGTTGCAAATGCTGATATCGTAGCGGCAACTGAAGCGATTAAATCGCTTGCAGCCGCAATGAGGGCGACCTTTCCCGGTTTGACGCGGGCTAGAGCTCCTGTAGCGGTGACGATATTAGCAGCGGACAAAACTCCGCGAACTGGCGCTATGTAGGTCGTTTGCACACCACCCAATGCAATCGATATTTCTGGGGAGAGCAAATTCGTCACTTGTTTATTAACTGCAGTCAAAAGTTTAATAATGTTATTGGACAAGCCAATAAAAGATGAAATAAATTTTGCCTGACCGGACAAAGATTCCGCAGTTGCCAAAGGACCTACTGCTGATACCATACTGCACTCCTTCGTTTAGTTTGGAGTTAAAGAATACTGCAAGTCATGCCTTTTTGTCGAATGGAATGATAACGCTTTCTCTATTTTTAATTTTCTTCTGACTTTTCAAAAATTTATGGTCTACGTCTGGGTGTATAACAATAAATTTCTTAAGATCGCACACACGAGTTCCTATCGGGACTACGTAGGTGCCCGGGTGCTTTAGCGCTCCTAAAATTTCAACTGTAAAGTTAACGGGTATTTTAATCTCTACCACTACATCTTCTAATATTGGTTGATCGAGATCAATTTCTGAAAGATCCGCTCTAGGCAAGGGTTTGGCGCGTGTGATAAATTCTTTTAACGGGGTCCCTCGATTGAATGAATGGATCCCCGGGTTTCGAACGGCTCCAAGGATCTCTACGTTCACTAAAACAGATTGCAATATATCACATGAAGGCAGTAACGAGGACTGAATTTTAGCTATGACAATCAACGCAAACATCACAGCGCCTAACCCTAAAGTCAGTACCCATTCTGACATTAAGGCAGACTTATTCGCCGTCATTCACACACCAATTCTACGCTAGAACCAGCGTAGCTGGCAATGGCCCGATATATTTCCAACTCAAGCTATCTTCTTGTGCCTGAGCAGTTAATGCTAAAATCGATGTGATCAAGGAGGTTGTCACAGCGACGAAAGGGGAAACAACATGTCGCCCTAAGATCATAACCAAAACAGAAAAAATACCACCAACCACTGCCGTCACAGCTTTTGCCACTTGCAATACGCGCAACACCGCTTCTTCATGCGTCATTTGTCGAAACGATTCTTCACAATTTGCCCTAGCCCTACGATGCATTGCAGTACTAAGTTTCGTTGAAGAACCAATTAAATCGACAGTATCACTTGCAAGGCTGCAGATGTTTCCAATTTCCAGACATTGTTTTGCAAAACAAAACGCACTCGTAGTATATGCTGCGCTTGCGACTAAATCAGCAGTTGCTCCCAGCGCACTCATAGCATTGTCAGCGCTAGGATCGCTGGTCAGGGCCGTAATTTTTCCCGCATAATTACAGCTCAAATCAATCGTTCGCACAAACGCTAAACCATTAGCCCAATTGCCGACGATCTGAGCTCTTGGTTCGATTGCAGCTGCGACACGGGTATTGGGCACACACTCAGCCAACCATTGCAATGCTAACGAAATGGTTTTTGGAATCCGAAAATATCCAGATCCACTTTGCGCATAGGCAGAAATACGTTGCATCACAGACTTAGGTTCCTGCTGCATCCAATACATGTTATCAGAATCTTTATACAAAACAAAGTTTTGAGCGGCGCGCACTGCCATAGTTCATTTCCCACTAATTGAAAAGGTTAGGATACCTGGCTCTCCCTTTTTTGAGAAGAGACAAAAATAAAATTTTCTTTAAGACCTCGAACCCAGTCTGAAGCCTTCATTCGCGGTTTCCCTTCAGGTTGAATTTCCAATAAAATCAATGCTCCCTTGCCGCAGGCTACAGTTAAATTTTTGAGCTCTAAAATATCTCCAGGCTTACCCATTACTGTTTCGATTTTAGAACGGTAAATTTTAATTCTCTTTTGCACTCCACCCATCTCAATATAAGCCCAGGCTCCAGGACGCGGAGAAAAAGCACGAATTAGATTATGCAATTTTTCAGCGCTTTGGGACCAATCTATCTGACCTTCTTCTGGTTCAATTTTGGCTGCATAAGTAACGAATTGTTCATTTTGTGCCACAGCTTGAGGAATTCCATTTTTTTCATACAGCTGCAATACGCGTGTTAAAAGAGATTTTGAAAGGTGGCATAAAGCCTGTTCTAATTCTCCAAATGTCATCTCTGGATCAATAGGAATTGCTTCTTCTGCAATTACATCGCCAGCATCGAGTTTTTTCACCATCTTTTGAATAGCGATGCCGGTCTGTCGATCACCATTCATTAAGCATCGATGAATCGGAGCAGCTCCTCGATACTTTGGCAACAAACTCGCATGTACATTAATTGCCCCTAAGGCAGGAATATCTAATAATTTTTGAGGCAAAATTTGACCAAAGGCTACGACGACATACAGATCGGCTGCAAGAGCCCGAATCTGTTCTAAAAATGCTAGATCCGATGCTTTTTCGGGCTGAAAGACAGGTATTTGCGGCAATCGCGCAACAGCAACTGTTTTAACTGGAGACGAAGTAAGCGCTAAAGACCTACCCTTTGGCCGATCGGGTTGAGTGACAACACCTACGATTTCCATTTGTTGATCGATGAGCGAAGTTAACAATTCCGCAGCAAATACGGGAGTGCCAAAAAATAAAATTTTCACTCGTCGATTTGCCCATTGTCTTTTAAATCGTCTGATACTGTAATTCCTTCAAGACCTACTAATCCGCGTTTGGATGAACGACAAAAATCTATCCAATGCTGAATTTCAGGAACCGGTGCAAGCTCGCGCTCGATTTGCGTCAAAGCATCTTCCAGACGCAGTCCGCTTCGATAAGTAATTTTAAAGGCTTTTGAAAGGGCCGAACGCACATCTAATGGAAATTTATGCCTTTTTAACCCAATGACGTTTATACCTCCAAATTTGTAAGGAAACCCGCCTCCGATTGTGTAGGGAGGGATATCTTGAGGAACACGGCTAAATCCGCCAACCATCGCATGTGTGCCTATACGAGAAAATTGGTGTACAGGTGTAAGTCCACCAATGATGGCGAAATCTTCTACAATCACATGCCCTGCCAGCATGGCGCCATTGGACATAATCACTCGATTTCCCACTTCGCAATTATGCGCGACGTGGCAATAAGCCATAATTAAACAATCGTCTCCAATCCGAACAACAGACCCTTCTTGACAGGAAGAATTGATAGTGACATATTCTCGAATATCGCATCTTTTGCCAATCTTGACATAAGTGGTTTCTCCACGAAATTTCAAATCTTGAGGTTTGGTACCGATACTAGCGCCAGGCCAGATGACTGTTCCTTCGCCAATTGTTGTATTCCCATCAATATAAGCGTGCGATTTCACAACTACATTATCTTCTAATGTAACATGTGCTTTTATTACCGCAAATGGTTCGATGGTCACATTTTTGCCAATTTTGGCGCCGGCCTCAACAACGGCTAGATGATGAATATTATTTGTCATGGGTTCAATTCTCGTTGCTGGGTTATAATTGCTCTTTATCTACCAGGGCGAAACTAATTTCTGCTTCCGCAGCAGTTTGTTGACCTATCATTGCCTTGGCTTTGACTTTACCGCCATTGTTGCTAATATGCAGTGCAGTAGCATGTAAATGCAAGACATCTCCGGGCGTAACAGGTTTGCGAAATTTAGCTCCCGTTATATTCAACAAAACAGCGATTTTTTTTGTGTATCCTTTTTGATGGACTAAAATACCTCCAGCTTGGGCTAAGGCTTCCAGGATTAAAACACCAGGCATAATAGGCGCGCCTGGAAAATGACCTTGAAAAAAGGGTTCATTGCCGGTGACATTTTTCTGTGCAATGATCTCACTTGCTTCCAAGTCTAAATGGATCACCCGATCGACCAATAAAAACGGGTAACGATGCGGCAAAATAGCTGCGACTTCTCGCGCTGACAGAACATAAGAGCGATCTACCGAGTGAGGTGCCATTTATTTTTTCTCCATTGAATCAGCATTAACATGCCCCCAAAATGGAGAGATTCCATCAAGAGGAGGCAAAATACGCAGTTTTTCACAATGCTGAAGTTTGCGGTCTTGATCCATTTGCTGAAGCATCGAATGTTTTAATATCCGAGCAAATGCAGCATTGCTCGCATGGCCTGATCGAATTGCGATAATATGGCCTTGGATCGTTTGTCCTAATAATGTTAAGTCACCAATCAAATCCAGTACTTTGTGTCGTACCATTTCATTGGGAAATCGAATTCCCCCTGGATTTAAAATTCGATGCCCTTGAACTACCACGGCATTTCAAGGCCTCCGCCTCGAATGATTCCTTTTTCAATAAATGGGGCAATTTCTTCATACAGTGAAAACGTTCGGCATGAAGCCAATTCGGAACGATACAATGCGGGGGTAACGGTGCAAGAAAAGTACTGCGAGCCGATGAGAGGCGATTGCGGATAGTGCAATGTATAACTAATTTTAAAATCATCAGCTGGGAGAGCTACAAGATGAGTTTCTCCTTCCGACCAAAATAAAGGTTCCTGGATTTCAAAAACACGCCGCGGCTCTTCTAGTTCTTCGATCCCGGCTTTTTCAATTAATTTTACAAAATCATAAGCACTGCCATCGCCAGCGGGAATCTCAGCTCCAGCCACCTCAATTCGCACATTATCAATGCCCATTCCCGAAATAGCTGATAATAAATGCTCAACAAGCTGAATGGAAGCATCTCCTCGAGAAAGCAAAGTGCATCGAGGAGTTTGACGAATGTATTCAAGTTGTGCTGGAATTTCAGGCAACCCGGGGAGATCGATGCGTTGAAAACATATTCCCGACCCGGCAGGGGCTGGTAATAATCGAATGGACGCTGGTTCGCCAGTAAATAATCCAAGCCCGCTAAATAAAATCGCTCTACTCAATGTGGTTTGCTTTTTCATATCCGCCTAAAACTTCCAAAGAAGGTAATCCAGCCGCCTATATTAGAGCAACTTTTTCTTCTTGAAAGTGACAAAAAGCCATAGAGGAGTCAAGATAAAGCTGAACAACAACATAGGAATATCCCCCCAAAACACATAAGGCGTCGAAAACGTCGCGACAGGCAGTTGTACAACTAAAACGCCACTGTCCTTGTCTAATCGAGCCAACTCTCTCCCAAAACAATCAATAACTCCCGTGACTCCTTTATTGCATGCTCGTAACACGCATACTCCATTTTCTGCTGCCCTTATTTTACTATGTAAATAATGTTGCTCGGGGAGGGTGGTTTCAGGAAACCATACATCGTTAGAAAGGTTTACAAAGAGCTCTGCTCCTAGAAGACGTATACGGCGAATTAAATCACTGTAGGCTTCTTCCGAACAAATCGAGATACCTAAAGAAAAAAGGCCCTCAAATATTTTAGGTTCCTTACCGCTCTGAAACGAGCTGCCAATACCGAAACGATCAGCAACAAAACCTGAAAATGCTTGCCATTTTTCGAGGGGGACATATTCCCCTAATGGAACCAATATTTGTTTATCATATCGAGCGATAAAGTCGGATCGCGGCCGAAAATAATAAGCTGAATTATAGGTCTGTTTGCGTTC
The DNA here is from genome assembly GCA_021781995.1 of bacterium. GTDB lineage: Bacteria > Chlamydiota > Chlamydiia > Chlamydiales > SM23-39 > CAITMJ01. The sequence goes on along the minus strand of JAJXVT010000025.1, from coordinate 12,941 downwards.
TGCACTAAGCAAGCCGATGACGATTTCAGAGCGATAATAATTCGCTAAACCTTGCGCCCAAAATGCATTGCTAACCCACCAGCGTCCGCTTGCAGATTGCCGCGCAAATGGCAATTGCATTGGCGGTAATGCCGAAACAGATTCAGAGCCAAACACCGAAATCCATACTTGCAAAACGTCTTCATACAAGTAACCCATTTTATTGATAGCCCAAGGCACCGTCCCTTCTGGCATGACAATTAAATCAAAGCGGCTTTGTTTTGTATTCACAAAATACGAAAGAATGTTCTCCCACTGTTTCAACGGAATAATATAAGATGCAGATCGTTCTTCTACATAATCTTTTTCTTCAGGTTTTAAATCTGTTTGCACCAACGCAGCATATAATGGGCGTTGAGATACCAAATCCGGTTCGTTATAAATCAGTTGCATCCATCCAAAACAATACGGGAAACAAGCGCAGACCGCCCACAATCCTAGGCTGTTTTTTTTTTGCAAAGCGCGCAAAGCTAGTACATTGGTAAAAATGACCCAAAATGACAAACCATATACCCCGAAAATAGAAGCAAATTGCATTGAATAATCAGTTGCGGTAAGACTTAGCCCAATAGGATTCCATGTAAAACCAGTCAACGGTAGTGTTCGCAGCCATTCCATTATTATCCAAAAACCAGACGCCCCCAAGATGCTCAAAAAAGAGACAGAGCGATGGAGTAATTGAGTAAGCCAACCGAATTGCACGCCGATAGCCAACGCTAAGCCGATATATACCGCATAAATGCCTAACCCCATATATTCACTCGAGGCCAACCAATGAATTTGGACTAGCTGGACAGCAAAAAACCACCAAACAGCTATCCAAAATGGACGCGGGAATGAAAAACTTGCGTGCCAAAATAAAGCCAAACCAACAGCCGCAGCGGCAACGGAACACCAAAGACTCCAAACAGGCAATGCAAAGGCCATAAGAGCCCAGCTCGTAAGGAGCTGAAAATGCTTAATATTGATGCGAGCCGCTGTTGAATCCATCTTCATCTCTTCCTGAGGTTTGAGCACCGTGAAGAACGACCATAATAAGTCCTCCTAAAATCGCCATATTTTTTAAAAACATTATTTGTTCCATTGGCTTATCAGGACCATCTAAAAACCAAAATTGATGCATAAATAGTGTGGAAGGAATTAAAAAAGAAATCAATAATCCAGCACCTAATTTTTCTCTGGTTCCCACAAGAAGAAACAGTCCTCCAATCAATTCTAATAAAGTGGCAACAATCAATAAGAGTGGTGTCCAAGGCGTTAATACGACAAAACATTTTTGCATCACACTAGAAAAGCCCACATAAGTTTGCCAATCGCATAAAATATTTGTTACAATTTTTTCTGTTTCATGCCAATGAAACAATCGGTTAACTGCCGAGGTCAAAAAAATAGCGCTTAATAAAAAACGCGCTAAAACAATTGCCGCTGTTCGAATAAAATGCATACCTCTCGCCTTTCCATACTAGGATTTTGTTGCTTCTTGCCCCATATTATACTATACCAAGGTGAATAGGCAATTATATGAATACTCCATCTAATATTCAACCTCCTGACCCATACAAAGAATATAAAGTCGAAGGCGTGGAGAAAATAAAGGAAATCAAAAAAGATAAACAAGGTGATGAAGAGCCGGTTGCGCCATCAAAACCTACTCAATCATGGCTTGGGGGGTATATTTTACTGCTCATGGAAAAGATTATCGATTTTTTTTCCAAAAAACAAAGACCCCTGATTGCTACAGAGGAAATCAAAACAATTCGAGATCACTTAATTCAGTTGCATCAGATTCTTGATCAGCTCAAAGAGATCGACTGCAGTCAAGATATTGATTTTTTGCACTCTTTATCTCGAATTTGGAATCTGGTTATTGAAGACAATTTTTCTTTTCGAAGAGCTAGCGACTTTGCCATTGCTTTCCGATCTTTGTTTCGAGCGATCCAAAATTATCCCGAGGGGGAGGAATACACTCTTGGATATTACCTCACGCAACACCCTAACACAGAATGGATTCCGTTCCCCTATATGGATCTACTTCGAAAACTCCATCAAGAATATATTCACCGACCGCAAGAAAGCCATCTCATTCGATGGTCGATAGAAATCGACTATTTAATCGAACTTTTAGGCATGCTTGAGTACGAGCACATCGAATAATCGAATCCAATCATTTAACGACAATTCTTCGGGGCGGGCCATTGGAGAGATATTTGAGTCAGTCAATACCTTTACAATGTTCGGAAAACTTGGACGCAGTGTAGTAGCGATCATTTTGCGTCTTTGCTGATAAGTTTTATGAATGATTTGAAACAAAGGCACCGGATCAACAGCAGGAGGCGCTCTCATATCCAATCTTAGCACTGTTGAATCCACTGTTGGCGCTGGAAAAAAACAATGAGGCAGAACTAAAAATGAATCGATATAGCGCATATAGAATTGCAAAAAAAGAGTCAATGAACCAAACGCCTTCGTTTTCGGTTTAGCGCAAATGCGATCCGCTACTTCTTTTTGCACCATGATTGTAATGGAATGAAAACAATTTGCGTGCATGCAAATCTTTTCTAGAATCGGTGTAGTAATATTGTACGGAAGATTGGCTACCACTTTCCATTTATGCGATGATTGCGGCAATCGCCACTTTAAAAAATCAGCCGACACGACTTCGAGTCGTTGATCTGCCGTTTGCAATCGCATTAAATGTTCTGCAAATAACGCGTCTTTTTCAACTGCTACGACATGAGCTCCTGTCTTAAGCAACTGTTGAGTTAGAGCGCCAGGACCCGGCCCCACTTCTAGGATAAAATCTTGAGAACCAACATCGGCAAGCTGAACTATTTTGTGCAATATATGCTGATCGATTAAAAAATTTTGCGACAGCCCTTTTTTAGGCCGAGCTCCAATATGGTTTAAAAACGTAAGGAGCTCAGTTTTATTCATTGCAATGCGAAAGGATGTAGATCGTTAGGTAATGTTTCGCTTAGGTGATCGGCATCAAATCGATAATGCTTACGCAATTTGTCAATGTAGTTATACGAGATCTCACCAGCCGATTTCTGCAAAAGCTCATTTTTTAAAATAGGTGAAATTTCTTCAAAAGTCGGAGCTGGGTGATCTGTTTTTGCTGCTAAATAAAATACGCGGACAACTTCTTTTTGATCCCGCGTCACTTGGGGCACAGGATTACTGTATGTCCCCGCAGACATGTCTTTCAGTGTCGATCGATGAGCTTCCGATAAATCATCATCCTTTGCATATAGTTCGTTAGAAAGCACGATCGAAACCTGCGGATAAGACGCTTGAAATTCATCGAGAAGTTCTCGAATACTTTCCGGAGATTGATTGAAGTCTAAAAGCTTTTGATGCAACTCTATAGACGCCGCTTCCAACCCCTCTCCTCGCAAAGTCAACATCCGATAACGCCAATCTGTGTACGGAGGGTGCTCTGCTAAGTGTTGGCGGTACGCTTGACGAATATCTTGCGGGGTCACCTTAGCATATGCCTTCGAGTGGATAAACCACCACGTCATACGCCGAACAATCATTTCATTTCGAACCATTTTCCACGCATCATCATAGCTGACCCCAATTTGTTCAAGGGTGCTAATGACATTCGGCCCAAAGCGATTCTCCATTTCTTCGCGCACCTCGGCATCAGTCAGCTTGATCTCCTTATCGGCAGCATCTGCCAAGATCAATTCGTTATCGACCATTTCCTTAAAAACATGGCGCCAGCTCGCTTCATAAAACTGATAACGAGCTTGACCAGAATTCACCAGATTGGGGTAATTCTGATGAAACAAAAGATCCATTTTTTTCTTCACATCCATCATGGAGATAGAGGTGCCGTTTACTTTGGCCAAAATTGAATTTTGCACGCCAATTTTATAGCCATCCGACATATTGACGAGGGGAGGTTCTGCCGCCATTAAGCCGGCTGACAATATGGTAATGCAAACAAACAACGATTTCATAGGTCTATCTCCGATTGAGCAAAATTCTATCGCATTTTAGATTTTCTGAATACAGCCGCAAAAAAACCATCGCAGCTGCCTTCTTGCGGCAACAACTTCAACGGCTCTTTATCTAATTCCAGTCCTGCACGTCGTATTAAAAAATCTACTTGTTCTTCATTTTCTTGAGGTAAAATCGAGCACGTTGCATAAACGAGCCTGCCCGTAGGTTTCAAATATCGGATTGCCTCCATAGCAATCTCTTGTTGTTCTTGGATCAGGCGATCCACCAGCGCCGCATCTATTTTCCATTTCATTTCAGGATTTCTGCGCAAGGTGCCAGTGCCGCTGCAAGGCACATCGACCACAACCCAATCCATTTTTCCATACAATTTGGGCAAAGTGGGATGCCCAGGCTGCAAAACCTGACTATTCTGAACGCCAGCTCGTCGCAAGCGTTTGCGCGCTTGGTCTAGCGCCGATTCGCGAATATCATGCAAATACAGCTCCCCTTTTTTTTGCATTTTTGGAGCAATAGCAAGAGATTTTCCGCCAGAACCACTGCAATAGTCCAACACACGATCACCCGGTTTAGCTTCGACTAGCGACGCGACTAACTGGCTTCCTTCATCTTGCATTTCAAATAATCCTTCCTTAAATTCAGGCAATGCGAATAAAGGTTCTCGTTTCGCAAAAATAATTGCAGTATCGGCTATAGACCCTTTCCAGACGTTAAATTGCAAGCTGAAACGGCTGAACAATTCATCTCGGGAAATCTTACCTATATTAGCGCGAATTGCGATCGGGGCAGCACCGTTGCATACATCGAGCAGAGCTAGCCCTTTCTCACGGCCATAAGCCGCTGTAAATTGCTCTAATAAAAAGGGACTAGTCCCTTTTTGCGCCCAAAGAGGCAGTCGTGGTTCACAAACCCATTCTTCAATGGTTTTTTTTTCTAAAAGATACAGTTTTTTTGCAATAGATCCATCGGGATCTAAACATTCAAATAAACTTCTCCAACGCACCAGTTGATAAATGGAATCGCCGATATAACGGCGATCGTGCGAACCTAAATTTTTATGGGCTCGAAAAAAGTGGCTCAACGCCAAATCCAAAGGGATCGATTCATCCCACTGTTTAAAAAAAGCACCGATCTGATGCTGACAAAAAAGTTGACTCATGGGCGCCATTTTACCCTTTCTCGACCAGAAAATCCATTACAAAAAATAGATCGATCCTATAGATAGGGGTTGACAGTAGTCCTACATAGCGTTTAGGCTTAAAACCGTTTTTTCTTCCAGAGGCCCAATGAGTGTACTAGATTTTTTAAGACCGGCCCCGCACGCCCAAGAGATTGAAGATCCAAAAGTTGTCGCTAAACAATATAAATACTGGCGTATTCGGATTTTCTATTCCATGTACATGGGCTATGCTTTTTATTACTTTACTCGTAAAAGCTTCACCGCTGCTATGCCGGCCCTGCAAGCAGATTTGGGTCTTGGCAAATTTGAACTAGGTTTAATCGCAAGCATCTTAAGCCTGACATATGGAGCGAGCAAATTCCTTAGCGGTATATTAGGCGATCGATCCAATCCGCGTTATTTCATGTCCATTGGCTTGATCTTTACGGGAATATTCAATTTATTTTTCGGTATGTCGTCCGCCCTTTGGGCATTTGCCGTATTTTGGGGACTCAACGGTTGGTTTCAAGGTTGGGGATGGCCTGGATGCGCAAAACTATTAACAAGTTGGTACTCGCAGTCGGAAAGAGGGCGTTGGTGGAGCTTTTGGAATACAAGTCACAATTTAGGGGCGGCCGTAATTCCTATCTTTGTCGCTTTATGCGCTGAAAGCATGGGCTGGAGATCGGCTTTGCACATTCCAGGAATACTCTGTATTGCCGCCGGTTTTTTTCTCATGAATAGATTGCGCGACACCCCGGAATCTCTCGGGCTGCCTTCAATCGAAAAATTTCGCGACGACTACCCTAATGAAGCTGCGCGAACAGCGCCTGAAGTAGAGTTATCAGGCAGACAAATCCTTATCGACTATGTTCTGAAAAATAAATTTATTTGGGTATTGGCAATCGCTTCATTTTTTGTCTATGCTATCAGAACAGCGGTGAATGATTGGAGCATGCTTTATCTCATGGAAACCAAAGGCTATTCCTTAATCGATTCCAGCATGTGCGTATTTTGTTTTGAAGCAGGCGGATTTTGTGGAAGTCTCAGTGCAGGTTGGGTATCCGATGTTATTTTTCGAGGCAAACGCAATCCGGTCAACGTCTTATTTTCAGCAGCAATTATTCTTCCGCTTCTTGGATTTCAGTTATTTACAAGCCATAACCAGATCATCGATGGCACGCTATTGTTTTTACTGGGATTTTGCATTTTTGGCCCACAAATGATGATCGGCATTGCTGCGGCAGAACTTTCGCATAAAAAGGCCGCAGCCTCAGCTACGGGATTTGCCGGTTGCTTTGCTTATCTTGGAGCCGCGGCTGCTGGCGCTCCATTAGGCGCTATCATTAAGTACTGGGGATGGAATGAATACCTCATGACCTTATTTGGGTGTGCCGCAGCTGCCGCACTCGTGATGCTACCACTATGGTCGGTTAAAGCGAATCCCAAAGAAAGCCTCGATCGCAATCCAGTTGAGGAAAGCACATGAGCTGGACAGCCCTCAATGTGCACTCTCAATTCTCCATTCTCGATTCCACTGCATCCGTATCCGACCTGGCTGCAAAAGCCAAAGAATACGGCATGAGTGCTATCGCCTTAACCGACCAAGGTAACCTCTATGGAGCTGTAGAGTTTTTTAAAGCTTGTAAAAACGCCGCTATTAAGCCCATTATCGGCTGCGAAATTTGGCTTGCTCCCGAATCTCGCAAAGACAAAAAAAGAATTCCTGGAAAACAAAATGGCTATCCCCTCGTTTTACTCGCTAAAAATAATCAAGGATACCAAAATCTTTGCCAATTATCCTCATTTGGCTTTTTAGAAGGGTTTTATTATCAACCGCGGATAGACAAAGAACTCCTTGCCAAGCACCGCGATGGCTTAATTTGCTTGAGCGGTCCATCATCAGGGCTCGTAGCTTCTTTAATTTTAGCGGACGCTGAAGATGAATTGCGATCCGAAATCTCATGGTTTCGCAATTTATTTGGAGAGGATTTTTATTTAGAAGTCCAACGCCATAGCATGAGCGATGAAGCGCTTATAAAGGATGGAATAGATAAAGAAGGATGGCTGCTGCAACGACATCGAGATTTGGTCTCGGCCCAGGAAAAAATCATCCGCAAACAACTTCTGTTATCCAAGGAATACGATATTCGTTTGGTAGCGACCAATGACATTCATTATATCGACCGATCTGATTGGAAAGCTCACGAAATCCTTTTAAATATCCAATCAGGAGAGCCTTGCGAAATCTGGGAGCGTGATTCAAGAGGCAATCTCAAAGCCAAAGTGCCCAACCCCAAACGAGACGTCTACCCCACTCACGAGCTTTATTTTAAATCGCCAGAACAAATGCAAGAATTATTTGCTGATTTACCCGAAGCAGTGGCTGAATCAGAGCATATCGCCGAAAAATGCAAATGGGATTTAGATTTTAAAACCAAGCACTATCCAGTGTTCATTGCACCGTCTATTGAAGGCACGTCTTTTACCGATGAAGAGCGCGTCCGTGCCGCAGAAAATTTTATGAAAGAACTTTGTCTTTCTAATATTGAAAAGCGATATACCCCAGAACGACTTGCCCAAGTCGCGCATATTCATCCCGGCAAAGATCCATTGACGGTGATACATGAAAGATTTGAATACGAATTTCATATTTTGGCATCCAAGGGCATGTGCGATTACATGCTCATCGTATACGATTTTATTGCCTGGGCTAAAAGTCACAATATTCCGATGGGGCCTGGCCGCGGTTCCGCTGCAGGTTCTATCATTGCTTACCTGATCGGAATTACAGATATTGAACCCCTTCGATTTTCTCTGTTCTTTGAGCGCTTTATCAACCCTGAACGAGTATCGTATCCCGATATTGACGTCGACATCTGCATGGACCGCAGACAAGAAGTCATCGATTACGTAGTTGCGAAATATGGCAAAGATAAAGTGGCGCAGATTATTACTTTTGGCACCATGAAAGCTAAAATGGCTATCAAAGATGTAGGGCGAGTTCTCAATGTACCTTTGGCCAAAGTCAATGAGATTGCAGCTTTGGTTCCTGAAGATCCTACAATGACTTTGGAAAAAGCATTTCAAATCGATCCTGAGCTTGGCAAACTCATGGAAACCGATGAAGAAGCTCGTCAAATTTTAGAAATGGCAAAAAAAACAGAAGGATCGATTCGCAATACTAGCACGCACGCTGCCGGCATGATTATTTCCGGATCTGCTATTACAAACCATGTGCCAGTCTGCACTGCTAAAGATTCCAGCATGGTTGTCACACAATTTGCGATGAAGCCTGTTGAAAGCGTAGGGATGCTCAAAATTGACTTTTTGGGGCTTAAAACACTGACTTCGATTCAAATTTGCGTGGATATGATTGAAATCAATACCGGAAAAAAAATCGACTGGATCAACCTCCCCTTAAACGATTCCGGGACATTCAACCTACTCAATCAAGGCAAAACGCTCGGTATATTCCAGCTTGAATCGAGCGGTATGCAAGATTTAGCAAAACAACTCCACATCGACGTCTTTGAAGAAATTATCGCCGTCGGCGCTTTATACCGCCCCGGTCCGATGGACATGATTCCTTCGTTTTGCAACCGTAAACACGGTCGGGAGAGCATCGAAATAGACCATCCCCTCATGAAAGATATTCTTGGGGAGACCTACGGCGTTATGGTCTACCAAGAACAAGTCATGCAAATTGCTAGCGCGTTAGCTGGTTATTCTCTTGGCGAAGGCGACGTCTTGCGACGAGCCATGGGCAAAAAAGATAAAGAAGAGATGGGACGGCAACGAGTAAAATTTGTAAAAGGCTGCGCACAAAAAGCCATTGATTCTCATCTTGCCGGAGTCATTTTTGATAAAATTGAAAAATTTGCATCATACGGTTTTAATAAATCTCACGCTGCAGCTTACGCGTACTTATCGTATGTAACGGCTTATTTTAAAGCGCACTATCCCAAAGAGTGGATGGCTTCGCTCATGACCTGCGATCGAGATGACACCTCAAAATTAGCCAAATTTATTCGCGAAGCCAAATCGATGCACATCGATATATTAGCTCCCGATGTCAATCAATCAGGAAGCGCATTTTTCGCAGTGAAAGCAGGAATCCGCTTTGCGTTATCTGGTATCAAAGGAATTGGACAAACCATTGTCGATGAAATTATTTCTGAACGCAAACAAAAAGGTCCCTTTACTTCTTTGTATGATTTTGTATGCCGCGCAGACAAAACAAAAATCGGAAAAAAATCTATTGAACTACTCATCGATTCTGGGGGTTTTGACTTTACTAGCTGGTCCAGAGATGCGATGAGAGAAAGTTTAGATGCGATGTACGATCAAGCATCTCGTGACCAAAAGGAAGCGTCTCTCGGGGTTTTGAATCTTTTTTCTCTGATTGAAACATCAGACAAACCATTCCAAGCTCCGCCACCCGTTTTAAAACCTACATGTAAAGCAGATTTACTTAAGCGGGAAAAAGCGCTTTTGGCCTTTTACCTCACTGGGCATCCGATGGATAGTTACCAGCACATTTTAGGCCAACTATCCTGCGTACCATTTAAAGAATTTGAGACACTTTCAGACGGCTCTATTATTCGCTCCGCATTTGTCGTCGATACAGTTCAAGTAAAAGTATCTAATAAAAGTCAGCGCAAATTCGCTATTATTACCATTAGCGATGGTTTTGAGCGATTTGAACTGCCCATTTGGTCGGATCTTTTTGAGGCTCAAGGGGAATTATTGCAAGAAAACCGACTACTTTACGCCATTTTACAAGTGGACCATAAAGGTGGCAATTTAAGCTTATCCTGTCGATACTTAGATGACCTGACTACGGTAGATGAAGCAAAAATAAAACTTTTTGATGAACAATACGACCGTCTTAAAGCCCAAGCAAGACAAAATGAAGCTAAATGGCAGAAAGCAAAGGAAAAGCCTCCCGTGGACAAGGAAAAGGACAAAGAGAAAGAAATCATCTCATCGGTCACTTTGCAAATAGATGCCGATCGAGCACGATTGAGTGAAATTTTAAAATTAAAACAACTCATGCGCGAACATCCTGGAAAATCCCCTGTTGAATTGAAATTTTTTACTCGTGCAAAAGCGATCGGGTCTGTTCAAATTAGCGCCGACTGGGGTGTAAAAATCGATCCCGCATTCAAAGGAAAATTGCAAAGCTTCACAGAAAATCTGCCTCATTATACAATCGAATGACTTAAGTGGGTAAAATTCCTATGAAAAATTTTCTTCTATATTTTGCCATCCCCTTAGCTGCGGTAGTGCCTAAGGAACCAATTTGGGACACTAACCCCCCATCAGCAACTGAATACAACATACAACTCCAAGAAGCGATGGGCAACCAAGACTGGTGGACAGCCGTGGATTACGCAGACCTCATCAGCAAACAATACCCAACGACGCCTTTTGCACAAGAAACCCCTTTTCAGGCAGCTTTTGCCTACTACCAGTTAGGGCAACTAGAATTGGCTAACCAAGAATTCACTAACTACCTTAACCACTCTAGCAGCCATTTACATTTTGAAGAAGCTCTACAAATGAAGTTTGATATTGCCGAAGCTTATAGAGCCGGCAAGAAAAAACCGCTTTTTGGATCGCATAAATTCCCCCGTTGGATTCCTGCAAAAGAAGATGCAATCGAAATTTATGATGAAGTCATCGCAAGCCTTCCTCACAGCGACCTCGCGGCAAAATCACTTCTTCACAAAGCCTTGCTGCAATCCGAACTTGAAGATTACAAGCCAGCCATTGAGACTCTACACCTTGTAATCAGACGTTTCCCTAAACATGAACTAGCGGCGCAAAGTTTCCTAGAAATAAATCGCATCTACTTCAATCAATCGCAGAACTCAAGTCTAGACCTAGACAATCTTGACCTAGCAGAATTAAATTTGCGTAAATTTAAGCTTGCTTTTCCTCGGGAACCTCGTATTGCCGAAGCTGAAAAACTGTACGCCGACACACAGGAATTGTTTGCACAAAACCTACTCGAGACCGGGAAATTTTTTGAGAAAACAAAAAAAATGCCCGCATCTATTCTGTATTATAACACAGTACTTGCAAAGTACCCCTTGACGGAAGCTGCGAAAGCAGCTCAAGAACGACTTGAAGAATTGGACCAGATTACTCATAGCTAATGCCTGCTGCCTACTAGTTTGCGCATGCGGATATCGATGGGGGGTCAATACACCGGATGGATCCCCTCTTACAGTGCAAGTTCCATTTATCTCAGGAGATACTGATGGATACATGACAACTGAACTGATTGCTGCCCTAAATACTTCTGGTTTTTTTAGTGTTTTAACGCAGCAAACAGCTTACACACTCGAAGTGAATATCCTTTCCAATCAACAAGATCGCATCGGCTACCGCCGCGATCCACAAAAAATCAATGACCAAATTCATAAAAATTTACTCGGATGCGAAGACAGACTCTCTCTTAGTGCCGATGTTACTCTGTATCATACACCCAACCACACTATTGCCTCAGGCCCGCACCGCATTACCTGCGACGTCGATTATGATTATGTCGACGGAGATTCTTATCCTGATTTAACCTTTCAAACGACTTCAGGCCAAACTACAGTAGTTTTGCCATTCTCCCTAGGTCAACTGGAATCGATCGAAGCAGCCCAAGAAGCCTCTTTGCGCCCTTTATATCGAAAATTTTCTCAAAAAATAGTCGACGCTATTTCATCTGAATGGTAGAACATAAAAAGGTAACAGCCAACTACTCCGCAGTATTATCCAAAAAATCAATGCTTGAAATAGTTTTGGCTTACAAGAACGACTCATCTGACGCAGATGAAAACCGTTGACTAAATCGCGCGCGGCATACGTTGGCTTATAACATTGATGATTGTGTTTTGGAACATCAAAAGATATTCTCAGCTACTCTATCGTTTTTACCTTCCATGCTCTCATGGATTCGAGAACATCTCAAAACGATGGATTGCAATGAAATAACCCTGCGTAAAATTGAACTTGCATGCGAGGAAGCGCTTGTCAATATCATCGAACATGCTTACAAAGACAATGCCGGCAAGCTGTGCATTTCACTCCGACAACCGCAAAACACCGTGATCGAATTAATCTTGCGTGATGAAGGCCCTCCCTTCAATCCTATAGAACAACAACTTTCCCTCAATCCCATGGCTACTCTACACGAACGTAAGATAGGCGGTCTGGGAATTCTTTTTATGCGTCAATACATGGATGAAATCCAATATCGAAGAGAAAACAATACAAATATATTAACGTTGATCAAATATCGAAATTAATTGCGAAAACGGTTTATTTGTGCATGAGCCTATAATCGTTCCGTTCGAAAGACTCTACGAAAACTTCAATTGAAAGCTCTCTCAAATCGAACAAAAAATTGAGGACAATATTGCATTTAATATTAACCTCAATTTTTTCTTCGATTTCAGAGAATTTGAATCATAAGGGATTGCCGAACAATTTGACTATTGTTCTTTTTCCATAGAGGTCAATGTTTCTTCTGTTTCTAACATATCTACCAGAAAGTGTTGGAGCACTTTTAAAACATAACGCGGAGTATTATAAACTCCATGAGTTGCAAAAACCGTCTCCAACTGGGGATGATCTTCATGATTTAATGCAATCATTACATGAGTAATTGGCTGTTCTTCTTCCGTTTTGGGTATGATCCAAACAATAAACTGATCGTTGAATAACGTGACTTTTTCAGGACTTTCTACTACATGAAAATACTGGGTCAAGTCAT
>JAJXVT010000024.1 GCA_021781995.1 bacterium | reverse complement strand
AAGAGTACAATAAGCGACGTCCTCACAGCTCCCTGAACGGAAAGACTCCGAACGAGGCGGCTCAAGAGGAAGAGAAATTAACTGGAACCTCTAGTTAGCACTGGACTAAAAAAGGGGGCAAGGTCACGCGCCATCTACGGTACTAATTGTATAACCTTGTGTATCAAATCCGCCATCTGCTGCCGTCGCACCGGCTGTGCCGGTAATCGTAATGTTTCCTCCGACAGTAGAAATCGTCCCATTGGATTGTAGTATCACCGGCGCACGCGCATTCGAAGTGAGGCTTCCGGAAATATTCAATGCCGCAAATCCAGTAGAGCTCGACGTATTAGTGATGCTAGCACCAACCTCAACATATCCAGTGGCTGCATTGAGTGTTAACGTACCGGTACCAGCCCAGCTGATATTCGATCCACTGCTGACGAGAACCAAGTTGCCTCCATTCAGAGTGAGGCTATTGTTGGTCCAAGACGTACCTCCCGTTCCACCACCGGCGCCAGTAATTGGCGAAGCAACTGTGATCGAAGCAGTTCCAGTGCCGCTCGCCGTCGCATCCACCGTCACATTGGATGTGCTTAAATTCGCGATTAGATTAGCAATATTAATGGTCGCAGTCGACCCGCTGAAAGTATAAGCACCGGAAGAGTACGTATTTCCAGAATCTGCACTTGACGAGATCGTCACAGCGCATGGATCCAAGAACAAAAGTCCATTAGCTCCAAGCGGCGCTAACGTCGATACTACAGCGTTGGGCACAAAATGACCTAAGCTGGAAATTTCGACAAACCCCCCATCGCCGCCTAACTTTCCTCCCTCTGCCTGAATATTACCATGAGCAACCGTAGCCTCATCGCCCCATAAAATCACTTTACCACCATTGCCATTTTTTCCCGCATTCGCTGCAATATTGGTATCGGGATCCATCCATGTAATGCGCGCGTTGGGAATCGCGCTATTTTTCCCCTGATAATCACCGCCGATAAGAACAGTACCTCCGCCCTCAGATCCCGAAACATCGATCCGCGCACCTTGTAGCAAGACTGCCTCATCGCCTAAAACGTGCACATCGCCGCCTTTGCCACAACGGTTCGCTGCGCAAATTTCCCCTTCCACTGCAGTCACGCCATCTGAGCGAAGAAGCACGCGCCCTCCCTGTTTCATGACATGCAGCGCATCGACTTTTCCCGCACAGTGAATCGCTCGCGCATAGGGGCTTTGCCCCGCTTTTAATTCCACGGCTAAAGCGCGAATCTGTCCAAGTTGTTCTAAACTCGTCCCTTCAGGCGCGTCCTGAATCCGTGCTCCAGAGCGCACAAACATTCTCTCTTCTCCGGATAATTGAAGCAGTACTTCCATCCCGGATCCAAGAAAAACACTTCCCTCAGGCGCTTCAATCATTCCCTCATTGCGCACAACTTTGCCAATCAAAGCCACATCGCCACTCGGCGCTCGAATCGTTCCCAAGTTGATAACCGATCCCGCATCTCCTTCAAAATGCAGATCTTGTTCTTGTAAAAACTCTTGATCCAATACATCGAGACTCGAGGCGATGAATCCTGAGGTAAGAATTTGCGCATTCGGTCCGATCATCACGCCGTTGGGATTGATCAAATACACGCGGCCGTTGGAGCGAAGCGTCCCCAATAACTCACTTCCATCACCCCCAATCACACGATTGAGCACCGCGGAAGAACTTTTGGGTTGTTTGAATTCAAAAAACTCATGTTCGTCAATCGAAAAAGCATCCCATTCAATGATCGCGTGATGAGCTGTGCGAGCGCCGTTTTCTTCCAGAAAAGCTTCTCCTGCAACAATCCGAGCTCCCCTGGGTTTAGCCTCTAATGGAACGTAAAACAGGAAAAAAAAGAGACAAAGAGTCCACCTGATATGCATCACAGAGGATCTAATACGAAATCTAATATACTCAGTATCAATCAGGTACTGCAAAACACCACGATCTCCTTAAGAAGCTATTCTTTGCAGATAACAAATTGACCCAAAACTGTCTATAGACCAAAAAACGCGGCCTGGAACAAATACCGACTGTTTTTTTAACACTAGACATAAAATGGAACGATTACTTATTTTCAATATAAAATTTTAAAAGGAGCATGATGCTATCCGATAGACTCCGAAACATCTCTTCTTGCGTTTGCTCTTTTTTAGCGCTCAGTGGTTCATCGGTTATGGGTGAACCAAAGAAACCTGTCTCTTTTTGCGGAACCGGCCCTTCTCCTAGGCGCGTAACCATACGCCATATCGAGCCAAACGGCATTGGCTATACCCAAGGATACACGACTCTCGAAGGCTTTTTTGCTGCGGAAAACTTATATCGCGACGCTTGGATCCCATTTTTAGATCTGCGCGGCCATGTTTTCAACGATGGGAAATTTGCAACCAATGCAGGTTTTGGAATGCGTTACTTAGGTCCTTCGCGCGTGTGGGGGATTAACGGCTATTGGGATTATCGCGATACGCATCATCGGCATTACAATCAAGCATCGCTTGGATTAGAGACGCTGGGTGCGATGTGGGATTTTCGGCTGAACGGCTATCTCACCGTCGGAAGCAAGGCGAGCCGCTTGTATGGTGCTTCTCAGTTTTCTTATTTTCAAGATCATTACGCCTACCTTTCCAAAAGACAAGAATATGCTTTGAAGGGATGGAATGCGGAAGCTGCAGTGCACATCGATCACTACAAAAACGCGCCCATTTCCTTGGCAGCAGGACCTTATTATCTCGAAGGCAAAGGCAAAATAGCTTGGGGCGGCCAGCTGCGCATGGCAATCGATCTTTTCGACTATGTGAGGCTCGAAGGAAATGCCTCTTATGACAATGTATTCAAATGGATTGGACAAGGCCAGCTCGGCATTACACTTGCTTTTGGCCGCAAACGAGAAATTCCATCAAGCTCGGATCATTGTTCAAACGCGTTGGTTTTAAATACAAGAGCGTTGCAGAGAGTCGATCGCAATGAAATTGTTCCTGTGAACACCAAAAAGGTTCATTCGCCCGCAATCAATCCTGCTACAGGGCAACCTTGGGTCTTTTGGTTTGTCAACAATACAAGCCACTCCGCAGGAACGTATGAATCTCCCTTCAATACCCTCTTAGCGGCTCAAGACGCCTCATCTGCGACCCAGGCAATTTATGTATATCCCGGAGACGGAACGACAAACGGTATGGATCAGGGAATCGTTTTGCAAACGGATCAAATGTTTCTCGGCGCTTCCATCGCCCATCCCTTGCTGACTACATGGGGAACGATCACCCTTCCACCCTTAGCAGCAAGCGCACCAAACATCTCCAATTCCATAGGAAGCGGCAATGTCATTACATCGCAAACCAACAACACCATTGCAGGATTTAATATTATGACAGCAGTCGACAATGGCAGCGGAATTTATGCAACAGCCATCTCAAACCTGACAACTTACGAAAACACCTTCTCCACACAAGCCGGCATCACAACCAATGGCATTTATCTGCTCAACTCTACCGGCCTCATTAGCATTACCGACAACAGCTTTAGCGGATTTTCCAACATCAATAATTCCAACAATGGCAATGGCATCTTCATCGAACTTGACGGAACGACCTTAAATGATCTGACAGTGGACAACAATTTCATTGCAAACATTAGCGATCCATCCGGTGGCACTGGCGGCAACGGCATTTTCCTATACACAAGCACAAGCGGTACATTTACAAATGTCAACATAACGAACAATACGGTTAGCAACGTGACAGTTCCTGTAATACTTAATTTAGCAACAATCGACACATTAAATGCGGCCAGCAATTTTTCAAATAGTTCACCATACATCAACCTTGTTTATAATAGCTCCATAATTACAACATTAAATGTCACCAAAACCACTTGGGATGGCCTCTCCTTTGGAGCCTTGATTTACAATGTTGGCGAGGTTGCTGCATTGAACTTCACAAACAACACCTTAAAAAACGGCACTAATGTCAGCGGGATCAATTCGTCTGGAGGCACGATCACAGCATTGTACTCTGACAACAATACTTTTATTGATTTTACAAACAGCGACGGAATCTACATAAACAACCCTTCTACAATATCAGCGCTATCCTCGACAAATGATACTTTCATCAATTTCAATGCAGGCTTTGGTATTTTAAGTGCCATCTCTATCGCCAATTTAACTGTAAATGATTGCATTTTTGAAAATCTGAATAATAATGCTTTTGGAATTTTTTATACGCCCTCCTCCGGCAATGCTATTTTACACATCAATAACAACACCTTTTCCGGCAGCGGCACGCTCAGCGCGGGCTATGCCGCGACCATCACTCAAAGCGCCGACACGCTATGTGTAGATTTCACGGGCAATACAGCTTCACCTACCGGCTCTCCGGCCCCGTATGCATTTACCCAAATAAACAGTGGCGTATTCAATAGGACCGTCGGATCTGACAACACCACGAATACAGGAGATTTTTCATTCTCCGGAACAATCAATGCGCCAGGATCTTGCGTAGAGTAACGAATAAATGATTAAAAACACCCTTTTAAGAAACCGAGCATTTTTTTTCGACCGCTGCGCCTTGATCATATACAAGACTTCCACCAAAACTGCCAGTAAAAACGAGCGATACAGCTCCGGAAAGATACAAAACTAACAACACTGCAGCAAGCAGTGATTTCAACATCGAAGGTTTCAACCAAAACAGACCAATATCAGCAACTAGCGCGCAGCTAAAAATAATGGCCGTGGTGTAAGCCAGCTGCTG
Organism: bacterium; assembly: GCA_021781995.1. Taxonomy (GTDB): domain Bacteria; phylum Chlamydiota; class Chlamydiia; order Chlamydiales; family SM23-39; genus CAITMJ01. Next base: position 18,266 of record JAJXVT010000024.1, on the reverse strand, counting down.
ATGATGGTCAAGAACATCGGGTTGGCAAAGAGTCGCTCTAACAATACTCTCTGCCACCTCTCCAGCTAAAATAGCCAGCCACGCAGATACAACACCTAAAAACAACAAAATCCAAGAAAAAACCAAGATTGTTTGCGCAAAACGATTATTTCTAAAGATCCCATGCACAAGCCTCACGACAGACGCCACGACTAGCAATGCAATTGGAAAATGCACAAGTAAAGGGTGGAATAATTCTGCTCGCATATCTATACTGCCTTTGATTTAACAATCTTCTATTTACAAAATAATTGCAAGCATCCTGATTTCAGATGTTTTCTAAAACTGCAAAGCGAGTCCTAAATTATATGCAATTTGATATTGCATTTTATCCATACTCCCATGTACATCTTGAACAATCGGGACACTGATGCCCCATTGTAAAACGACGCGCGAAGAAGAGAGCCATATGCTCGGCGTAAGCAAGATTTCATTGCCTCCTGAATTGTGATTTACCGTTCCGTGAATCTTATCTTTTGTCGTATAAGTTCCATCAAATTCAATCATGAGATTAAAAATCCATCCCATAGGACTGAAAATTGCAAGATAGCGCGCAAAACCCCATTGATACAGGTATGCATTGCCGAATTTTGTATGGTGATGAGGCGAGGGAAAATTTGATCCTGCAGAAGCAAATGCATACCAATTATATGAAAGCCAAGCAAAAGTGGTGCCCGCAAAATAAGTACATGAGCCATTGCCCGTTCTTGGGTATTTCGAATCAGAACCAGTGGGAATTTGCAAATTAGCGACGATAGAGCCCGTAACCGTTGATGCTTCGTAGGTTTGTGCAAAATAGGCGTATTCTGCCTGAACGATCATATCCAACACGCCGGAAGAATGAGAAGAATCCTCACGGCTCTTTGGCGTAAAGGGAATAAACACAGCGACATCCAAATCATCTCGAATCCCGTAAATGATATTCGGCGCCATACCATCTAAGTAGCCGTGATGCATTTTTACATAATTCCCGCCAAATTGAGGCAGGAGGGTTTTTTCTCCAACGAGCAGCTGCCCAAAGCTGATGAGTGGCGCGATTTGCGTAACTGTAGGAACAGAAAAATTTCCAATTGGCTGAAGTGTTGCAGGCACATGCTCATAACCAAAGACAGTTTGGTAAAAAACAGCGATAAACACCAACAAAAATATTTTGAAACAAGCGCTCATCAATCTCTACTCTTTAGATAATAAACGCAGGCATGCGGTACGCTTAACTACGTTCTAACATACGGCAAATATTGCGATGAGCCCCTGAGGCTTCAATTTTCCAATCCTCAACGAAAAGCAATCAAATAGAACTCATCACAATCTTTGGCTTGTAGGGTCGAGCTCACCATTTCTGCGTTACTTTTCCTTGCTGCTTGGGAGCTGATAACGCAACCAACGTTGGAGATTGTTTATTTTCCGGTACAATAAATCCACCTAAGTCTTGTACGCAATAGTTATTTTGATCTGCAATATGGACTTATGTGTTGCGTGTAGATGAACGGTGCCAAAACAATCCGGCTCCAATCATTGCAGCCCCTATCAAAGCCAATACAAGAGGAAATAAAGTAGCGTTCGGGAAAACCCTATGTAATAAAGAAGTCAAATACATAATCAGCCCGAAAGAACCGAATCCTAGAAATACAAGTCGTTTAGACACAACACCTGCTACAATAAATCCTATCGCAGCGATACACTGCATGGAGTATGCCCATTCAGAAGAACTTTCCTGCAGCCACAAACCGCTCCACAAAGCGGTAGCGCCGCACAAATAACTCCAAAAAGTCCATCTTGCCAATCCTTTTTTATGAACGAGGTAGCCAGCCATTAACAGGGAAATTCCGCAAAACATGCTTGAAAAAGGGCCGTAAGTTTCTTGTAAAGCAGAAGGCCATACACTCCAGCACATCCCCCACAGAGCCGTAAAAGCTATAGGCAATAAAGTGACAAAGCGAAATGCCCAAAGAGAGCCTACAGCAACTACTAAAGTGATGATCTCGACTATGAACCAATCTTCGCGCATACTTCCATCCCATTTGCCGTTCATCCACAAGTATGAGTAGACAGCTAAAGGCGCAGAAGCAGCTGAAAGAAAAATACAAATTTCCCGCACAAGTGCATTTGATTTTAGCGCCATTCCGACTGCGTATAAAATCACCGTATAAAGGAGAGAAATTACAAAAAAACCATTTTTGCCATACAGATGAGTATTTTGCTCCCAAAACCAAATCGAAGAGATGAAAAGCAATAACGCCCCTAAGAAATAGCCCGCCTTAAGTAAGCGATTGCTTTTTCTCTCATCTTGCTGTAGCAGCGCCCAAATCCGCTCACTCTGCTCGCGGCTGCACCCTGCCTGTAAACTCGCTTGGATTATTTTTTCTCTATTGTATTGCATCTATCTTCTTCCGGTAAGGCGTGACGGGTATATTTATATTTAGGAGCAATCTCCTGCGTGATATATACATCCGGTACAATTTCTTTTTTCACAGGATTTACAGAACCCTCTTCTTCTACTATTTTATACAAAATCTCGTTGTGCAGCACGTGAATCGACCCAATCTCATCTTTTTTTAGATAACCTTTGCTATGGTAGTCAAAAGAGAGGGCGACATCTAGATCTTGATATCCCAGAGGATAATGAAAAAAAACATCGCGGATTTCTTCAATGTCATTTAAATAAGCGAGTAAACCGTCGAAAACTTCATAAAACTTAGCTCTAGCTTCATCAAATTGCATGGCTTTCTCTAACTTATAACCTACAGCGAGCTCATGCATCTTACCATCATACTTTTTATCCTTACCAAAGTAATCAATACCATAAAGCGTGAGTATAATCCCTTCGTCTTTTCTCAATTTTTTCGAATAACGCTGCACAGCTTGCATAACTTTGTCATTTTCATAAGGATCATTCATCCCAAAAGAAAATCCAATCAAACTTAAACAACAAATTAAAAGATATTTCAATTCAAACCTCCATACTTTTGATACTCTGGAACAACAAATTCGCAAATACCATCTTGGTAAGTTTCACTTTCAAAATAGTGAGAAGGTCTTAAACCAAATAAACCGGTATCTCGGGGTAAAATATGGACAGTTGCCTCACGGCCGCCATCTTCCATATAACGATCAAAACCGCCATTGCACACCCAGGAACACCAATCGCCTTTCGAAACTAAGTTAATTACACTATGCCCTAAACTGTTAGGAAGTACCATAATAGGCCCATTGGCAGTTATCATCAATCTATCTTTCGCTCGAGGGCCCAGATTTTTCGTCGCATGATAGGTATCGGCAGCACCACGGCTAAATGCAGAGATAAAAATTTTGCGAGGATCCTGAAGAGCATCTAAACAGGCCGCCTGAAACTCAATCTCTCGATTCAAGCGTCGAACAGCAAAACTCGAATAATTCTCATCGTGAATGCTATTCCAAACAGAAATCAAATCCTTTCTTCTTCCAAAAGACTCAGAGTACATCGACATCACATGTGCCTTACCTTCAAAGGTTTTCAGCAAAGCGCGAGCCCCGCTGCGGCTATCTGCGGGGGTATTGTAAATCCCATTTACATAGTAAAGAGGCGAATACCCTTTCATGCCCAATGGGTCCAAACTTAAATGCACGCTTGGATCTAAATGTGCCGGAGTCTTATGGGTAATCCCATATTCTATACTATACGGAGACCAGTATGGCTCAGACTGCCAGCCATTTCGATAATGATACGAAATCAATCCATAATCATCACAATGGGTTAATGGCGCATTGTGCACGTATTGATACAAATTCATTCCATCGTCAAACCCGGATGGATCGGGACTTAGCCAACGACCTAAAGATGGAGAGTAAAAGCGGCGGCCAAAATAAACCAACCCGGTTTCATCGTCGACGCGTTTTGAAGAAAAACGCCAAGGATTTTTAGCCGGCCCGACCACTTCTTCCTCACCAAATGCACTATAGCGATAAGAGGTTATCGGTTCATCGTTCATCGATATCAGTTGTGCCACATTACCTTGCAAATCATGAATCGGCACGTAGAGTTTATCCTTTAGTTCCACAGCCACCGCTGAACCTATTTCTGCATGCGGAGTCGCTCCCAGGACGCGTAACTGCCGACAATTGAATGTGCGATCAAAAGAGGCTATTTCATTTTGTCCGTCATAAAGAAAATATTGCACATGTTCATCTGCGTTTCGGGTTGTTATTTTTTTAACGCAGCGATTGAGCACATCATAAACAAATATCTGAGTTACTTCAGGCGTACTAATGGAAATCAATCGATCTAAAGCATCAAATTTGTAGCTCATCTTACCGTCATCAACTGGATTGCCATTGCAATCATACGTAAAATGGGAAACAAGTTGGTTTTGATTATTGACCTGGTACTCCTCGTTATTTTTTGCTTTTCGGTTATGCAACGCATCATAGCGATACTGAAATTTTGGTTCCGCCGTCAACTGATACAAAGAATCGTAAGTATACGTGAATGACTCATCTTGACGCTCCATAGAACAAATATTGCCCGCAGGATCATACTCAGCGATTTTTTGAGAAAATGTAGGGCTCTCGATAGAAGTTTTGCGCGAAAGAAGATCGATGTTATACTCAATTCGTCCACAATTCATCGCAGACGCCTCCTCTAATACATTACCACTCAAATCGTACACCAGGTATTTGTGTGTGTACAACTCATTACCACTCATAGTTTTACGAGAAACCGAAGACAAATCGAGTCCTTTCCACTGATAGTGCAATACGCAATCGGCGCGAGGAATAGAAAACTCAACGCGGCGTCCGTTAGCATCATATTTATTATAAACTGTCAGACTATGGGGGAACATTTCCATCGTAACCCGCCCTTTTGCATCAAAAGTGCGCAACAATCCGTCAGCACGAACCATCCGTCCCATAAGATCATACCACATTGTATGGTCGACAGTGGAATCAGACGAGCTCACTCGAATAGGAAAATCCAGAGAATCATACCAATAATAAAGCGTCACTCCATTAGGCTTTACAACGGATGAGATCTTTCCAGAAAGGGTGTAATCATACGTGGTAACCTTGTCTTGATCTTCAATTAACCGCAGAATGCGCCCCATAGAATCATAAACCCATTCAACAGTCATTTTTTTAGCAGGAATAGCGCAGGTTTTTAAAATGATCTTATCATTGCGATTATATCGTCTTTCTTCTGTCGATAAAACGCCATTTTTAACCATTTCAATTTTAGCAACTCTTCCCTTAGGGTCAAAGGTGTCAATGCGTTTTAATCCCATAGGATCGGTCAAAACTGTTTGCAACACCTTTTGTCCCAGATCATTTTGAAAAAAGTCAAAATATTGAGTTGTCTGTTGATAGCCTAAAGGATCAGTTTGAGAAATCAAACGCTTCCAAGAATCATAACATCGCTGCTCTACTGATTGCATTCCTCCTACAGATCGAATAACGGATTTTACATTGCCCGCAGAATCGTAGTCATAGGCCGTTTTACGAAGCACTTCCCCCTGAACCAATTCCGTGCATTCTTGTACTGTGCGATCCATAAGATCAAATTTTTTCACATAAGCGACATCGCCTCTTTCCTCGCGATACATGCGGCCTAATTCATCATAGTAAAACCGAATTACCTCGCCGTCTAACTCCTCTTGGATTTTTCGTCCCGCACCATCGTATTTGTAAATAGTCGTATGACCTTCAAGATTAGTATGAGACATTAACAAGGCCCCTTGATAAACAAACAGCTCTTTAGCCAAGGGAACCCCACGTCCACGGATTGTTTTTTTCAGTGTTCTACCTAGCCCATCATACTCATATTCAGTAGAGACTTCACCGGGGCGAATATGAATTTTCAAATCGCCGTTTAAATAATATTGGTAGGTTTCAACAGAGCGATCTGCGTAAACAATCGAAATTGGTTTTCCATAGGCATTATAACAAGTCAATGTCGTATTGCCTTCTGCATCAATAGAACTTACAGGGCGATTTGCATGATCGAGTTCACGTTCGACTGTACCCATCATTCCATCAGCCATAAATGCCGTTCGAATGCATCGGCCTTTTGCATCGTAACTATGGAGCGTTTCATGACCTCGCACATCCACTTCAGAGACCATATTTCCTACACGGTCATACTGAAAACTACGCGAATGCACGCCATCGCCTTGAGCTACTTCTTTTATGAGGCTATTGGTAAAATCGTAAGTCGACATCATTTCAATGCGTCCAGAAAAATCGCGCGCATAAGTTCGATTTCCACACGCATCGTAGCGCATGATTTCTGTTTGTCCTAAAGGGTTTGTTCTTTCAATCAATCTCCCTTTTTCATCATATTCAAAGCACAATGAAAATCGATGTTGTCCATTTGCGTCAAAAATCTCTTTTTTAGCAATTTTGCCCCCGGTTGCGTAAGTAAACACCATTTTCTTGAGCAATTTTTCTTGATGACCATCCCAAAATTTTTCTTCCACGACATGAGGCATCCCAAGATAAGCGCCGGTGGTTAAAGGTTGTATCGAGCGGATTTTTCGAACTTGAACACCGGTTAAATTATCTTTTCTATCCGAACTTCCATCATCTTCAATTTCACATATTAAGACATGGTCCTTATTATACTCCCAAAAATGCCTAGCCATGAGCTGTTCGCCATCATAGGTCAACTGAGAAATCAATAAATCCGTCCCATCCAAATAGTCATATACGATGTGAAGTCCTGTGTCGTGGAATTCTTCCAATAACAGGTTAGGTTCCGAAACTGAATAACGAAATTTTCTTGAATAACTCTCGCATTTTGTATCTAGAGGACGACCATACTCATTGACCCTAATCGCAGCGCCTTTTCCTGAAAAATTACCGCTGATTTTTTTTTCGATGACATTGCCCCTGGCATCATAGGTATAGCGGGTCACTGTGACAGGTTTTAAATCGCGATCTAAATCGACTTTTATCTCAAGCCTGCTAACTACATCTGAAGACCAAATAAATTGTTCACCTCCGACACAGCTGCCATCTTTCGCAAAACGTTCGATTTTCACTATTTTATTCAATCTATCAGAATGATAATCAACCCGGCCGCCTTCTGCATCATACACAGAAGATTTGAGCACTTCGCGGAACATGGGGGATATCTCATAAACAAAAGAATAGGCAAGCTGCGGCGTTGGATTTGTGCCACGCGTCATAGACACAGTCTTAACGCGATCTCTTCGAGGATCATTGTACATGATTCCTTCACGCCAATCATCACGCCCCATATGAATCCGTTCTCCATTGACTTCTTCATATTCGCGTTTATAAAACGTCCAAGTACATTTGCGATTATCGGGCAGCCAAATTTCATTGAGTCGTTTTTGTTCAATCCCTTTATACCCTTTTTTGTACTCAGCATAACTATTATGATAGTCCAAATACCTAAAAGTACGATCTGGAGCAGCCGAAGAAAGCGCCTGATACAAATTACCAATTAGGCGGCCTTGTGTATTGCGCTCAAAATGGTATTCCACTACCTGGCCATCGCTGCCCGCAATATAAAAATGCTTATTTTTCCCTTTAGGATCTTCATAAAGAAATTCCGCTCGAGCAAAAACCTTATCCTGAGCCGGATTGGTCGTGCGAATAGAGGAGAGAATCACTCTAATTTCATCGTCATGTATTTTGATTTCTTTATATTCATACAAAATCCAATTACCATTAGATAAATGCTCAGAAAGCAATTGATATTCCCGATCTCGCGAACGAATCTTTTTATAGGTCCGCACCGTTCCATCTGGTGCATGCACAATCATATTTTTGAATTTTTCATCGATAAAGATTCGACTATTTTGCACATTCGTCCGGCTCGAAATTTCGCCACGAGCAGTATTGGAAAACCCATATTGCTGAGACGACAACTCGCATCGACTCCACTTTTTTCCCTGAATTTCAACTGTGTCGACCCTTTTGTATATCATTGGACAACGATCTTTTTCTAAAATTTGCCATCGATAGTCCTTATCTGTATCGTGGATTTGTGCAAAATCCACGCAAAACCGCCATTCACCGGTTCCTTTATCAAGGTATGTGCGCGAAATACGGATCGGCTCGACTCCTTGAATCACTAAATCATCTTCAACGATTGCAAGCCTGCCAGTCACGGCGTGGATACGTCCCTCAATTAAAGAAGAGGGATCACCTTCTGTTGTCGGAACAAATAGTTCCTCAGATATCACCAAAACAGGGGATAGTATAAAAATACAAAAAATAAATCGCATAGGGGAAAAATGCTACGCGACCACACCAAATGGAATCAAGAAAAAAAATCCTCGTCTGAGAAGCCCTGGAAGACAGTCCCTAGACGAGGATTCAATTATTCAGCTTGCTGCACTTGAACAGCTGCGGCAGATGCACTCGCCTTGGCAGCATGTTTTCTGCGGCGAGTTTTGCGTTTTACAGTTGTTTTGCGAACTTTTTTATGAGCCTTTTTGTGAGCTTTTTTGTGCGCCTTTTTATGCGCTTTTTTGTGCGCCTTTTTGTGAGCCTTGCGGGCTGTGTGAGCTTTTTTTCTTTTACGAACTGCCATAATTCCTCCTTGTGGCAATAATTCTCTAATTGCAACAAGTGTTTTTTTTTCGCAATTTATTTTTGCAAAAAAAGAAGTGCAATATCATCATGTTGAGGTGTATTTTGACTAAAAAAAACAAGCTCTTTTAGCACGGCAGAAGCGCTCGATGCAGACTGCAAAGTTTGTTTTAATCTTTCCATCCCAAATAATGTCTGATTCGCGTCATGCGCTTCAATCGCGCCATCGGTGTAAAGCAGCATTACATCGCCATCTAACAACTCAATTTCGCCAATCTTAAATTCCCGCTGTTCCATTAAACCAAATGCTGAACCATGAGTTGACAACTCTAAAATTTCGCCATTTCTTTTTAAAAGAGCAGGCGGATGGCCAAAGCTCACATATTGTAGTTTTTCATTGTTCAAAACAGCAAGCCATAGAGTTGCAAAAAAACCGCTTTCCTGAACGTCAAGCAAAAACAAATCATTGGCCTGCCTTGCAATGTCCAAAAGATTGCAATCAGACCGAGCGCAAGCGCGCAACGTACTGCGCAATCCCAACGAGTATAAACACGCCGAAATTCCTTTATCAGAGACATCGCCGATTGCGATCAAACGAGAGTCTTTAGACATTGGAAATACATCATAAAAATCGCCGCCAACCTCTTTGGCTGGCAGATAAGCAGCAGAAATATGCACGCCGGCAAAAGGCTCGATATGACTAGGGAATAAACTCGCTTGAATTTCTCTGCCTATTTTTAGTTCGAACGCCATTTGTTCTCGCTTAGAACGTTCACGTTGAGCCTCTGCTTGGTGCTCTAATACTAAATCCAAAGTTTCGTTGAATTTTTCGCCAATATCATTGATCTCAAAACCCAACCATTTTGGCACATAACGACTATGAACAGCCCCCTCTGCAACCCTTTCCATAGTCAATTGCAAAGCATTTAAAGGACTAGTTAATTTGCGATACAGCCACCAAATAATTGTTCCGCCTACAAAGATCAGTAAAAATAAAAATAACCCCACCCGCAATAACAGCCATTTGCATTGCAGATTTGCAATACGCTCCGAAGAGGTGCCAACCTCCAATTGCAACTGAGTTTCACCAATGGAAAATTGTTCGATCCATTGTTCATTTCGAGGCAAAGTCCCCGCCAGCCCCACATCGATCGGGAAAGGAGGGTCTTGAATCAATAAAATTTGAGATAAGGGGTGTCGAAAAACCTTGGCGACTCGAGCTTCTTCTCGTTTTCCCACTAATAAATCAGATCCGGAAACTAAAGCAAAATGCAACCTAGCATTGGCAGGTGCGGTCCAAGATTCTACCCGAAGCTGATTCAGCAGAGCCGGTGTAGCACTATCGAGCACTGTCCATTCCAACTCAATTTGATGACCTAAAGCGCGAGCCAATTCAGCGCCGATAGCCTTCATAGACGCCCTCACATCTCTTTCTTGGAGCAAAACTTCTTGTCGATAAAGAAAAATCGAGTGCAATGTCAGGGGTAAAATCAGTACGGCCACACAAATGAACAAAATTCGTCTGGCCAAATTTCCGGAAAAGGTGAACTTTTTACGCTCTTTAGGCATACTAATACTCATGGTATCAAAAGAAATTTCAAGCTTACAACATCCGAAAATTAAAGACCTTGTTTCTTTAAGACGGGATAAGGACATAAGGACTCAGCGTCAAGAGGTTGTGCTCATCGGCAAAAAAATGATCGAGGAAATTAGCTCAAAAAAACCTTTAAAAGCGATATATAGTCTCGCCCCTCAGCCTCATATTTCAGCCGAAGAAAGATATAGCGTCACACAGCCCATATTAGAAAAAATCACTGGGCTTTCCACAAGTGACGGTTTAGTAGCTGTCGCAGCCATGCCCGCACCCGGACTACCCGCAAAACTTAACCGACTTCTTATTTTGGACCAACTATCAGATCCAGGCAACCTCGGCACGTTACTGCGCACAGCGCTGGCATTGAACTGGGATGCCATCGCAATGACCCCTGGAACCGTCGATCCATTCAACGACAAAGCTCTTCGAGCATCCAAAGGAGCTCTTTTTTTTCTACCCTTTGCGCATCTTTCGTTGCCAGAAATTCAAGAAATTTGCAGAAAATCCCACCTTACACCATTTATCGCTGACCTCGGAGGCACTAACGTAGAAAACGTTGCATGGCCCTCTTCCTCCGCTCTAGTCCTAAGCAATGAAGGCTCAGGTCCCTCTTCAATGGTAGAAAAATGGGGGCAAAAAATTGAGATTCCCATGCACAATGGCGTAGAATCGCTAAACGTCGCCGTCTCAGGCGCTATATTACTTTATTTAATGGGGCATAAATCATGAGCGATCCCTACGAAACAGAAGAAGAATTTCACTCAAAAGACCGCAAACAATTCCGCAAAGAACGCAAACACCTACAACAGACAGATCGCTCTAAATTCAAAAAAAGCGACCAAGCCAAACTATCACCTAAAACGCTCAAAGATACCGATCTTCCTCGAGGCCAAGTAGCAGCTATTACCGGAGAAGGCATTTGGGTCGACGAGGGGGATAAACGCTATTTATGCTCGCTCAAAGGACTTTTAAAAAAAGAAAAAATACAAACGCGGAATTTAATAGCAGTAGGAGATTTTGTTCGTTTCGAACCCGCATCTATCGATGAAGGCGTCGTAGTGCATATTGAACCGCGATTTTCAGCGCTTGCCAGAACCGATATCAGCGGTCAAAAAGAGCAGCTCATCGCAGCCAATGTCGATCAAGTCCTCATTGTCATTTCAGTAGTAGAACCACCTCTAAAACCGGCCCTACTGGACCGTTATCTCATCGCCGCAGAAAAAGGTCGCATACATCCAATTATCGTCATAAACAAAGTGGATTTGCTCCATGAATATCCAGACGAGCACAAACGTTATGAAGAATTGCTCGCAGCCTATGAACCTCTTGGATTTCCCATTCTTTCTGCAAGCATACAGACTCAAGCCGGCATAGAAGCCATCCGATCGATTATGAAAAATAAAATCTCCGTTATCGCCGGTCAATCCGGAGTCGGAAAATCGTCTTTGCTCAATACTGCATTCGGTTTTGAGCGCCGCACTGGAGATCTCTCCATAAAAACAAGTAAAGGGAGCCATACTACAACCGCAGCAGAATTGCTCCCTCTGCCCGGAGGCGGATACTGCGTAGACACGCCCGGAGTGCGAAGTTTTGGCATTTGGCAACTTGAACGCTCCGAAATTAGCAGCCATTTTCACGACATAGCACAATACGCGCAACATTGTAAATTTGCAGATTGCACTCATACGACAGAACCTCAATGCGCCGTCTTGAAAGCTCTTGAAGAAGGCACACTTCCACGTCTTCGCTACGAATCTTATGCCACTCTCCTGGATGAAGTAAGAGGGGGCATGGACAATTGGACAAAACGCAAAATGGATGTAACAGATGGATAACATTGTTTCTTGCAAAGCTCTTGAAATCCTCGATTCTCGAGGGAATCCCACCTTGCTCGCAACTGTAACAACCACCTCAGGACATGTCGGTAAAGCAGCAGTTCCATCAGGAGCCTCTACCGGAGAACATGAAGCTGTAGAATTGCGAGATAAAGATCCAAAACGCTACGGTGGAAAAGGCGTTCAAAAAGCAGTAACGCATGTCAATGGCCCCATTCACCAAAAACTGCTCGGCATGTCTGTGTTTGATCAATACGCTATCGATTCAGCTATGATAGAGCTGGATGGAACTACCAATAAAAGCCACCTTGGAGCCAATGCCATATTAGGAGTATCTTTAGCAGCAGCCAAAGCTGCAGCTGCGTCCAGCAACATGCCACTATATAGGTATCTCGGAGGTTCCAATGCCAATTTATTGCCATGCCCGATGATGAATATTCTCAACGGAGGCGCCCACGCGGATAATGGCCTAGATTTTCAAGAATTTATGATTCGCCCAGTCGGCGCCCCCAATTTTCGTGAAGCTCTACGCTGGGGAGCCGAAGTGTTTCATACCCTAAAAACTATTTTAAAAGCAAAAAAACTTCCCACCTCTGTTGGCGATGAAGGCGGCTTTGCACCACGCCTTTCTTCGAATGAAGAAGCATTAGATCTCATCATTCAAGCCATTGAACAAGCCGGATACATCCCCCAAACTCAAATCACCATCGCTCTCGATCCAGCAGCGTCTGAATTTTATGAAAATGGCCGTTATCGCAACCGCAGTTCACGCGAACAAATCGATTACCTAAACAAACTCGTTTCTCTTTATCCGATTGATTCCATAGAAGATGGTCTAGATCAAAATGACTGGGATAATTGGGTGACGTTGACCAAAGAGCTCGGTAACAAAATCCAAATTGTGGGAGACGATATTTTCGTCACCAATACTTCATTTTTACGCAAGGGCATTGAACGAAAAGCCGCCAATGCCATTTTGATCAAAGTAAACCAAATTGGAACCCTTTCAGAAACCATCGCCACAATCAAACTAGCCCAAGAAAACCACTTCAACACTGTCATATCTCATCGAAGCGGAGAAACCGAAGATTCTACTATAGCTGACTTGTGCGTTGCGTACCAATGCGGTCAAATCAAAACAGGATCCTTATGCCGTTCAGAGCGCATTGCAAAATACAATCGCTTATTAGAAATTGAAACCGAAATTAGTTTGGTTGATTCGATTTATAATTAGGAGATCCATTATCTGATTTGGCATGAGGTTGAGTCGATACTACATCATGTAAAACCGTAAATAAATTAATTCCATCTGGGAATATAAAATCCATATCAAATGGCAGAAATATTTGATGTTTTTTAAAAAAATCAAGCAACTTTTCCATTCCCGACCTACGGACAATCATAGAATAGGTTCCGTAACGAGCTCCAATTTTACGCAATTGACGACTAATTTTACGCCTTACCTCACATGCACGTTTATTTTTAGGAGTAAAATTGGGACGTTTTGCATATCCAGAACAGGCAATATACTGTCCATTTTGCGCCTTTGTATCTAAATCAGTAAAGAGCAAATCCCAACCATTTTTCCCCACCAATTTATCCAATTCCAAAATCAAAGCTGACATCTCATGTGGATTGCGTATGACCTCAATATCATCTTCCATAACCCATATTGTTTCATATCCAGAATCATAAGCGTCTTGTAAAACAGAAAGATGACTTAAAACTATGCCTATTGCACCAAGAGACATACAATGAGAAAAATAATTGCGCCCTGGTTGATGCATTATTTCATGAAAAACTCCTTGCGGGTCAGCAAACAGATACGAGGTTCCCCATAAATCTGTAGGCATTCCTATTTGATAAATCACACCCAATTGATTTAAATTTTCAAGTGTCAGCTCCCATCCATTTACCGCCGAAAAACGGTAAGGCATAATGCCGTAAGGGACCAGCTGTGCTGTAGAGGAAGAATATTTTTCAGGTCTTTGATCTAAATTAATCATATAGATAAAATCAACCTGATCAACTTGCTTCAAATAAAAATCAGTTTTGTTTAAAGCTGGTTTAAAAAATGAAGAAATATCTCCATAAACGACACTTGCAAAAACGAAAAACATACACCAAATTTTCATAATTAACCTCTTAAGCTGAATGGCATAACATATAAAACGAATGTTTTTTTGACTATACTTGTTTCGTTTGGGGGCCTTGTTCTCTAATTGCGCGCAATTAGAGAACAAGGCCTCATTTGGGTGTCTTTCAAACGGAACGTGAATATTTCCGGTTCTCACTTGTAGATAAATCCCACTCTCATTATGGGAAAGAAAAGGGGAGGAATAATGCGTTACACAATTGCTCTTTTTGGCGAAGCTGAAAAAGGACAATACCGAACAGCTCACGTCCTCAATGATTTATCTCAATTGATTGATCAATTTGGAAATCCACCCCCAGATAGTCAGGGTATTTTCTTCGCTATTCAGGCTTTACTATTTCAAAGAGAATTAATTTTCTTCAGAGTGGAAGAAGAAGGGTTTAGTGAGTTGGATTATTTTAGCGGATTAAAAACTCTTGAAACTGCTTTCCCACGTAAAATTCACGCGTTATGTTTACCAGGCGTAGGAAGCGTTAAAATACTAGAAGCGTCTTCTCAGTTATGTATTGCAACCAAAAGCCTTTTAATCACATCCCAAAAAGACTGGTATGATTATCTAACGTGCTCAGCCTGAGCCAAAGCAAAAAATTCTGCAAGCCCCTGTTCCGTCGGTTTCATCGCAATAGCACCGGAAGACCAGTTAGCCGGGCAGACCTCACCATGTGTTTCATGAAAAACGAGGGCATCGATCAAACGAAGAACCTCATCCACGGACCGACCCAGGGGCAAATCATTGACTAGCTGATGGCGGATTACACCTTCTTGATCAATCAGAAAAAGCCCACGATAAGCAATACCTTCGTCTTCCTTCAAAACCTCGTAATCGCGAGCGATGGATTTGTGAATATCTGAGACGATTGGATAAGAAATGCCCTGAATGCCACCTTTTGCTTTAGGGACTTTGAGCCATGCCATATGAGAAAACCAGCTATCAATAGAGCATCCGATGACTTGAGTGTTGCGTTTTTCAAACTCTTGAATTTTTTCCTGAAATGCGTGTAATTCAGTGGGGCAGACAAAAGTAAAATCTAGTGGATAAAAGAAAAAAACGATGTATTTCCCAAGATAATCATAGAGAGAGAAATCATTATAAATTTTATCCTTGATAATCGCTTTAGCTTTAAAATCCGGTGCTTTCTGTCCTACCAATGTCATAAATTGTCCCGTGATCCGTTTCAAGATGATGCACTGGAGAGGACTTGAACCTCTGACCCCCTGGTTCGTAGCCAGGTACTCTATCCAACTGAGCTACCAGTGCATGTAATTGGCACCTATCATCGCCTAAATGGCGTCTTAAAATCAAGCAACTTTATTAAATTCGACATCCAATGAGGTAAAATATTTTCTTTAAATTGTAGCTTATCGAGAAATTCTCTCTGAGAAATTCGGATCACATAACCGTCTTTGCATCGGGGGAAAAAAATCGGAGGGAGCTCCAAATCGATAAGGAATGGGGGGGGGACAATATTGTACTTGTAATGATGAATAAAATCCGTCCCTTGAAATGTGTGCGCTAGTTCTTGAGTAATCAACGAAATCCAATCGCGGTCATTTTTCAACCCCCAAGTTCGTACTTTTTTAACCATTTCATCACGGGTTCGCACCCAGCTAAAATGATGAAACATAGGTTGTCCGTCCGAGGAACAGACATTACGCCTCTTGGGTCCCGGCAATAAATCATAAATCGCTTTGCGGTCATCTTGCTGAAGCAGCAACTCGGGACTCAACGCCCGAACCTGAGCTAAAACCACTGTATCTTCCCAACTTTGCGCCTGATAAATCGGTTCGCGAAAATACCAATAATTAGCCATTTTCAATACGACATGTTGACGATAATCGCTGGCATTCAACCATCGAAAAAATCGCCACCCATCCGGAACTTCATCTGCATCTAAAAACAACACCATTTCAATAGAAGCCTCTAAATATTGCAAAGCGAGAAGTCTAGAACAACTATGCCAGAACTGAGCGGATGTTATCTGATTGAACATCATCCGAGGTATTTCGGAGGGGATGAATGGATATTCAATAAACAGACATTGGGGATATGCCCGATAAATTTCTTCCAGCAAAGTTCGATTTTCTAAAGTTCCATCGAAAAAATGATCGCAGAGAACGACAATGATTTGAGATGAAAACACACTTGCCTGCTCTATGCAAGCCCCTATAAAACGCGCGTCGTTCGAACAAAAATTGACAATTGTTGCAATCGGATGTTTTTGCATATTGCCGTCTAGTATAACATGAAGATATGAAAATTGTCATTTTGGGAGCTGGGGAAATGGGCTCTTATGTCGCCTCCGCTCTGTCTCAAGAAGAACATGATATTACCTTAATCGACAAAGACCCAAAAGTGCTAGAGCAGGTAAACCGAGAAATCGATGTTGCCACACTTTTAGCTACAGCACCGAGCCTCTCCATTTTTCAAACGTTAATGGAACAAAAACCAGATCTTTTAGTTGCCGCAACCAATGACGATGAAACAAATTTAGTCTCCTGCGCCCTGGCGAAAAACTTAGGATTTCCTAAAACAGTTTCTCTCATTCGTTCTCCCGAATATCTGCATACCTCCATTGTCCACTTACCGCGATTATTTTATGTAGATCACTTCATTGGAGCAGAAATGCTTTCGGCTCGAAACCTTTTTAAACTACTCATGCACTCCAATGATATTGCCTTCGAGCATTTTGCCCATGGGGCCGTTGTCATGAGAACAATTCTGTTATCCGAACAATGGACGCAATCAGGCACGCCCATTCATTCTTTACCCATTCCAGAAGAACTCATTATTTGTCTGATTCGGCGCAGATCTAACGGAGAAGATATCATTATCATTCCACACGGGGATGATTATTTGCTCCCAAATGACGAGGTCACTTTAATTGGCCAAGCAAATGTTATGAATATGCTTCCTGATTTATTTGATACATCTGAACGATGCGTTAAATCGATAATCTTAGTTGGAGGAACTTATACTTCATTATATCTTGCTCAATTATTACTGCAGCAAAAAGTTGCGGTAAGAATCGTCGAAAAAGATCCATACCGGTGTCGAGAATTAGCAGATATTTTACCGGATGCAACTATAATCAATCGAAGCATTTTAGATCCTCAAGTGTTTTTAGAAGAAGATGTAGCTGGCGCAGACGCTTTCGCCTGCTGTACAGCTGACGACGGCGCCAATTTTCTCATTGCATCTTTGGCTCATCTGGAAGGTTGTCCTAAAATAATTGCCCTAGCAAATCACCCTGCTTTTGTTCCCATTTTAGAAAACGCCGGTATTATCGCTGCAACATCTGCCAGAGTGAATGTCGCAAACAGACTCTTATCAATTTTACATCAAGAAACGATCCTGTCAGTCACTTCCCTTTCAAATGATGCAGCTAAAATCGTAGAATTGAAAATCTCGCCTGCATCCAAACTCATCGGCATTCCTCTTTCTAAGCTCGGAGAACAACTACCTAAAGACCTTCTTATCGCAGTAATTGAAAATCATGGCAGAGTTATGATAGGCAGCGGATCTAGCATTCTTTGTCCCGACGATACAGTAATTGTCGTCTGTTCATCGCAACAAATAGAACCACTCCAAAGCTTATTTTCTGCCCATGGATAGACCATCCCCCATCATTGAAATTGCACGCCTTTTATCCAATTATCTGTTTTATCTTTCCGCTACCCTAATAATTCCCTTAAGCGCAGCTGCTTATTTTGAATTTATTGCGCCCGAAACCCACCCGCAACCCCATTCCACTTTTGCATTCATTTTAACACTATTGACGTCGCTAATACTGTCCGGGTTGTTTCGTTTTTGGGGTCGACGCGCTACGGGTCAAACCAGACGAAGAGAGAGTATTATACTGGTCATTTCTCTATGGCTCATCACTTGCGGCATCGCCGCCTTACCATTTTCCTTTAGCCAGACATTTACAAATCCCTTACATGCATATTTTGAAGCTATGTCAGGGTTAACCACCACTGGCGTTAGTATGTTATATCCAAAAGCATACAGCCCATTAGGACATGAAATCCCCATTTATATCACAAATCCGCATGTTCCAGGAAAAACTTATTCTTTTTACGGCACAGTTACTCCAATTCGAGATGCAGA
>JAJXVT010000059.1 GCA_021781995.1 bacterium | reverse complement strand
GAACAAAGGATCAAGGGCCAGATCGGCCAGCCCGCGGCTTCGACAATGCTCAGCAAGATGGAACCCCGTGGAGATCGACAATGTGCCCGATGGACGCCCGGCGAGCCGCGCCCGCGCGGGCGCGGCCCGGCCGCCATTACGATGAAATTCAAAGATAGGATTGTCATGGAACAAGGATACATCGTGTTTTCTATAGTCCGTTTGGGGCTTTTATTGGTTTCGTTTTTTGGGTTACCTCCTAGCATATTAATGCTCAAAACAGCTTGGCAGATGAATGACTCAAAAAAAATGCGCAAAGGAATTACGCTTCTTTGGGGATCTATACTAGCGGGGTGCCTGTTTGTAAAAATGTTTGGAGGAATGTCATGCGTTTCTTGAGGTTATTTGTATTTTTATTCTTCCCTTTGTTTATGTTTGCTTCTCCATTAAGTGGTCGATATGCAGAATCTTTTATTCATTCTTTTCAAGAAGGGCAGTTTTTAGAAAGCTTACAAATATTGGACGAGTGAGAAGTTTTCGAGCCAGAGCAGAAAAGCAAAATAACAGGTATGAGAGCAGCAATTTATCTTTCTACAGGAGACTTTGAAAGGGGGTCTTTACTCATGGATCACTTTATTCATAGTCTATCAGTCGAAGAACTTTCTGATCCTATGATGAGTTTTGTCCTCCAGGTGTATTATAAAGCTTTGCCTGCTTCTTCCGTAGAACAGATTGGTTTTATAGGAATGATTCGCATATGCAAACAAGAGCAGCCTAGTGGAGTGAAATTGAAATATTGGTTTGGTGTAGGTCAAATTCTTGTAGGCGTTTTGGCTGCCCCATTTAGTGCAGGAACTAGTACTGCGCTAATTTTGTCTGGAACTGCGATGATTGTGGATGCTGCTGCTGATGCTTTAAACAACAAGGAAAATTGGGAAAGCGAGCTGAATGATAGACAACGGATAAATCCAGATATTCAGAGGAATTCATTTTATGCTCCTTCTCCTTTTGAACCGAGAATGCAGGTTGTCTAATAAGATTAAGTTGATAGAGATAACATCCCTTAATGTGGGTATTGCCTAGTTACTAATTTTTCTAGTTGTTGATGGATAGGAAAGCATTTGAAATGTGGGCTAGTTGCTAACTTTGCCCAATCAAAAGTTCCGAATGCATCCAACCGACCCCAAAAATTGTCAATATACTTTTTTTTCAAATAGATACGAATTTCTCTTTCTGGTGACGCAGTTGCCATTTTTAATTTAAGTTTTCGTAGGGGTTTTCGAACGGAATGAGTAGAGCTGTTGTGTGCGGCACTTGCGATCAATATCGAGCAAAATAAATACAGCTGCGATATTGATCATTAAGGAGCTGCCCCCCTGGCTAAAAAAGGGGAGAGTCATTCCTTTGCTTGGCAAAAGTCCAGAGACAATTCCGAGATTTAAAAATGCTTGGATTGCTACAAGCGTTGTTAAAAGCGAGGCTATAAGAAAGCCTGCTCTATCGCGGGCGTTTAAGGCGATGCCAAAGCCTGCATACATAAAGATAGCGTAGAGCCCGATGAGTAGTAACATGCCAAGAAATCCGGTTTCTTCTGCGAAGATGGCTGCCACATAATCGTTTTGAGCTTCGGGGAGATAATTGAGCTTTTGCAAGCTTTCTCCAATACCTCGGCCTAAAAGACCTCCTGATCCTGCGGCAATCTTGGCTTGATGCGGCTGATGGCCTTTGCCAAGCAGATCGAGCTCGGGATGTAAATAGACTTCAATTCGATGGTGAACATGAGGCATTTGATAAGCGGCTGCAGCTCCGAAACAACACAAAACCAGCAAAGGCCAGGCCCAAAATTTTGGAGTGATTTTCCCCAATACAAATAGCACAAGCAGTGAAAATAAGATGATGGCGGTCGTGCCGTTGTCGGGCTCAAGCAAAATGAGCGCGATGGGAAATGTGAGGGCAATGAGAATTTGGCAAAAGGAGCGAAAGGAAATTTGTTCTTTTTGTATTAGCAGCCACCGAATAAACACGGCTGGGATTGCTAATTTGGCGCACTCAGAGGGTTGAAAAGAAAAGCCAAAAAGCGACAGCCAACGGCGAGCGCCGTTGACTTTTTGTCCAATTCCAGGGACGTATACGAGTAATAAAAGCGCTGTCACGGTGGCTAAAATTGGAACGCTCCAACTCAACAATCTGTCATATCCAAGGCGATATGCAACGGCGCCGAGCATTGCGCCGATAAAACTAAAAGCTATTTGTTTGTATAATACGCCGTGTACATCTGCATTGAGAGATTGATTGATGATTTCGGCAGAGGTTGTGTTGAACACCATAAGTAAGCCGAGCGCGTACAGAACTGCTACTGAGGCGCTCAACAAAATGGCTCGTGTACTCATGGTTTACCGAATGCGGAGACGGTCGCCCGGTTTGAGCTTACGCGCTTTTTCATCATTTAATCCATTGAGTTTGAGAAGTTCTTCAACTTTGAGTTGATGTTTAGTCGCGATGGTCCAAGGGTTGTCTCCCATTTTCACTGTATAGTACTCTGGTCCATTTTCTCGCTTATCAGGCATTGCGGTGGTGACAGGCGGTTTTATGGCGGTGGATTTAGGTGGCATTTTAAGTATCTGGCCGACTCGTAAAAAACTACTAGGAAGTCGGTTGAGTTTGATGATTTCATCGACTGTAGTCTTGTGTTCTTTTGCCAATTTTTCTAAAGAATCGCCTTTTTTAACGATGATTTGGTCAGAGCTTAGGTTTTCTTGTGCAACAGCTGCTGGTGGAGTCGAGATCTGTTGCGGTGCAGGGGGTGCTGCGATCGGTTCGGAAGTAGAGGGCGCTAAAGGGGGGAGTTGGTGCACGATAGGAGGTTCGCTTTGAGGTGCCGACGCGGTATTTGGCTGTTCTTTTATTCCGGAAATATCAATGTCTTCTGCGAATAATGGCACGGAAGAAGGTGTTGGAGCTGTAACTAGTTCATAAGAAGAGGGGGAGCTCGGAGTCATTTCATCTTGCGAGGTGAGGGCGGTTACAAATAGAACCACCAGCAATCCGGCATTGATGAATACCGCGAGCAAGATCGTGTTTTTTCGGTTCATGAGTTCTCCTTGGTGGAAAGTTCTTGTACTTGCCTTTTAAATTCTTCGCCTCGTTCTATGTAGTCGCGAAATTGATCAAAGCTTGAACAGCCGGGCGATAGTAAGACGGTTTCGTTGATAGATGCATTTTGTTTTGCGACTTGAATAGCTTCGGCCATGGTGTCTACTTTTTGGAAGACGCACGAGGCGGCGAGTTCTTCTTCCATTTTTTTTGCCGCCTGTCCAAAGGCGATTACTTTTTTGACTTTGCCTTGAAATTTTTCAATCCAAGGCTTATAAGAAGCGCCTTTATCTACTCCTCCGACGAGTAGTACGACTTGAGAAGGAAATAAGGCAACTGCATGTAAAACTGAGTCGATATTGGTCGATTTGCTATCGTTGTAATAATTGACCCCGTCAATTTCCGCGACCCACTCAATGCGATGGGGCGGCTTGTGAAAAGTTTCTACAGCTTGATCAAAAGTATTTCGTGGGATTCCGAAATGGGCGCATAGAGCAAAAGCCGCCTCAATGTTTACTGTTTCTGCCTGTCCCCTTTTTAAGGCATCAAAAGAAGAGTGGTGAGTGTCGGGGATGACTTGTGTTGGCGTGTGAAGTAGATGTCCAAATGGCCCAATGATGGATTGAGAAACAAAAAACACCCCATCGGGCGTTAAGCAGTTTTGGATATTGATTTTTGCGGCTGCGTACTCTTCCATGGATGTGTGGCGATTTAGGTGGTTGGGCGTAATATTTAAAATGGCAGCTGCTGAGAGTTTTTTTTCTTTTAGTGTTTGTAGTTGAAAGGAACTTAGTTCGACGACGAGGATTTCTTGATCGTCTGGATTGAGTGCATAGGTAGAAAGCGCCTCTCCTACATTGCCCAGGGTTTTTGCCTTGATACCGGATGCATTCAGCACGTGGGCGACAAGGAGAGAAACTGTTGTTTTTCCGTTAGAGCCGGTAATTCCGATGCATCGATTTCGCAGATGGCGGAAAGCAAATTCAATTTCTCCGATTACTTCGATGCCGCGAGCTTGTGCTCGCTTGACGATGGGGTGTTCGGGGGAGATGCCCGGTGATGCGATCACTAAGTCGATATCGCGCAGAGGGTAATCGCGGTTGTCGAGGGCGAGATCTAAATCGTCTTCAGCGATATAAAGTGCATTTTGATCTACGACAGCAGGATGCACGCCTAATTTGCGCAGCAGGGCAACGGCCCCTTTGCCACTCACGCCGTATCCGATGACTAAAGCTTTTTTCATAGAGATCTCTCCGATTTCCATGATGTCAGAATGCTTGCTTAATATACAAGAGTCATCGGATGGAAAAAAATAACTTCCTTGCTCGCAAAGGTGCCCATTTGCTAGATTATCGCCTCTGAAAAGAGGCACACTTGAAAATCTTTTCCACTCTTTTGCATTCCCTTCTTTTAGTAACGATGCCCGCGCTCATGGCTCAGCCTATATCTGATTTTTCCTATGATTGCCCGCTGTCAGAAGTGCATATCCCCGATATGCGCACAGCTTCTTATGACGACATTGTAGAATTGTTGGCTTATGTTGAATCCGATGCATTTCAAGAAGAAGACACGTTAGATTCATTGGATCAAATCAATCAATTGGTTTCGTTTTTAGCAATTGAGGGAGCCTCTTCGGATGAACAGTTACCAATCCAAATGTCTATCGCCTCGTTATTTCGGCAAGATGACATTCAATACGCATTTTACGACAACAGCGCAAAATATGGCGTTGTCCCGTGCAAAAGCTGGTATAAAAAGCAGTGGAGCGCGACAAAATCTTTTGTTAAAAAGCATAAAAAAGCCATCCTCATCGGAGCTATCATTGCAGTCACTGTAGCTGTTGTCGTCGTCACAGCTGCTGCGCTAACCACTAC
>JAJXVT010000023.1 GCA_021781995.1 bacterium | reverse complement strand
CAGCGCTTCTGGATTCCAGAAGCGCTGCAAAAAGCCGTGCGCATGCTCCATCTAAACAGCTCAGGACTTGGAGACTTCCCCGAAGCAATTCTCTCATTTGAAAACGAAATCAAAACACCTACGGACCGACGCCTCTTCGCCCTATATCAATTCTTCCGCACCGGAGGCGATGTGGCAACAGCTAATCAGTGGTCACAAATCAACCCTTGGTTCTTGGAACAATTACTTTCTTTAAGTCAATTAGAGCAACAAATTGCCACAACTCCTCTATCGCCGGGGAGCTTATTAACTGCCAAGCAAAATGGCTTTTCCGATACCATGATTGCCAAACTGCATGGCACTTGCGAAGAAAAAATCAGGCAAATGCGCTTGCAATGGAAAATCCACCCTTGGATTAAACAAATTGACACCCTGGCAGGCGAAATAGATGTCGAAACGAATTATCTATACATGACCTACTGGGGCTGTGCACACGATGTTGCACCTTCCATACACAGAGGCGTTATAGTATTGGGTTCCGGCCCCTATCGCATCGGTTCATCTGTCGAGTTTGATTGGTCTGCCGTCAATACGGTAAGAACCCTAAAAGCCTCGAACATGCTTTCTATCATGATCAACTCCAATCCCGAAACCGTTTCCACCGATTTCGATGAGTCGGATCGTTTATATTTTGAAGAACTCACACTAGAAAGAGTACGCGACATCGCCGATTTTGAACAAACGGCCGGTATCATTGTCTCTGTCGGCGGCCAAATCGCCAACAATCTAGCTCTGCCATTGCATAACGCCGGCTACCCACTTCTTGGCACTGCAGCCCCGATGATCGATCGCGCTGAAAACCGAGATGCCTTTTCAACTTTGCTGCACCAGTTGAACATCGATCAGCCTCCCTGGCAGCGAGCGACCGATCTCGACAAAGCAAAAGAATTTGGCCGGCTCGTCGGCTATCCACTTTTGATCCGTCCCAGCTATGTTCTCTCCGGCGCTGCCATGAATGTCGTCTCAAATGAGCATGCCCTCGAGCGCTATTTATTGGAAGCTGCCATTATCTCGCCCGATCATCCAATTGTCCTATCTAAATTTATCGAACACGCTAAAGAACTCGAAATCGATGGTGTTGCGCAAAACGGCGGCGTTGTCGTCATGGCAATTGCCGAGCACATCGAAAACGCAGGCGTCCACTCGGGCGATGCCACTGTTGTCTTACCACCGCAAAGGCTCTATCTCGAAACCATACGAAGAGCAAAAAAAACCGCCCGAGATATCGCAAAAGCTCTATGCATCAGCGGTCCATTCAATATCCAATTCATCGCCAAAGACAATGAGATTCAAGTGATCGAATGCAACGTGCGAGCCTCAAGATCGCTGCCCTTTGTTTCCAAAGTCACCAAAATCAATTTCATCGAAATTTCTACACAAGTGTTACTCAACATTTTTCAACCTCGCAATTTTGAAACACTCGAACTCGATTACGTCGGCGTAAAAGCCCCACTTTTTTCATATCAACGCATAAAAGGCTCTGATCCCGTCACGGGTGTTGAAATGGCCTCAACCGGAGAAGTCGCTCACATCAGCGAACGTTACCTCGATTCATTTTTTTCCTCATGGCTCTCTACCGAACAATCCATTCGCGGCAAAAGACTACTTCTCAGCATCAGCGCAGACCACCGCGCAAAACTCATCGCCCCACTCCATCTACTCGAAGAAAACGGCTGGGATCTTTATGCCACCGAAGGCACTCATGATTTTTTAACAAAACAAGGCATTGGCTCATTTGCAGTGCATAAAATCGGCGAAAAATACGAACCCAATGTCGCAACCCTAATCGAACAAAAAAAAATCGATCTCATTCTCAACATCCCTCGCTCCGGCATTGAATCCAATCCTGAAGAATATAAGATCCGCCGCCTGGCCATCGACCACCACATTCCACTCATCACAAACCCGCAGCTCGCCTCAATCTTTTTACAATGCCTCAATGAGCTATGCATCGAACCGGCATCCACATGAAAAATCGACTTATCCTCACATGCGTCCAATTTCTTCGCAAATTTATACCTAACAATTACACGCAAAACTTTCTGATCGTTTCAACGACAGGCCTTGGAGACAGCCTTTGGGCCACTCCGGCTCTGCAATCGCTTAAAACCTCATTCCCCGCCAGCCGCATTACACTGCTCACAACACCCACCGGAGAACAGGTGTTGCGCCACAATCCGTGGGTAGATCAAACAATTGTCTTCAAAGACCCCTTGCTCCCCCATTTATTTTCGCTATGGAAACAACTTCGACGCGAAAAAATCGGCACGGTCCTATGCCTTCACGCATCGCAAAGGCTTGCCCTTCCTCTTTGTTCTCTCATTGGCGCCACGCGCATTATCGGCACTTTTGGCATCAATAAAGGACTCGACGACCTACTGACTAACTCCTTGCACAACAGCTACCAACATGAAATTGTTCGCAGACTCGAAATCGTTGAAATCATTGGAGCTGCGCGCACCACAGAAGCGCTTTCTTATTTCCCTACTCAAGAAGAACTCAGTTCTGCGTCAACCGAGCCTTTTATCGCGCTGCACCCCGGATCAAAAGACACTTATAAACGCTGGCCCATCGATCATTTTGTAACGGTCGGCCGCCATTTACAGCAGTTAGGACACAATATCCTCATCACAGGAACTCCCGAAGAAAGACCTCTTATGAATCAACTGGCTGAACAAATCCCAAATGCAAAACTGGCAGATTCCACCCTTTCTTTACGCTCTTTTGCCGCGCTTTTAGCGCGCGCCTCACTTTTAATCAGCAATGACACCGGCCCCGTGCACCTCGCTATCGCCCTAAACACGCCTGTCATCGCCCTATATTCTCCAACCAATCCCTCACTCTGCGGCCCTCACACAGCAAAAAATGCCATTGCACTGGCCAAGCCGCCGACCTGCACTCCCTGTCTAAAACGCAAATGCAAAGCCCCTTTTTGCCTTTTGCAAATCGGACCCGAAGAAGTGTTAACCCACGTGTCAAATACCCCGGTATAAAGCTGTACCAACATTGCAATAATAGCCTGCAATAGACATTGCTCTAAAAAATCCACAAACTATCTATACTCGTTCCGTTTAAAAAATACCCAAACGCAAACTGATTCAAAGCCGCTAAAGTCTATTAAAAGCTCTTTCAAATCAAAGAAACCACTGAGGTTAATGTTCTGGCATTTGCGGCAAAGCCGCATTTTTCCAAACTCCCGCTTAACGAGAGCTGGGAAGCCCATTTAAAGACCTCTTGTCAAGAGAGTCTCTGGTATGATAAAAATTTTATATACATGACAACATACGTCCAAAAACGAGATCTCGTATCTATTTTAGACCTCAGTAAAGAGGAAATCGAACAGATTTTATCCCTATCTACTGAAATGAAAAACGGATGCACTCCTGATTTATGCAAAGGCGACATTCTCGCCAGTTGTTTTTTCGAACCGTCGACGCGTAGCCGACTCTCATTTGAAAGCGCAATGCATCGCCTCGGAGGCTCTGTCATCGGATTTTCCGATAGTGCAACTACCTCCACCGCCAAAGGAGAAACTCTGTATGATACAATGCGCATCATCAGCAGTTATGCCGACATTCTTGTTTTCCGCCATCCGCAAGATGGCGCTGCCCGTGTCGCAGCAGATGCGTCGGATAAACCGTTGATCAACGCGGGAGACGGCGCCAATCAACATCCCACCCAAACTCTCATCGATTTATTCACAATTCGCCACCTTTTCGATACTATCGATGGACTCCATATCGCAATCGCAGGCGATCTCAAATACGCTCGAACCGTGCACTCTCTGGTCAAAGCCCTCTCTCTTTATTCAGTGCGACTTTATTTTATTTCTCCCGAAATGCTCCAACTACCAGATCAAAACGCCAATGAACTACGCAAAAAAGGACTTAAATTTTCTTTTCACGAATGTCTTACTGAAATATTGCCGAAAGTAGATTTGCTTTACATGACACGCATACAAAAAGAGCGATTTCTTCCCTTGATGCCTCTAACTGCACCGATGGTTTTCTCTCGCGCGCACTTAACCAAAGTAAAATCCGGATTTCGCATTCTACATCCATTGCCCCGCAAAGACGAACTCGATCCCTCGATCGATGACACACCCCATGCCGCATATTTTCAACAAGCAGCCAACGCCCTCCCAGTTCGAATGGCTATCTTAGCCAGTTTACTAGGACGCGTATGACAACCACGACACTTTTGGTTTCAGCAATCAAAGAAGGCACAGTCATCGATCACCTGATACCAGGCCAGGCTCTTAAAGTCATCCGTATGCTACACCTAGAAAACCAACAAACACCAATTACCATCGGCTTAAATCTCAAAAGTCGATCCAAAGGCTTCAAAGATTTAATCAAATTCGAACAACTCTTTCTCACCGAAAAACACTGCGCCTGCATCGCTATTTTCTCTCCCGGCGCTACGGTCAATGTAATTCAAGATTACAAAGTCGCGCAAAAAATCACCGTTGCCATACCCCACGTCATAGACCACCTCCTGCGCTGTCCAAACCTCAGCTGCGTTACGCGACACGAAAACATCCCCACTCGATTTTTAGTCGAAAAAAATAACAGCCTCGTATTACTGCATTGCCGACACTGCGAAAAAGGCTTTTCAGCAGACGAAATGAATCATTAAAAATGACAAAGCCAATTGTAAAACCGTTATTATTAAGGAATAGTTCATGAACAAAATCATCGCCTCCCTTCTCTTGTTCACTTATGCATATACAACAGAAAATACATTAGCGCCTACCGGCAAACTCATTTTGAACATGCCTCCTATGGGAAATGACAACGCCTTTTCCTTTATGGGAGAATTTGGAAGTAGGCTCGTTCGCGGTAGCGGCACATACGGACTTTACATCAATCCCAGCGATCGCATGAATTTTTCCGGTGAATTATTATTGCAAAATCTCAAATACTCGTTTCCTGGTAGTCTCAGAGAAAAATGGATGTCTCAATATGCAGTTGGGGTCAAATACCAACATCTATTCTTATATGATATTTTAGAATCAGTTGAATTAACAGCTGCCTTTGCCCACGCGTTTAAACGCTCCGTACAATATTCCTTACCAGCGCAAATTTGCAGCAGCGACAGTGTAATTTCATCTGCAGGAATAACTCTGAATGTTTGGGATTGCGGTTATTTCACTCCTATCCTCAATTACGATTATGTCAATTACTACCGCATTTATGAAGAGAAAAAAAATGTATCTGGTTTTGGAGGCTCCGTTGAATTCGTTCAATACTTTCCCCTCGACTTCTCTCTGACAGTTGAAGCTGATTTTAGACAACCATTTTTCTATTATTCGGGGGCATTAAATTGGCATCGAGACTTTTCCTCCTGTGGCCTTGACATTGGAGGGTACGCAAATTACACAAATGGAAATCAAGGACTGCCTCACGTTCTTGTCGCAGGCATACAACTTGGCCTTTCATTTGGCCCTTCCGCCCCGTCCGGAAAATCCAGATCAGAAGATGCAGGACCACAGTCATTTATAGCAAAGTCTGAAACAGCCGAATTTTGCGATTTATCCAGTTGGATCGCCCGTCCTGCAATTTATATGCCTGTCGTGCTAGCGATACCCGATTAGAAACAATTGACCCAAATTGCAAGAACCTAGTAAGCTAGGAGGCCTTTATGGCTCGACCTCTGTCTGTTTTTACCCTTGCAATGATCAATGTGGCTGCCGTTAGTAGCGTTCGCAATTGGCCAACCATTGCTGAATATGGTTTTTCATCTATTTTTTTTCTAGCGTTAGCCGCTTTTGTTTTTTTCATTCCCGTATCTATGGTAGCGGCAGAACTAGCTACGGGTTGGCCAAAAATGGGTGGAGTTTTTGCCTGGGTCAAGGAAGCTTTTGGGCATAGAACCGGCTTTTTAGCTGTGTGGCTTTTATGGCTAGAAAATGTCATATACTACCCCGCCCTAGTCTCGTTTATTTCCGGAACGCTAGCTTACATCATTAATCCCGAGCTAGCCGAACACCCCCTTTATACTCTGACATTTGTCATCGTCGTCTTTTGGCTGACTACGCTAGCTAACCTATTTGGCATGAAAACATCCGGTTGGATTAGCACATTTGGCGTCATCGGCGGCACCATTATCCCTGGCAGTCTTATTATTTTTCTTGCCGGCCTATGGATTTGGGATGATCGCCCCCTCCAAATTGCCCTGAATTGGAATGCCCTAATTCCCGACATGAGCTCCCCCAATCAACTTGTCCTGTTTTCAGGCGTGTTGACCGCGCTTTGCGGTATAGAGATGTCCGCCGTCCACGCCAACGATGTGCAAAACCCCCAAAAAAATTACCCGCGAGCCATTTTGCTCTCTGCCATCCTCATTCTCGGCCTTTATATGTTAGGTGTTTTAGCGGTGGCAATTGTCGTTCCCCAATCTGAGATTAGCCTTGTTTCCGGATCTATCCAAGCATTTGCCCTCTTTGTTGATTCCTACGGATTACATTGGTTAACCCCTCTCATTGCGTTGTTTTTAATTTGTGGCGCGCTCGGAACCCTCAGCACCTGGATTGCAGGCCCAAGCAGAGGCTTGCTCGGGGCTGCTCAAAGCGGCGATTTGCCTCCTTATTTTCGCAAACTCAACCGCAACGGAATGCCCGTCACCCTTCTCATTGTCCAAGCAGTTATCGTTTCGATTTATTCACTTGTCTTTCTCATTATGCCATCCGTTAGCAGCGCTTACTGGTTTTTAAATGCCATGCTTGCTCAGCTATATTTAATCATGTATATTTTAATGTTTGCCGCAGCTATTAAACTCCGTTATAAACATCCAAACGTACATCGCAGTTATCAAATTCCCGGAGGAAAACTCGGAATGTGGATGGTAGCTGGAACCGGCATTATCGGAGCCGCTGCAACTTTTTTTATCGGGTTTTTTCCACCTACCCAAATTCAAACAGGAAATCAACTGTTTTACATCGCAGCACTTCTACTTAGTATCTTGCTTTCTTGCCTCACACCCTCTATCATCCTGCGCTTTAAAAAAGACAGCTGGACCCATTCCAGCAATCACACATAGAACCTGAGTATTGAATCAAAACACTCTCTTTTCAAAAACAATTTTACACATCACACAGCAAAACTCATTGCGCAAAAAGTAAAAAAATTTATAGCATTCTCCAATCATTATTAAAGGAGTTACCCATGCGCATCGCCGCCTTTGTTTGTTTATTGTATCCTATCGCCACCTTTCCTTACGGCTTAGCCCCTTTAGAAGAACACGAAGCGCGCCACTTGGAAGAGCACGTTTTAAAAGTAGTCGATGTACGATTAAATGCCCTTGGCATTAGTCGCCTAGAAGCTCAACTACAAGATGAAATCGCTCCTTGTAGCCACCGCGAAGAATTTGCTGCACACAAACTTTCATCCCTGCAAGCTGTGGATCTAATGGCCTCCGACACCCTACTGCCAAGTTCGGTAGACAACAGCACACTTCCTTATTTCCCTCCTATTGGAGATCAAGCTCAACTCGGCTCATGCGTTGCCTGGGGATCTACTTACTATCAAGCAAGCCATGAAATTGCGATGCTCAATGACCGCAATAACAAAACAGCCAACCAAGGCATCTTATCGCCAAAATGGACTTATGACATCCTCGATGGCGGCGTGAATGCCGGCCTATCCGTGCTTGACGCTTACGATTTACTGGAAATGAATGGAGCTCCAAGTATTAGCAGCTTTCCTTACGATACAAATTATACCGCCTGGGACCTCAACCCGAATGATTGGGTGGCAGCCATTTACAATCGCATGTCTTCCTATGCGCTCATTCCCGGTCTTGGAGGTTATGGACCGCAAAATTTAACCGCCATTAAAACAGCACTAGCAAACGGCCACGTTTTAACCTTTGCCTCCTTCATCAATTCATGGGTTTTCACCCGCGTCAAACACGATCCCCACAACATTAGCAACAATCACATCGGAGAATACGCTGCCGTGTATATGGACGGATACAATGGCGGTCACTTTATGACTGTAGTTGGCTATGACGATAATATCTGGATTGATATCAATGGAAATGGACAAGTAGACTCTGGCGAACGAGGAGCTTTTTTAATCGCCAACTCATGGGGTAGCAACTGGGGCAATCGAGGATTTATTTGGATTTCCTATGATGCATTTCTTGGGTTATCTCGCGTATCTGGAGGCCCCAATTACAACCGCGTGCCCGCCGGGATTTATCTCAACTCCTCTTTTATTGCAGCCACCCCCAAAGCAAAAAACTACATACCGAAACTAATCGCACAATTTTCTTTAACGCAAACTGTGCGAGATCAAATCGCTATTCAAGCAGGTGCATCGCCTATATCCTCCACAATTCCCACTGTGACATTATCTGACTATGCCCTAGCAAACCGTGGTGGCAAGTTAGCATTTGACGGAACAAATCCCAGCCTTCCCGCGACCGCAACCTTTGCTCTAGATCTCACAGACCTGCTTTCCTTCCAACCTAACCTGCAACGCTATTATTTAATTGTCAGCGACAACACCCCAGGAGATCCCACTCAGCTCAACTCCTATACCTTAATTGATCTAGTGCATAGCCAGCAGCTCTCTTTCCCTAATGTACCGCAAATTTATGACAATACTACAGGCTCTGTTTTTCTAGACTATGACTTCTTGACTGCCGACTAACCCCAATCGCTAGTGATAAGATCAACTCTGGCTGCATCAAGCAGCCAGAATTTTGAGTGATCGATCAGAAATCCCGTCCAAGTTCAATACTGCCAAAATAGGATTGATAAGATGAGCCAAACTGCCCTTGAAAATCAAAAATAGCATAAGGCAGTTTATGTCCATTGGGCAGAAATGCGCTCCGCAGCTCTATACCCAATAGATTTTCTGTCTTACTAGAGCCAATAGCGACGGGAAACGTAGATACAGCAGAGACAAAAGCGACATTTTTACGATTAAAATGAAAAGGAGCTTGATTTGCATAGCTTGCTTTTTGTTCCAAGACCACCTCGCCCCAGCCGTAGTGTAGCTGTTCATAAAAACGCAACCCCGCTTCCGAACGCAAAAGCGAATTGTATTGACTGTGCATCACAACATTAAATCCCGATACACCATGTTCCGTAAAATGCCCTTGCCAATTGTTGATCCAATCAAACATGACAAAAGGCTCCAGCGAAAACCATGGGCGGTTTTGCCAAATATACGCATAAGCAGCCTCGATATGAGGATCCAAAAGCCAGCCATGAAGGCTCGCCTTAGACGTGGCTAACCCACCAACACTATGTCTTTCATTATATGCCTGATACACACCACCCCACAAAGCACAATCAAACCACCAGCGGCCTTTTTGATAAACACCATACAAGTACGCCATTTCTTCTTGCGCATGACCATGTCCAATCGAAGCGCCATAGTGCATATAATTGTAAGCGTAGCCAAGTCCTCCTCCCATAAGAAAGTTCTCTCCACGGCAATCAAACCCAGCTAAAGCTCCCCCTATATCGTTATCGATCTTTGGAATTTCCCCATGATTCGATTGATGAATATAAGCTCCAAAAGGCGCAGCCCATAGAGAATATTTAGGTTGTTGTTCGGGCGCAGCCGCGTGGACATTTTTCTGCAATCCCCATACAACATCATCGGCATCTGCCATAAATGCCATTTCATCGCTGCGTTGAATCGCATGCCATACACGGCGCTTCGAAGCTGTGTGTGAAGTTAAAGCAAAGCTAGCATTGAGTTGTGCATTGATCGCTCCCATATAAGGACCCACAGACTGAGGCACTGCGGAAGCCACATAAGGGGCGACAGCAGCAATGGAATACATTCCATATCCTTGCGAATATGCCGATAACGTTGAAGGGACCGCCAATGAGGTTAACCCTCCATTAGGCGCAATCAATGCGGCATAATTACCGCAAAAAACTAAGCTCACATCGGCATCAGAAATCGAAACGCTCTCTACCCCCGCAGCAGTAGGAATAGAAACAGTTTGAACAACTCCATTTTTCACCAAAGCAACATAAGGGGCATTGGTAGCGGTATTTGCACCTCCTAATATCCCATTATTATAAGAATTGATTGCAACATAATTGATGCTGTAATTATTTGTCGGCAAAGCATCTCCTGTTAAAGCTTGCACTACCCCATCTTTTATGAGTGCAGCATATGCCTGAAACGAGCTTGCAATGCTCTCCCCCCCTATCAGACCAACTCCATTAGCATTGATGGCTACAGCATAAATTGCTCCAGCGGAGAAAGGCAAAGTAACCGAAGATACCGTTGTTCCTAAAACAGTAGCGACGTAAGGAGCGCCGCTGGGTAGCAAGAACCCCCCAAGCAGCCCCAACCCCTGATCATTGATAGCTACGCTTTGAATCTGTCCTTCGATAGATGATAGCGATGAAAAATTAGTCAAGACTCCATTTTGTATAGTACCCGCGTATAAATAAGGCGTTGTTGCTCCTAGAGTTCCCCCAATCAATCCAGTGGAGGCCGAATTAATCGCCACGTAAAGTGAATTCGCGGTATTAGGCACTACATCTCCTGTCACAGCAACTGCGCTTCCATTTTCAATCAACGCTACATAAGATGTCCCCGATGTCGATCCACCTCCTGCTGAACCCACCAATCCTACTCCGGAATTATTGATGGCCACGCTTGAAATCATATCATTTGTCGCGACTGGCAACCCACTTACCAAAGTTACGGAGCCGTCGGCATGTACCACGGCCACATAATCAGAATTGGTTTGCTGCTGTCCTCCCAGAAGGCCCACCCCGTTTTGATTGATTGCAGCAACATATAGCTGCAGCTGCGGCGTAGTGCCTAAATCCAATGGAACGAGTTGTCCTTCAGGCGTGATCAATGCCGCGTAGCTACTGGTGGTGCTTACAGATCCTGCGAGGATGCCGTCGCCCGCCGCGGCCCACAGCTGTCCCATGCAAATCACAGCAAGACCCATAATTTGATTTTTGTTCATCTATTGCCACCTAAATTCAAATTTCCAATTTCATGCAAAAAAAACAAACACAAAACAGACACTCGATTGCAGAAACATTTGTAATGTTATAATTGGTGTATATACGACACAAAGGATAAGAACCAGATTTTTTTTGAACTTATTTACACACCGATTATGGATTATAGGAAAAAGGCAGTGACAACAAGCGATGTTAACGGGTGCATGAGCTTTTCCACTGAGTCTGAAGCGACGCTAAAAACTTTTCTCTGTCAAAAGTAGTGATAAAGATTTGTTTATCCGCTTTGCCCCAAGCTACGTGAATCAAGGAATCTTGAACAACCAACCCGCCGGGAAAAACAATTTTAGAGGGATTGTCATAAATATAATCCTTCAAGTCACCGATAGGCGAAAACGTCATGGATTGAATAGAGAACGGAGGATCTTTGTCAAATGTGTAAGCGCCCATTACGTAAGCTTTCCCCTTCGAAGTGTTCACTGGAAAAGATGAATGAAAAACTGTTAAAAACACATCATTCACAAGACACGCAGGGGTCCCCCCACGAATTGTTCCTAAACTCCAATTATAATTCCCATGTTGTCGAGCAACTTCCCGGCAACTCCCCGTATTCACATCTACCTCCAAAATAATACGAAGTTGATCCGAATAAATCACATATAATTTATTTTCAGAAACAAAAGGGCTCCAATTTTTTTCGACACTTCTCGCGTCAAAATACTGAAATGGTTTAGCTGGTGCTTTCAGGATAAACGAACCTTGTTCTTCAATAATTTCACCAAAATACATTGCAAATTCATTCGGAGCTTCCGAAACAGGAAGGTCATTGAAAACGATAAAAATACGATCGCTAATATTGAATAATCTTGCATCTTCCGCTGACAATGAAAATTTAGAAGACGAAGAGAGAACGTTTAATAATTGCACGGATTTTTCAACAACTTTAAAATTTTTGTCCAGTTTTACAATACCAATAAATGAAACATCTGTACGAAAATTACCTTTAAATTTTTCTGGGCATCTACTAACGTATCGAAAAGACAGCAAAAATCCACTTTTATAGGGGATGATTGATGGATTATAAGCATTGGGATATTCTGGAATTTTAATTTGTCTACTGTTTATAATGGACTCATTAACTAAAATCTGTCCTAAAAACAGATCCACTTCATTTGACTGCACCGCATTTAGATTGAACAAAAGAAGCATGAACACGAGGCTTGTCTTTTCTACCAACACAAAGCATGTGCCAGAAAAAATATACCCAAATGCATTCAAAAGTTTGACGTAAGTAAGTTTAAAGCATCGCATTTTTTCGTTCGCAAAGCAAGTTATGTTGAGTCAAGGTTAGCAGAAAAGACTCTAATAGACATACTCAAAATCGACAACCCCGCTTCGAAATTTTGTACTATTTCTTCCCCACGCAGAAAGCCAGCTACCTGCGATAAGACGGATGCTTTGACTCCAATGATACTCCAGAGCAGGGGCAAAACTAAATTGCTCAGAAAAAGGGCTGCCAATATCGGCAAATGTGCCGTAAAAAGAAATACCGGGGATTCCAATAAATTCAGTCGCATTGATGTACTGATATATATTATCCAAAGCAACTGCCCAATTTTTATTGAGAGTTAGTTCAAAACTAATAATTCCTTGAAATCCATTTCCAGGAATGACCTTACCCTTTGTGCCGAAACCTCCCCCATAAGCATTAAATCCATGTACATCACGTGGCGTGTTCAATGTATACTGCGCGCTGACTGTAGCGCTCGCCCAGTAAAGGGCGCGCAAATGAAATAACTTGTAAAGGACAAGGTTAAATTGCGTTGCAAAAGTACCAAATCCAGTTTCATCAGCAAATAGTTTTCTAGGAGAAAAACGCTGAAAATTTCCAGTTGGCAGCACCTCCCGAATTGCCAATTTGACTCCAGGGAAATAAGAAGTAAAATCATCTGGCATCAGCTGAAAATCCAATCCAACCGTCAAATCTCCTGCGTTAAAATAATATTGATTAGAAGTTGTGTTAAGTAAGAATTGAGGCACAACATTTAAATCACACCAGGAATTCAAACCTACAAAATACTGAAATTGAGCTTTCAAAGAATAAAAATTCTCTTCATCGGAACACACGCGCCCACGCTGATTATAATCACCTGTATGAGTAGTCAAATACAAATACGATCTAACTACAACATCTCTATACGGAACAACCGTACCCATTGGGGCTATTAAAGAGCCTGCCAACCTGGGTTCTGTAGCAGTGACTGTGGCCGTGGAAAGCATTGATGCAGAGATCGATTCACATTGAGCCTGCCATGAATGAATCATGGAGACTAGCCCATACAGGATCCATTTCTTCATAAGGCGTGCTCCATTGTAAAAAGAAGAGTAATATGGACATGAACAGATGCTCGGTGCGGGACTCGAACCCGCACGGCATTGCTACCAGAGGATTTTAAGTCTCGCTCACGTTCCTAACAGCGCGTAACGCGCCCTAACAACTGTATAGGCAGTTTACCACTTTTCGACCTTTCGATGCACTCAATTGTTGACGAAAGCTAGCAAAAGTTCCGAGGGGTTCTGACCCACATTTGGCCCGCATACAAAACTACAAACGCCTACTCCGCCCCTGCTGAGGCCGATACTTAGCATTATTGGCATTTTGACTCTGTACTTCATTCAGCACTGATTGCACGTTCAGGTGGTTATCATAGTCTACAATCCTCTTACCCCAGCCCTGACATACCGCCTCAAAATGATCCGCCTGCAACATACGAATCAGCACGTTACGTTCAACTTTAAATACATATCCTCTCTCAGTTACTTTCCAACGCAAGAACGTGTTGACATCTAATTTCTTGCCCAGATGTTTTCCTTCTTGCTCCAGCAACTGAGTGATGCGGATCGAATTGTCTTTCGCATAGATTTTCGGCCAAAGACACCAAAGCACCTCTTCCCCAAAATCAAAAAATACTGGAACACGGCTATCACTCCAATCCCGTAGCAAAGCACTCTTAGAAAAATGACTTCGTATTCCATCCACCCCTATTTTGCTACCCATCGCCTCTGAATATTTCGCGTCCATAAATTTATTTTTCTCTCTCGATGATCCTGTGCCATCAACAATCCAAACCATCTTTTTGTAAAAATCTTCGCGAGCTTGACGTTCTTCAGGTTTGATGGGAGAATGCTGGAACTCAATCACATATCCTTGATTGATCTTCACATCAGAAATGTGTTTTTCTCCATTTTCAGCATAATGAATAATCTCTTGGCATTCTTTAGGGAACTGTCCTTTCCATGCGCGGTGCCATTCGGTTTCTTCCCACCACGGATCGCACATTAATTTCCCCTTATAAGCCCAGTGCCGAACTTTCACCTTTCCGCACTTCGCTATAACCGGACTATCGCAGCACACGCATTTGCCAGAAAGGCCCGACTGAGCCTCTTGGCGCTCGCCATTTACTAACGCATATTTCATTTTCATACCTACCATATTTCTATTGTTAACAAAGCTCAGCGAAAGCTCCGTGGCGTTTTGACTCGAGTTTTGGCCCATAAAATCGCGGAATCAAGAAAAGAGGTGTTTCCAAACTGGCAGTCCGTACTGCACCCAAAGATATGTGGCGCCCCACCCAATAGTTACAGCTATGGCGACTGCTATCAGGCCCCGAAGGGCCCAATCCCGCCATTTAACGCCTTTTTGATTGAAGAAATCTCTGTGAAGGATGATTACGCTAGGATCATCCGCTTTCAACTGGAATGCAAAATCACTGCCACAAGAAGGGTGCGGATGCTGTCCAGCGAAGTGGTCAACTTTCAACAACCCATACGCAGGAATTATGGTGCTTTTGCATTTCTGTCTTAGATCAGGATCGAATTTTTCTTCTCCGCAAGACACATCTCTATTCCAGCCTCCGTGCAGCGCTTGGTTTACAGGATACACCTGGGCCCAAACATCCTGAGATTGTACGCAAGCCATAACGATCTTTGCGGGTATAGGAGCTCCCCATTCATTTTTTATAAGCCATGAGATTTTCGATTCTACCATTCTCCCATTGGGCTTACCTCCACACCCAATATCCAGTGTGATATCGGTGTAGCCAATGATTAAAATTTTGAGGCCAAAAAACCGCGGAATTGTCGGGAAATGCTTTCCGATCCAGATCAAAATTTGTTCATATAAATACTTCACAGGCGGTCCCTCTCTTCATCGAACAAGTAGGAGCAATAAGATCGAGTTTCTCCATTTATGCACCTACATAATTTTATCCATTAATTTATTAATCACCCCTATCACCTCTTCGATCTGCTCAGGCAAGATCTTTGCAAGTGTCGCAGAATTGCGATAACGCCCCCAGTATTGTTGCAACGCTTGGAGCGCTGAAGAATCGAACTGCATCGGCAATCGGATAGGCGTTTTGCGGTGCTCGAATACCAAACGAATTGCTTTTGCAGTATCTCTCTCATTCAGCATTTTCCCAGGGCTGGCAATAGTATAGAGATCGTGAAAATCCTTCATTCGGCTGTTCTCAGCTCCTCGGAAGATTGCCGTCTCTAGCTTCTCGGCAAATACAAATTCCATTGGATAGCAATTTACCATTAGCGACGGCTCAAACAATGGCCCTTTCGAATTTGAGAGAAGCAAAAGTTCCTTCTCGTGAGTTTGGACCAGGTCGCCAAATCCTAGATCGATGAAGAGGGGAAATTTGGCTTTTCCAAAACGAACCTCTATTTTGACGTGAGCGCCAGGATATTCCATGTGAAAATGCTCTAGAGGCGCGACAACCGGGTTTATAAAAACAAATCCATCCTCAATCTCAACCCGCACAATATCATTAAAAGTCTTCTGCAAAGCGCTGATTTCATTGCTGAGTCGTTGGATCGTGAAATCCAGGTCTTTGGTTTCTCTTCCGATGTCCACGTAACGAGCCAATAGCGTTCCTCCTTTTAGGACAAAATGCGAGTGGTAAGCCGATCGGCATAAGCGCACAAGAAATCTTTCTGTAATGACGTTTTGCCAAACTTCAGCAGGAGTTGCATTTCTTTCCTTGGCAATGAGCTGTAGTCGTTTTTTAAATGATTGTTCTAATGCGGATGTCATGTTGTTAAAGCCAAAATATATTTATTAATATTAATTCTTAGTGCCTTAGCATATTTTGAAAGCTTCGGCAAATCTGCTTTTTGTCCGGAAGAAGGTTTTAGATAAGCTTGAAGAGCCTTGATGGCAATTTCGTCGCTCAAATATCGAAAGGCATCTACAATAGTTCTTTCCCGATCAAAGATTTTCACTTCATATTTCCCCATCTTTACGGTTGTTAGTCCGAGACTCATATTTCTCATTCGAACGATTCTGGTGTGGGGACGCTGCGGGCTCTTATCCTCATTGGGAATGGCAATCCAATACTCCCTCATGATCTGATCGGTCAAATTATAATAGCAAAGGGCTGAGACGAGACACACAACTCCTTTAGGGATACTCGAAGCGGTTAGCACAAGTTCTTCAAAATCAATATTGATTCCACTAGGAGCTTGGACTACCCGATATAGCCCGCGCCCGACCCTTTCAATCAGCCCTTTCTGACAAAAATGCGCAAGCATTCGAGGGGGAATGCCCCTAGAACGAGCCTCACTGGCCTTGAAGATAGGCTCTTTGAGAAGAGGCTCAATAAGGTACTGATATTTAGATCGTTTCACATTTCTATGTGTAACACAGGTACTCACTAAAAGTCAACGAGTGCCCGAATTACACAATACCCAGCCATAAAACTAGCAAACAAACCGGATCAACAGATCAGTAAACTTTATTAAATTTTAATTTTAAATAAAGACGTATTTACCAGACGGCTGTATAATTTCGATTAAATTAACCAGAAAATAGAGTTATAAAATGAATCGCGGTGGATTTTCTTGGAGACGATTTTTGGGCATTTCGACATTTAAGGCCCGAATTTCCAGGCAATATCAGGATGCTTTCTTGTCTCTATGTATGCCATGTGTAAAACCCCTAACTTTGGCCCGCACTGACCCACATTTGGCCCAGAACGGTTTGCTTTAGTTGTTAGGAGGTTATGCAACATTACATAACTCGCTTATTATAAGGATGCTCGGAGCGAGAGTCGAACTCGCACGCCATTGCTGGCAGGGGATTTTAAGTCCCCAGTGTCTACCATTCCACCATCCAAGCAGCAGAAAAAGGGGTATGGTATCATACCCCGAAAATTTAGTCTTCTAAATTTGTTTCAGGAGGATCATATTCTTCTGACTCATTAGAAGAAGTTTCCTCTAAGGATTCATCCGTATGCACAGACGGTTCCACCGGCTCCACCTGTTTATATCTTCCTAAAGTCTCTTTAATCAACGTAGAAGGAGGAGGAAAAAGCTTCGACATAAATGACGGAGCTTTCACTTCTACAGGGGTAGAAGGCTCTTCTTTGCCGTCTATAGATTCAGCTGAAGGAGCTGTTATCTCTGCGTGTACTGGTACTGCAGGACGTTGCTCACGCACATCGCGATCTCGGCCGCCGCGACGGCCTCGACGACGACGATCCCGCTTATTGCCACGATCCTGACGAAGTTCATTTTGCGGCGCAGGCGCACTCTGTTCTAAAATTTGTTCTTCAGCAGTGTCCGTCAACTCGCTTTGTGGCTCGCGAAGGCGAGGAGCAGGCGCTTCACGACCGCCCCCAATTTTAATCGATCGTTCAGACGAGACATTCTTGAGCACCATGCGGGTTTCTCGCAACTCGAGAATTTCATAGTCGCTGACTGGGACTAAAAAAGATTTAGGACGCTCCAATGAGCGAAAAAAGAAAGAATGACCAAAAGACACTACTTCAACAGCATCAACATAATAATCTTCCTGACCATTCCCCTTGCTGCTGCGCACTACCAGTTTGCAGCCGTCCCGGGGAGAGATCACCGTCTCTATCATGGGTTCTCTTGTAAAATTCACGGGAAATACCAAAAGTTAAGGGTTTCGTGCTTGGGAATTCGGGATATGCCATAGTCATCACTCTTTCGAAGCCATATACTCGAGTAGGTCAACGACCCTCTGGGCATAGCCCATTTCATTGTCGTACCAAGCAATCAATTTATAAAATCGTTTATTTAAAGCTATTCCTGCCCGTTTATCAAAAATGGAAGAATAGTGGCTGCCAATCAAATCGGATGAAACTAATTCCTCATCCGTTGTCGCAAGGATTCCTCTGAGATCCTTTGCAGCAGCAGAGTCCATTGCAGCGCAAATTTCTTCATAGCTCGTATCTTGAGAAAGACGAACTGTTAGATCGACCGCCGACACATCAGGCGTCGGCACTCTAAACGCCATACCAGTTAGCTTGCCCTTAAGTTCAGGAAGGCACAGCGTCACAGCTTTTGCAGCCCCAGTCGAGGCTGGTATAATATTTTGACCAGCAGCTCTGCCGCCGCGCCAATCCTTATGGGATGGGCCATCAACAGTAGGCTGACTTGCCGTAAGAGAATGAACCGTCGTCATCAATCCTTCCTCAATGCCAAAGTGTTTTAATAACACTTTACAAAGAGGTGCAAGACAATTGGTTGTACAAGAAGCATTGCACAGCACA
This sequence comes from bacterium, assembly GCA_021781995.1. GTDB lineage: Bacteria > Chlamydiota > Chlamydiia > Chlamydiales > SM23-39 > CAITMJ01. The sequence continues at coordinate 5,621 of JAJXVT010000023.1, read as the reverse complement.
ACGTCCTTTTTAGGATCGTATTTTGTATGATTTACACCCATTACATACGTGGGCATCTCATCTTTTCCGGGAGCTGAAATCAACACCCGTTTTGCACCCGCTTCTAGATGCTTTTTCGCATCTTCTGTACGCGTGAATCTACCTGTCGATTCTACAATATAATCTATTTGCAGATCTTTCCAAGGCAGTTTTGCCGGATCTTTTTCCGCCGTTACTATAATGCGGCGACCGTCTACTACAAGCGCATTTCCATCAACTTGGATCGACTTGGAATATCGTCCATGAACGGTATCATATTTCAGTAAATATGCTAAATTATCTGTGGGGACTAGGTCGTTTATCGCTACAATTTGCAGATGAGATTGGTCTAAAAGATTTCGAAGAACTAATCTTCCGATTCGGCCAAAGCCATTGATTGCGATCCTCTTTCCCATAACACCCCTTTCGATAGACTATTAACCGTCAAGATATCGAAAAATTTCCAACTTGTAAAGTGTACAAAAAAACCGCCATGACAAGACATACATATCTTGTAATGGCGGTATGCAAAACTTTACTGGATGTACTCAATAAAGCAGGTCGGGGCGCTATCGCCAATCCGATCGCCTGCTCGGATAATCCGAGTATAACCGCCGTTACGCTCTTGATACCGCTCGCGCAGTTCTCCGAACAGTTTACCCATTACAAAACGATCCCGGGAATAAGCGCCATTCTTGCCACCCTTCACTTCGCGAGCTTCTTTTGAAGAAAGAGAATTATACTCAATTCTCAAAGCTGCAATCGCATTACGATGCGATGCAAGGGTATTTTTCTTGGCAAGCGTGATCATTTTATCCGCATGACGCTTCAACTCTTTTGCTTTTACAACAGTAGTTGAGATACGTCCGTTTTCAATGAGCGACTTCAACATGTTCGCAATCATGCTACGGCGATGAGAGCCAGTACGGCCTACTTTAAACGTGTGTTTTCCATGTCTCATACTTCGATGCTTCCTGCTTTCTCATCTAAATAATTTTGAATGATCGCCTTGATATTATCACGGGAAATACCGTACTTCGACAGATCCATTCCCAAAGACAAACCAAGTTCATCCAATTTATGTTTAATTTCTGTTAGCGACTTTTTGCCGAAATTACGGAATCGGAGCATTTCCGATTCAGGCATAACAACTAGTTCGCCAATAGTGCTAATATTCGCATTCGCTAGGCAATTTGTCGAGCGAACCGACAATTCAATTTCATCGATCTTCAGAGCAAGTTTTTGCAACACTTCATCGCGGTCGCGATTTACAGCAGATTCCCCTTTGTCAAAGAGAATTGAATGTGCAGAAATGCCTTCAAACACTTTAAAATGGTGAATCCCGATCTGCGCTGCAAACGTGATTGCTTCAACTGGCGTGACTCTTCCGTCAGTCTTAATCTCTACAATCAAACGATCAAAATCAGTATCTTGGCCAACACGCGTGTTTTCAACGTAATAATTAACCAAACGCACCGGTGAAAAAGCGCTGTCTATAACGATTTCATCTACGACCTTCTCAAAAACATGTCGTTCAGAAGGGACGTAACCGCGATCTACCGCCACTTTCAAATCTATTCTACGAACCATTGGTTTTGTCACTGAAAAAATATGGTGATCCGGATTGACCGCTTCAAAATCAGCGTCGCCAACAAGGTCTTTTAGAGTTACTTTGTACTCACCTCGGCCACTATCCAACATATCTTGAGTAATATCCAACGTACGAGTAATCGTTCGAATTTGACGAGGGTCGATTTCCCCTGCCTCATTTAAACGTCGCAACAAAGCACCTTTGAGATTCAAGACGATGTGAGTCATATCTTCAATGATCCCTTCCACCGCCATGTACTCATGAGGAATTCCTTCAATTCGCACAGACAGAATCGCAGGAGCCTCCAAAGAGGCCAACATGATTCTTCGAAGTGCGTTTCCTACAGTGTGGCCAAAACCGCGCTCAAAAGGTTCGACGATAAAACGCGCAAACGTCGCCGTTTGTGTCGCTTCGTCAACCTTGATACGCTCTGGCATCTCGAACTTGCCATACTTCACTGACATCTTAGGTCTCCTATCAAGTGGTTATACGCGTCTACGCTTGCGCGGTCTGCAACCGTTATGCGGTACAGGTGTCTTATCTCGAATGATTGAAATCGCTAGTCCAGCGCTCATCAAACCGCGTACTGCCGATTCACGGCCAGCACCAGGTCCATTGAGATTGACTTCACATTCTTTCATTCCCATAGCCATCGCTTCTCTTGCGGCATTTTGTGCAGCAACGGTAGCTGCAAACGCAGAGGATTTTCTCGAACCTGCGAAGTTTGCTTTACCAGCAGATGACCACGAAACTACGTTACCGGCTAGATCAGTAATCGCAACCGTCGTATTGTTAAACGTCGCTTTCACGTGGGCAATCCCAGCAGGGACGGTACGGGCCACTTTTTTCTTAATGCGGGCTCCAGTTTTTTTTGGAGGAACTTTTTGCTCTTGTTTTGCCAAGGGTCCTATCTCCTAATCTTAAATTTTCTTGTTGGCAACTGTTTTACGTTTGCCTTTGCGCGTTCTAGAATTGGTTCGAGTTCTTTGGCCACGGACAGGCAGACCCAGTCTATGGCGCATGCCTCGGTAGCAGTGGATCCCAATCAAACGCTTGATATTGTTTTGAACTTGGCGGCGCAAATCCCCTTCAACTACATACTCAGACGTTAAAATGGCGTTCAGTTGCGCAATTTGCGCCTCTGTTAATTCTCTTGCGCGCATGTCCTTATTCAGGCCAAGCTTTTCAATAATCTCATTCGAAAGTGTTCGTCCTACACCAAAAACGTAGGTGAGGGCAATCTCTAATCGCTTATTATCTGGAATATCTATCCCGATGACTCTAGGCATGTCGTGTTTTTCCTCTATTGATCAAATAAAATAACACAGAAACTTGTTAAATTCAAACTCTTATCGGCCCCTCAAGCGACCTTTGGTCATAAATCCGTCATACCGCTTCATAAGCAGATGAGATTCAACTTGTTTGGATGTATCCAAAATGACTCCAACCAAAATCAGTAGTGAGGTTCCGCCAAAAAATTGGCTAATATTTGCATCGACCCCCATCAAACGCCCAACAAGCGAAGGAAGGATTGCGATGACTGCTAAAAATACGGCTCCAGCTAATGTAATGCGGCTCATCGTAGACTCCAAAAAGTCTTGCGTAGGTTTGCCTTGACGAATGCCGGGCACAAAAGCCCCATTTTTCTTCATATCCGAAGCGATTTGATCCGGCCGAAACTGGGTCGCTGTCCAGAAGTAAGTAAAGAATAAAATGAGAGATACGTAAATAATTGTATATACCCAAGAACCAGGAGATAAATAATTAGAAATCTGGCCCATCCAGGTATTTTTTCCCATAAATTGCCCCACTGTCGCTGGAAACATTAGCAGCGATGAAGCAAAAATAACAGGGATTACGCCTGCATAATTAATTTTAAGAGGAATGTGCGAATTGCCTCCCTGCACTTCATGCCTTCCTACAATTCTACGTGCATATTGCAATGGGATTCTTCGCTGTCCCTGGATTACCAAAATAGTTCCTGTAGTAATGAAAACAAATAATGCACAAAGAACAATTAAGGTAGTAAAACTCATCTGTCCCGACTCTTGGGAAGAGAGGTTCAATTGATTGATAATTGAGCCTACCGTACTTGGGAAAGAGGCTAAAATTCCAGTAGCTATGATCAAACTAATTCCATTGCCAATCCCTTTTTCCGTAATTTGCTCGCCTATCCACATAAGCAGCAAAGTTCCTGCGGTCATCGTTGCTATAACTGTTAGAAAAAAGAGCCATGACACACCAAAAATTTGCACATCGGCTAATTCTTGCAAAATTATTCCTGGACTTGCTTTATTTATGACATTGAGAGCGTAATTCGCAAAAATCCCCGACTGAAACATAGCTAAACAAAGCGTTGCCAAACGTGTCCATTTGGAAATCTTGCGCCGACCTTGATCAGGGCTTTCTCTAACATCCCGCTGTAAAGATGGGACCAGAGCAATCAAAAGCTGCATAATAATCGAAGCGGAGATGTAAGGCATAACACCCAATGCTAAAACGGTCATTTTAGCAAACGCTCCGCCCGAAAAAATATCGACGAGCTGAAAGAGATTCTGCCCTCCGCCCGTCGCGTACTTGAAGAAGCTTATCGCCACATCTCCATTAATCCCGGGAACAGGAATATAAGCTCCAATCCGGCAAACTGCGAGAAGAAGTACTGTAAAGACTATTTTCGCTTTCAATTCAGGAATGCTGAAAATGCGTCGAATTGCTTCTACCATGATTACTCAACTATTTTATATGAATACGAGTTCCCATCAAGAAAAGCTTGCGCTGACTCTGAGAAACCGTTAGCTTCAATCGTCACTTTTTTCGTGAGCGAACCTGTAGCCAAAATCTTTATACCGCCAGGCAACCTGCGTGGCACAAGCCCTTTTTCGCGAAGAGTCTCCACATTTACGGTCTCTCCATCGTTAAAGTATTGCTCGATACATGCAAAGCTTATTGCTTTAGAAGGTTTCACAAACAAACCACGTGTGAATCCACGAATTGGCAATTTGCGGTAAAGAGGTACTTGTCCGCCTTCGTAACCAAAGCGCTTGCGGTAACCGGATCTGTGGCTATCGCCTTTTCCGCCGCGGCCAGCATGGCCTCCACGGCTAGATCCAATCCCACGACCGATTCGCTGCACTTTTTTAACTGGGCGTGATGTATTACACAGTTCGGATAAATTAAGCATGAACTACACTCCCTGTTCTTTCAGCGAGAATTTGCTCGCGATTTTTCAATTGGCTGAAAGCTTGGAACATAGCTTGTACTTGGTTTAATGGATTATTGGAACCTAAATTTTTCGCAATAACGTCTTTAACTCCGCCAAGTTCAAGAATGGAGCGAACTTTCGATCCAGCAACCACACCGGATCCTGCCGCTGCTGGCTTCAAAAGAACTTTAACACCATCCCATTCAACATATGTTTCATGAGGAATTGTGGTTCCTTCCATCTCGATCGTATGGATATTTTTACGAGCAGCTTCAGTTCCTTTGCGGATAGCGTCGGAGACTTCATTTGCTTTTGCAAATCCAAACCCGATATGGCCTTGACCATCACCTACAACTACTAGTGCCGAAAAGCTAAACTTTCGTCCGCCTTTCACTACTTTCGAGCATCGGTTGATGTAAAGTACCTTTTCTTCAAACTCTGTGCCGAAATCTTCAGCCCGTTGTCTTTTGTGTTTTGTTGCCATTATGCCTCGTCCAAACGTTAAAATTGCAGACCAGCTTCACGAGCTGCATTTGCAAGCTCTGCAATAATGCCGTGAAATTTATAGCGACCACGATCGAAAACGACAGTGTCGATGTTGCTTTTCTTTGCTAGTTCCGCAATTTGAGAACCGATCAATCGAGCCGATTCTTTTGATTTGCAGTTATGCTCGGTTCCTTTATTTTCTTTTGAAAGCGTTCCGATCCCAGCAAGTGTCATTCCTTTTTCATCATCAACCAACTGAGCATACAGATGGCAATTGGTTTTGGACACTGTCAGGCGGGGTTTTTCTGCTGTTCCCCTAACGTG
>JAJXVT010000002.1 GCA_021781995.1 bacterium | reverse complement strand
GCGCCACCTAGACCCTATAAAGAGAGATTATACGCAGGCTAAAAAGGTAAAACCAACGTTGAAAAACATCCCTGCTAATATTCAGCTGCCACTATGAATGATACGTTTACTTTGCGCATTTTACGAGGAACTCCAGACGCCCAATATTGGGAAGAATTTGAACTGAAACGCGAGCGCGGGCTCAATATTGTATCGGCATTGATGGCCATTCAAAAAGAGCCGGTCAATAAAGAGGGACATAAAACTACGCCGGTTGCCTGGGAAGCGGGCTGTTTAGAAGAAGTTTGCGGATCTTGTTCTATGTTGATCAATGGCCGCCCGCGTCAAGCCTGTACTGCTTTAATCGAAAATTTAATCGCAGAGGAAAGCTCGGCGATCATTACAGTCACCCCATTTTCAAAGTTTCCTCTCATCAAGGATCTAGTTGTCGATCGAACTGCGTTATTTGAAGCCTTGAAAAGGGTAAAAGCTTGGATTTCTACCGACGGAACCTGGGATACAAAAGAAAGCGGCGCTAAAATAGCCCCTGAAGTGCAAGAGTCTCTTTATGTTTTATCTACCTGTATGACCTGTGGATGCTGCAGTGAGGGCTGTCCGCAAGTCAATGATCATTCGATCTTTATGGGCCCTGCCCCAATATCTCAAATCCGTCTTTTTAACGCTCACCCTACCGGAGCTTTTCAAAAATCGGAAAGATTGAGAGAAGCCCTTGGAGAGGAAGGCATTGCAGGTTGTGGGAATGCGCAAAATTGCGCTAAAGTTTGCCCAAAAAAAATCCCTCTCACTGAATCTTTGGCATTGATCGGACGCGAAGCGACTAAACAGGCTATTCGAGATTTTTTGAGCTTGCCTGATGCTCCGCGATGAGATAGACTACATGGTCTTCTGCTGTTAGGGACACCCCGGCTGCAAATATGCCCTTCGACGATATTTTTTGCTTAAAAGGGCTGCAACGCTAAGCTACGGAATGGTCCTTCCCTCCTTAGGAAGCGGCCCCACGTGATGAGACACGGTTGAATGAGCCTGCTCCGGGCCCCTTTCGGCGGAATTTATAGTGGTTGTCTTGCATTTAATAAAGAATCGGTTACGAAACTGGTTTTTTGTATTTATTAAAAAATAAATTGCTTAATTATGTATTGTTTTGTAATTTGTAATTAAGAGAGGGTGTTATGGCAATTGATAAGAACAGCCTGAATAGGCTTAAAGATAAACTGCCCAATATGGACGAGTTAACTCACCGTTACTTGTCGGAAAGTTTGGCGGTGGTAGCGATTGCTCTTGGGGCGTTTTCGGCCTGGAGAGGATTGTTCATGGGTGGGACGTTTCTAAGTTTGCTTTTTTTAATTGCAGGTTCAGCAATCGGAGCGTTTTTTTCAGAGCAAGCTGATAAAATGATTAAAATGGCTTGTCATACATTTTATAAAAAAGATAGGGCGTCAGAAATCATTGGCGGATCGGTTATGGCGGCGATTGCGTTGTTTATACCATTTGCGTATTTTGGTTTTCTTGGCGTGTTGATAGGCGGCGCATATCACTACTATTTAAAGCATACAGATAATTAACATTTCTTCGCATACCCCCGGTATTGATGTGCCGGGGGCTACATTTCCCCAGGTGTAGGTAACAGAGCTAGAAGGTCTAGCGCCTTAAATCCCCACCACCCAATTAGAATATGGGAACAAATCACTCCCCACAGGGATTTTTGGTATTCGTAAAGCCATCCCCAAAAAATTCCGAGAGCAAAATTTGCAACCGCGAGGAATAGATTGCTTTCTATGTGGAGCACTTCAAATAAGATGTTGGAGGAAAGAATCGCATGAAAAATGCGATGTGGACCCTGAAAAAAATTGCGAAAGCTGCTTTGCAGGACTCCTCGGACGACGAGTTCTTGGATAGGAATGAGGAGTAAGTAAAAAATACTAGCCGTCCAAAATGCCTTAGGGATGATGTTTGTGCGGTCAAAAGAGAAAAAGGGCTCAGTGGCAAGCGATGGGACTGATTGGATAGCAAGCCATTTGATCAAACTTAAAAGTAAAATAATGGGAATGGAAGCGAGAATGCCTTGAATGATGATCTTTCCCGTGTGATATGTCGTAATGCCATAAAATGCGAGGGGGTAACCAGATTTTCGAATGAGTCGAACAGCTCCGGTTCCAAATAAAAAAATAGAAGAAGGTAGAAATACTAGATTGAATGTTTGTTTTAAAAAATCGGCGTAATTGTTGTAAATAGCAATTATATTAAAGAATATTGTGAATAAAATCATCATGTAAATGATCGTTTTGCTGATTTGGTTTCGTGCTAAAGTAAGCTCGAGCCTTTCTTTTAAAAGAGCAATTAAGTCATCTCCTGTTTTCCTAAGTCTCGCACTGATTTTATGTATTAAACGGGGGAAAATTGTATCATAAATCAATCTGTCCTGAGGTGATTGTTTGAGTTGGCGCAACGAAAATTGAATGACTTCTGTATCTTCGAGGGCCCGAACGGAAGCTGATCGAACGACATCCTCAAGATGTGCCATTTCACCTGCCCAATCTCCGGGGCGCAGCAAGTCCATATTAGCGCCATTTTTTAATACTTCCGCGCGACCTGATCGAATCATAATCAGGTGATCAGTGGCCTCACCTTCACGAAGTAACCAATTTCCTTTTGTATATTTAACGAGTTCTAAATAGGGAAGTAAAGAGGAGAGTTGGTCTGGGGAAAGATCACTAAATAGATCGCTATTGTGTAAAAATAAAAGGAGTTCAGGTGATTCTTTGACCACATTGCCTCTATATATGCTGAGATTGATTCTGGAATCAATTTCGGTATATACCTGAATATAACGGAATTGTCTATAAAAGCAATGTTGTCTGTACTAGTTCTGCTTCGTACGGGATAAAAAACATTAATCCTGCCTGTGCCCCCTCTGGGCATGGGTTCGGGATGTTTATTGCAAAGCGGTTAAAAGGACCCGCTAAAGCGAAAAAATGCTTCATTATTGATAAAACCGCTGCCGAATTCTCCTTCGTAGATACAAGAAAAAAAATATTTCTTGTTAAACGGTATGTTAGTTCGAAAGAAGGGGAAAAAGGATTTTATGTCGTTGTCAATGAATCGTTCACAAAGTTGCCTGCGGCGCCGACAATGGCAGCGGTCATTGCGCCTACGGAATAGGGGTGTTTGTAGACATAGCTGGCTGTCTCACGCAACAACATTTCCCCATCGACGTCTCGTAAATTTTGATAGCAATTCAACCCCGTCTCAGCTCTAAGCATCGAGGATTGGGTTTCACAGACTCGCATATTTATAGGAAACGCCCCTCTTTCGGTGTAATGGTTCTGAAAGCAAAAAAACCAGTCGCAAAGTGCAAATGGCTCGAGAGGGCCCCAGCGAAAACGCGCGTTGTAGCCAGCGCCAAAATGAGGAGTGAACTGCGCGCCGTTGTAACTGGCGCGCGCTCTATTGAAACAGGTAAGAAAAGAGATGATTCTTTGCGTTTTGTAATGATTGTATGCGCCCCATAAGGCTCCTTCGATGTGCCACTGTTCAATATAGCGCGTGCCATAAATAGAAGCTGCGGTCGTCTTGGATTGATTGTGTCCTTGGCTTGCATTTTGATGCACATTTGTTTGCGCATAAGCAGCGGCGGCTCCAATGTGATGCGTTTGATTGGGAGATTTTTTAAAAAATTTTGCAAAGAGCTTTTCGATGAGGTTCCCATCGGAGCGATGCCGCTGCTGCTGGGATGATTTGAAATTGCAAAGAAAGCCGGTTGCATAATGAATCGATTAAATTTTGTTTATTGGGCGCGTGGTGTTTTATCCGACAAAGAAATTCGCTATGCGAACGACTGTCTCGGTACTGTGGCCGTTTGGGTGGTAAAAGTAGGTAATTCATATTGGAATCTTTATAATCCCACAGAAAGCTCGTATGATGAAGCCATCGATCTTTTTTTATATATTGCGCATTGCCGCCGCATTTGAGCTTCCCAATGGTATAATCGTTTTCGATCAAATGAAAATGGGGGATGTTCCAGCTGTTTTGGTACAAATGGGAGGTCCAACGTAAGATCGGCTCAGGGTAAGGCTGGATGTCAATTGCTTGTTTATTAAAAATGAATGAAATAAATAAAGTGTTCTCATCGACGATGACAGTGCCTCCGCCGCTAAAACGACGAATGATTTCAATGTCGTCACGGCGAACTTTTTCTATGTCAAGAAGCTCTGATGTCTTACCGGAAATTCCCATGACAATTGCACGAGGAGAACCTCTATTAACAATGCAATAATTGTCTTTAGAGCCTCGTAACAGAGCTTCTTCCAATTCTAGCTGTTGAAAAATTGGGGTGTGATCGAGATCGATAAAATAAAGAGGGATCACTTGGTGCCTTTATCTAAAGAAATCGTGGCATTGGACGATGAGGTCTGATCAAACGCCTCATTCGCTAGTTCAATGAGTTCTTCAAATGATTTGTCATTACCGTTGACTTGCGATAAGGCAACTGATGTACTTAAATGCATTTGCCCATTTTTTGTATTAAAACTGTGCTTTTTTAATTCTGTTTGCAGAACCTGCACGATTTTTGTAGCTTGCTCGATTTGAGTGTCCGGTAAAAGTACAGTAAAACGCCCTTCTTTTAAGGGGACCGTTAGGTCTTTTTGGCTGGTACAATGTGTGAGAAATTGAGAAAATAAAGGCATCAATTCTTCTTTCACAGAATTTTCTAAATGCAAAAATTGATCAATTTTCAACACGAGTAGTGAGGCAGGTTGCGTTTTTTTTTGCTCATTTGCGAATAATTGAGCTGCCTGCTCCCTCAGCACGGAATGACTTGTTAAAGAAGCTGCTTGGGTGGGGTTTTGTTTGGGCGTATGCACGAATAAAGTTGAGGTTTTGCTACGAACTTGATTGGCTTGTTCTGCTTCTTCCACTCGTTCTTTTAGTTCATCGGCATCCAATTGACTACTGAGAAAGTCGGTAACACCGGCCTGAATAGCCGCATTGCGAAAGGATTTATTGAGTCTTCCGGTAATTAAAAAAATAGGGGTGGCTGAGTTTAGAACAGTGGCTCGAATTTGTGCGCAGATTTCCAATGGGGACATATGTGGAAAAGCATCGTCTAATAAGATGAGATCTAAAGGAAAGTCGAGAATGACTATTTGCGTTTCATCTTTAGCAGTGGCGTCTAGTACAAAAAAACTTGAGTCCAGATGCTTTTTGACCCAAAAGCGTATAGCGGGATTATCAGTAATTACTAGGACAGAGGGGACTACGGATTTATCTCTCATCGTCTTTCAGAATAACTCTTTTGCAGAGCAATCATCAAGATTGAAATGTCAGCCGGGGAAATTCCGGAAATTCGGGAGGCAGCGCCGAGGTTGTCTGGAGTAAAACGAGCAAATTTTTGTTTGGCCTCAGCTCGTAGTCCAATTACCTGGTCATAGGTGAATTGCTTTGGAATTCGGTGATCGTCCAGCTTTTCGAGCTTTTGCACTTCTTTTTCTTGGCGCTCAATATAACCTGCATATTTTAGCTTAAGCTCAATTTGTGTATTGAGATCAAGCCCGAAATCCGTTACGAGATCTGGATACTCTTGAAGCATTCTGGCGTAATCCCAATCTGGGCGGCATATGAGTTGAGCTAAGCTGGTGCTTTTTGCGCCAATAGTTTTGAACAATTGGGAGAGTCTGGTCGTTTCTTGTTCGATCGTTTGTAATTTTTGGGTCACTCGATCGAATTGTTGACGCGTGACAAGGCCGAGCTCGTAGGCCATAGGACGTAGACGTAAATCTGCGTTGTCTTGTCTCAGCAAAAGTCTGTGTTCCGCTCGACTCGTAAACATCCGGTATGGTTCGCTCAAGTCAAAGCGAATTAGGTCATCGATCATCACGCCTATGTAGCTATCGCTTCGTTTCATGATAAAAGGGGGTTTGTCGAGCGCTTTACATGCAGCATTGGCTCCGGCGATGAGTCCTTGCCCGGCGGCTTCTTCGTAACCGGTTGTGCCGTTGACTTGTCCTGCTAAAAATAGCCCTTCAACGAGTTTTGTCTCTAGCGTTGGGAAAACTTGATCGCTCTTAACATAATCATATTCAATGGCGTAGGCAGGTCGCATGACTTCTGCTTTTCCTAATCCGGTAATGCTTCGAATCAGTGCCATTTGTACATCGAAGGGCAGAGAAGTGGAGATTCCGTTGACGTAAATTTCTTCTGTTGTCAGTCCTTCAGGCTCCAAAAAGATTTGATGGCGTTCTTTGTCTGCGAACCGGACGATTTTATCTTCAATGGAAGGGCAATATCGCGGACCTACTCCTTGGATGACACCGGCGTAAAGAGGAGATCGATGAATGTTGTCCTGAATGATTTTTTTTGTTTCAGGTGTTGTGTAGGTAATATGGCAGGAGATTTGTTGAATACGAGGTTCTGGTTCATCGTAAGAAAAGTGAACGTTTTCGTCTCCAGGCTGCTCTTCACAAACAGAAAAATCAATACTGCGGCGATTGATTCTTGGAGGCGTTCCTGTTTTTAAGCGACCCAATTTAAAGCCAAGAGATTCAAGGCATGGCGAAAGGCCCGTTGCGGCTTTGTCTCCGCCTCTACCACCGGAAAAATTGGTCATGCCAATGTGGATCAAGCCGCGCATAAAAGTGCCTGACGATAGAACCACAGTTTTGGCTTGGTAAATAATACCTTCTTGAGTCATCACGCCAGTCACGCGCCCATTTTCTACACGCAATGACTCAGTAGTGCCTTGTTTGATCTCTAAGTACGGGGTATTTTCTAGCCGCTGCTTCATTTCTTGCGCGTACCCGGCTTTGTCGGCCTGAGACCTCGGGGAGCGTACAGCGGGACCTTTGGATGCGTTGAGCATGCGGAATTGAAGGCTTTGACGATCTGCAACTTTGCCCATCAAACCTCCAAGCGCATCTATCTCTCGAACGATATGGCCTTTGGCTGTTCCCCCAATAGATGGGTTGCAACTCATTTTGCCGATTGTATCGAGATTCATTGTGAGTAAAAGGGTCTCTGCGCCCATTCGTGCAGCTGCGTGGGCAGCTTCACATCCGGCGTGTCCGGCTCCGATTACCAAAACATCATAAATTTTAGGATAAGTCCACATGATGATAAACCCAGAGCCGACCGCAATGTTATTGCTTCCGGCTCATATTAGGGTGTTCTCAAGACCTTATTTCTTCTTGTGGCGGTCGCGACGGCGGCGTTTTTTTCGCTTGTGCCGCGCGATTTTTGCGCGTCGTTTTTTCTTTACAGATGCCATAGACTCCTTTCACGGCTGAAAAAGTAATCAAGATTATAAGCAACTCCTGGAAAAAAAGTAAAGATTCCAGTAGATTAGAGAGCCAAAAATGATTCGAGAATGCATTTTTGGCCGGAAAATTGGCTCCTTCGGATTGCGAAAAATTCTCACTTAAATCATTCTCAGCATCACTATGACAAATTCAAAAAAATCCTTAGCCCTTTTTTTAGTCTTATTTGTGATTTTCATCGATTGGCTAGGAATTGGCTTAGTTTACCCCATTTTTTCAGCTATGTTGTTTCATCCTGATCATCAACTGCTGGCTATTGGGGCGTCTTATTCCTGGCGTTGCCACTGTTTGGGGCTTTTATTGGCGGCTACTCCGATTGCAGAATTTTTAAGCGGGCCGCTTTTAGGAGCTTTTTCAGATCAAATAGGACGTAGACCGTTATTTCTTGTTACTCAGTTTATTGCAGTAATTGGATATTTTTTATCTGCTTTAGCCGTGTCTTGGGGAAGCATTGCTGTTTTAATTGGAGCTAGAGCTTTAGCGGGGATAGCTGCTGGCAATGCGGCTGTTGTCGGCGCAACGGTCGCTGATCTTAGCACTGTTGAAACTAAGGTGAAAAATTTTGGACTGTATAGCATGGCCTGTGGTTTAGGATTTACAGCGGGGCCTCTGTTGTCGGGCGCTTTAGGAAGTATTTTTGGCTTTCACGTCCCTTTTTTGTTGGCGGCCCTGGCAATTTTAACGAATTTAATTTTGATCTACTTCTTTTTTGAAGAAACTAACTTGTCCCCTAAGGGAGCAGCTGTTCATTTTGGAGAGGGAGTCGATAATTTAATTAAAGCATTTAAAATAAAGGGGTTAAAGCCTTTGTTTGCGGCCATGATTTGTTTCTTTTTTGGTTGGTCTTTTTTTTATGAATTTATACCGGTTGTATGGATTGCTGATTATGGTTTGAGCGCTCAGCAAGTAGGGACTGCTTATGCATTCGGAGCAGCTGTCTATGCTCTAAGCGCCGGTTATTTGATTCGACCCCTGTTGGTGCGTTTTAAGCACACTCAATTATTGGTGTATTCGCTAGCTGTATTGGGGCCTTCGATTTTTTTATTGCTATTTCAGCCTCAAAGTTATTGGGTATGGATTTATTTGGCTGTATTTAATTTTTTAAGTGCACTTGTGTGGCCGACTGCAACGACTATGGTTTCCGACCTTTCACCTCAGGAAGCGCAAGGGGAAACGTTGGGAATTTATCAATCTATTCAAGCGGCCGCATTTGGATTGAGTCCGTTATTAGCGGGAACTGCTCTTGCGGCGCATACTCATCTGCCTATGACTATAGGTGGCGCGGCAATTACTCTATCTGCGTTGATTTTATATCGAAAACAAAAAGGATCGTAAAGACTCTATTCCGCAGGGCCGAATGCGGCAAAAGCATCTTTATTAGATTTGGCCAAATCGGGTTGCAGACCGATAGGGGTATAGTTTGCAAATTGACCGATTTCTTTGCGAAATGTCATCACTACATCGCCGACCCCGCCGTGTCGGTTTTTGGCCACAATTAGTTCTGCTAGGCCGGGTTTGTCGTGTTTATCATAGTATTCGCGTCGGAATAAAAACATTACGACGTCGCTATCTTGCTCTAAGCTGCCAGATTCTCGAAGATCGCTCATCATGGGTCTGTGGCCTTGCCTTTCCTCTACTTTACGGGATAACTGGGCTAGGCACAGGATAGGAATGTTGAGTTCTCTCGCTAAAGTTTTTAGCATGCGGGAGATTTCCGAAATTTCCACTTGTCGGCTTTCTTGAGAGCGGTTGGTCCCAGATCCGGAAATGAGCTGTAAATAGTCAATCACGATGAACCCTACGCCGTGGGCTTCTTTCATGCGTCTAGCTCTCGCTCTGAGGTCGGTGATTTTTAGTCCTGGTTGATCGTCGATGATCAAAGTGTGTTTTTGCATCATATTGACAGCTGCAACAACGCGTTGATATTCGCCTCCGCTGATAGATCCTGTTTGAAGTTTTTGAGATTCAACTTCTGCTTGAGAACAAATCATTCGATGGAGTAATTGCTCTGCGCTCATTTCAAGTGAAAATATGCCGACGGGAATTTTATTTCGAAAACAGATGTTTTCCGCAATATTTGCTGCAAATGCGGTTTTTCCCATTGCGGGACGGGCTCCAAGAAGAATGAGATTGGATTGCATGAAACCATTGAGCATTTTGTCCAAATCCATGAAATGTGTTGGAATTCCGGTGATACCTGCTTGATCGGGTCCTTTTTCTAAAAAACGCTGCTGTCTTTCTTGCAATTCTTTAAGAAATGGAAGTTTGGATTCCGCTCTCACTCCAGAAATCAGTTCTTTAATCGACACGCCGAGTGTATTTTGCGATGATTGCGAAATTTGGTAAAACTGTGCTTGGGCAGCGTCGAGTGCAGCATTGACGTCATCAGGTTCATTCAATGCTGTTCGCTCAATGGATTGTGCTGCGGTAATCATGCGTCGCAACAGAGCTTTTTGCCGAACAAGATCTACATATTCTTCGATGTAGGCCGATGTGCCTGCATATTGCGCTAATGTGGTGAGATAACTAATGCCGCCGATTGTATCGAGCTTTCCGATTCTCTTGAGATCTTCCCCGATGATATGGATATCTGCTGGTTTATCGGCGCGATATGCCGCTTTCATCGTATTGAAAACGGTTTGGTGTTCAGTGTAGTAAAAGTCGAGATCGTCTAATGTGTCGGCGGCTACATTGAGTGCATTCACGCTTGTGAGCATGCACCCCAACACCATCATTTCAGATTCTTTTGAATTAGGAGGGATACGTGGTTTTTTTCGGCTTCAGACATACCGCGAGACTAACAGATTGTGAATTGCTTCACAACTCCGTTCCGTCGTGAATTCGGTTTTTGAGATGTTCGAGAAAGGGTTGCAATTTTTGTTTTTCCGATTCTGACAGACGATCAATAAAAAGGATTCCATTCAAATGGTCATTTTCATGTTGGATGATGCGAGCCGCCCATCCTTTGACTCGTTCTTTAAGACGAGTTCCCTGCATGTCGGTATATTCAATGGTGATTTCGCTTGGACGTTGGACATCAGCATGGATCGTGGGAATGGAAAGGCAACCTTCTGAGATCGTGGAGGTGTCGGCGCTAGGTGAAGAGATTTCTGGATTGAGCATCACCTTGACTCCTTGAAAAAGTGTTTTGTTGCCTTTTTCAACTGGATTGTGCATGACAAATAGCTTGATTGAGTGATGTACTTGCGGAGCCGCTAAACCGATGCCGTCGCATGCATCCATTGTTTCAATCATCTCCTCTACCAATTTACGTAAATCATCGTCAATGGCATGGATGCGTTCCGCTTCTTTTGTTAAAATTGGATCTCCATAATACGCTAACGGTAAGAGTCTGGGTTGATTAGTAGTGACCAGATGCGGAGCGTGGCCTTCTGTTAATTGGCCGCTGCGATAAAGCCATTTTCCTTGTCGTTTTTCAAAAAAACTTTTTTCAGTGAAGGAGGCGTTTTCTTCATTTTTGGTAAGGTGGGCAACAAAGACTACGTTAGCCAGATTGTCTTGCTCATGCGAGCTAAGAATTTCCAGTCGTTCAAAGGTTGTTTCTTTGCAAAAGGCCTCGATATCTTGTAACCATTGTTCTGTATCTAAAGAAAACTGAGGACTTGCCGGATGGGTTGTTTGCACGATGTATTCGGGGATGCATAAAGCGTATGCCGCATAGCGTGAACGCATCAATGCTAGTGCAGTAGAAGGCATTTGTCCGTCGTGAAGTGGTTTGCAGCATGCTTCATAAGCTACTCCGCTGCAACAGGGGCATAATTGGGTTTGTGTGCTCATAATCTCATAATAAAAAACTAACTCAATGGTTGCAAGGTGTAAAAAGAGAGAGGTTCTTCTATGTACGAAAGCAACTTTCTTTGTTCTGCAATTTTGCAGTAGCGGCGTTAAAATGGCTCAAAGAACTCGTTTATTCCGGAAGGACCGGAAATAGCGAGAAGTAATAGCTTGGATGATAGATTTTGCAAAACGTCAAATGTTCGGAAAGAGAGGGATTTGAACCCTCGGTACCTTTTTAAAAGGTACGCGTCCTTAGCAGGGACGTGCCTTCGGCCGCTCAGCCATCTTTCCATAAAAACGAATTAGGAATTCTATTTGATTTTTCTGTTTTATGCAATAACCTTATTCCGGTAGCCCCAATGGATGTGATAGACGTTTGCCATTTAAGGCATTCCAATACGTGTTTGTGACAGATCCATCAGCATTTTGTATGGGAATGCTGTAGATCGGAAGAAACACTTCGTTGGTTTTTCGAATTGCAAAATCATTTCCAAAAGCCGCCTTAGCCGTGGCTTCAATTTGGGAAGGTCGGTAGCGGCGCTTAACTCGTTCAGCGTGCTTTGTAGATTTTATGACAAGCCACTGATCGAGGCGAGTTTCGGGCATAACCTGAAGTTTTGGATTTTGCAGATGTAGGCGATATTGATTGCCATTTTGGACGATCAGGCTTTTGTTGCGCAATCCGTCGATCCATCCGTCTAGTATGTGGTTTTCGAGATTGAGGTACTTGGAGAGGCCATCTCGATCCCAAGACCCCCCGCGAGCCGCTAGAGCGTTGATGATTTTAAATTCTTGCTTGCTGGCGTTGGAACCTATGCAATCGCTAAAACCGTGAGTGGTTTCCCAGCTATTGGTGTTGATGACCATTTCTGCATCCACCATTCCCCAAAGAACCATTCCTTCTCCGGTTTTGTCATGGGTTCTGTTGTATTTAACTTCCATGAGAAGGTAAGGGACGAATTTAAGTTTTGGCTCGAGATAAACGTGGTCTGTATCCTTCAGGAGCTCTTTGCGGTGAGCTTCCATAATTGCTTCCGCAGAATAACGCACTTCGAAGGTTTGGAAGGTGCCTCCGCTAAGATAATCTTCCACTTTTGAGCGAAAACCAGGTAAATAAACCCAAGACCAAAATGCGCCCAATCCAACGATTAGTGCCACCATCAATAATGTTACGCTACGCATAGATACACCTCAAGGGGGACAGGTTATCCCATTCCCCCTTTTATATAAAAGTGAGTTTTTTGACGATCACTCCTTCATGGAGAGTAAAAATTCTGCATTGCTGCTGGTCTTTTTAAGGCGGGCTAACAGCAGATTCATCGCGTCAAGCGGTGTGAGGTCTGCGATTCCTGACCTGAGTAAATAAATTTTTTCGAGCTCGCCAGGGTGGTATAGAAGCTCTTCTTTACGCGTTCCGGACTTGATGAGATCGATAGATGGGTAAACTCGTCGATCTGCTAGTCTGCGATCGAGAACGACTTCCATATTGCCTGTCCCTTTGAATTCTTCAAAAATCACTTCATCCATGCGCGAGCCGGTATCGATTAGGGCGGTAGCAATGATCGTCAACGACCCCCCCTGTTCAACATTTCGGGCGGCCCCAAAGAAACGTTTTGGTTTGTGAAGCGCGTTGGCATCGACGCCGCCAGTTAAAATCTTTCCTGAGTGAGGTTGTACTGTGTTATAAGCGCGTGCTAATCGAGTAAGGGCGTCTACGAGAATGACGACGTCATAACCGCATTCTACAAGTCGGCGGGCTTTTTCAATGCACATTTCGGCGATTTGAACGTGTCTTTCAGGCGGTTCATCAAATGTGGAAGAAATGACCTCTCCTTTAACTGTTCGAATCATATCGGTGACCTCTTCCGGACGCTCATCGATTAAAAGCACCATTAAAACGACTTCGGGGTTGTTGATTTCAATGGCATTTGCGATGTTTTGCATCAAAACAGTTTTGCCTGATTTGGGTTGGGCGACAATCAACGCTCGCTGGCCTTTCCCAATAGGAGCTGCTAAATCCAGTACGCGAGTAGCGAGACGCTCTTTGGACGTTTCCATGACTAAGCGCTTATTTGGGTAGAGCGGGGTTAAGTTTTCAAATAAAACGCGATCTTTAATTTGCTCATAGGTTTTACCGTTGATACGGTCGACTTTAAGAAGAGCGAAATATTTTTCCTTTTCTTTGGGAGGTCGGATTTGACCATATAAGGTATCTCCTTTGCGAAGCTCGAAACGGCGAATCTGTGCTGGTGAAACGTAAATATCTTCTGCAGAGGGAAGGTAGTTGTAGTTAGGAGAGCGTAAAAAGCCAAATCCATCGGGAAGCACTTCTAGGCATCCTTCCGCTACGAGAACTTCATTGGGACGTTCGGACAGAGTTTTGACAACTTCGAACACGACGCCGGATTTAGGTAAAGAGGCTGTGTGTTTCAGACCGATGCTTCGGGCGTAGGCTTGCAGTTGGTCGATGTTCATCCGTTGCAGATCGGAAATGCGTGTAATGTTTTCTTGCCCGGTTTGCGCCGTGGCTTGGTCTGCAGATGAATGTTCATGGTGAGTGTCGTGATTCATGGAAGGTCTAGCTCCAATTAGCTTGCTGTTGTAAAAATGTGATAAAGCTCTTTGACTTGCCGTCGCAAATCTTGAAGAGTTCCGTTGTTTTGAATGATGTAATCTGCCTGTTTTTGTTTGGCATCGTTAGGGATTTGCCGGTTTGTGCGAAGTTCAAAATCTTGATTTGAATGGCCGGCATCTATCCATCTTCGGCGGGCGGTCTCGATAGGCGTGACTAAGGCGATCGTTTTATCATAAGCGCTTTCGGCTCCTATTTCAAATAGGAGGGGCATTTCAACTATAAAGGGGACCTGCTTTTCTTGAGTGCAGGCTTGTTGATAAAGGCGCTCTATCTGTTTCAAGACTTCCGGATGGATCAGTTCTTCTAATTTTTTTAAGAGTTTGGGGTCGTTAAAGACTTTTTTGGCTATTACAGGCCTGGCAATTTTTCCATTTTGGACGATATCAGAACCAAATAATCGGATGATTTTCTGGCCTAGATCGGTTTGAGGATCGAGCAGTTCATGAACAATGTCATCTGCGCTGATTACATAAGCGCCCAACTCTTGAAAAAGCTGGCATACAGTCGACTTGCCACTCGCTATCCCGCCGGTAATAGCAACTTTCAATAACTTTAACATTCTGCCCAATTTTTGCCAACGGCGATATGCACTTCGATCGGAACGTGCAGTTTCATAACTTGTTCCATTTTTTCTTTGGCTAATTGCATAAAAATTGGCACTTCATTGTCAGGGACTTCAAAGATTAATTCGTCATGGATTTGCAGGATCATTTTTCCTTCGAGCTTGCGCTTGTGGATGGCTTTGTCAATTTCAATCATAGCCCCTTTGATCAAGTCTGCAGCAGTGCCTTGGAGCGGTGTATTGACGGCCAGCCGCTCAGCAGCGGACCTGATCATAGGATTTTTATTATTCATTTCCGGGATAGCGCGCTGGCGTCCATTCAATGTTTCGGCAATACCGGTTTCTCTTACTTTGGCTTTGCATTCTTCGATATATTGTAAGACTTTGGGATATCTTTGAAAATATGTCTTGATAAAATCGGAAGCCTCTTGCATCGAAATTCCAAGTTGCTGCGATAACCCGTAAGGACTTTGTCCATAAAGAACTCCAAAATTGACCGTTTTGGCTTGCGCGCGCATTTCTGGATCCACTTCTTCAGGCGGGATGGAAAAAATTAAGGACGCGGTATAAGTATGGACATCTTGGCCAGTTTTAAACGCTTTTACAAGTTCAGGGTCTTGGCTGAAGTGGGCAAGCAGTCTCAATTCGATTTGTGAGTAGTCTGCTCCGACAAAGCTCCATCCCGGCTTTTGAGGCTTAAAGCAAGCTCGAATTGCTAGGCCTTCGGGCGTTCGGACAGGGATATTTTGAAGGTTTGGGTCCTGGCAAGACAGGCGGCCAGTTGCGGTGATCGATTGATTGAAGGTGCAGTGGATGCGGTGTGTATGTGGGTGGATGGTTGCAGGCAGTGCATCTACATAGGTAGAACGTAATTTTTCTAAAAGACGGTAATCGAGAATTTCGCGGACGACGGGATGTTCTTGAGAAAGTTCTTCTAAGACTTCAGCTCCTGTGGAAAATTCGCTTTTTTTACGTTTGGGGGGTGGCAGTTTTAATTTGTGATAAAGCACATCGCTGAGCTGTTTTGGCGAATTGAGATTGAATTCTTCCCCAACCGCATCAAAAATTGTTTTTTTTACTTGAGCTAATGAATGGGTTAGCTTATGGCTTAAAATAGCTAGTTGATGAATATCGAGATAAATACCAGTTCGTTCCATTTCGGCGAGAATAGGGATCAGTGGCATTTCGATATCTTGAAAAACTGAAATGAGTTTTTTTTGTTGCAGCAGCTGTTCAAAAAGCTTTTTAAGCCGGCAGGTGTAATCGATGTCTTCACAGCAATGTTGACATACTTTCTCTATTGGCGCTTCGAGCATGGTTGTTTGCGCTTTGCCTGTGCCGATTACCCCTGCGATGGGGATTTTGACTTTATTAAATTTCTCAAGAGCTAAAATATCGAGGTTATGAGCGCGGCTTTGGGGATCGATGAGATAAGAAGCTAATATGGTATCAAACGATATGTGTTTTAGCTCGATGCCAAGATTTTTGAGAATATGGTAATCATATTTGATGTTGTGGCCGAAAAAACTTCCCTGAAAATGAGCGCAAAACGTCCGTAAGGCGTGCTTGATTTTTTTTTCTTCCAACTGACCGTTGAAAGGAACATACCAGGCTTCGCCAGGATTTACTGCAAAGCCAATCCCGACTAGATTTGCTAGAAGGGGATGTTGACTGGTTGTCTCGGTATCAATGCCAATCTCTTTATATTTATGTAAATGCGCTAAAAGTTCTGTCAGTTGTGATTCTGAATCGACCAGATGATATACCTCTTGCAAGAGCAGAAGCGATTCAGGTTGTGCTAAATGCCGGTCGTCAGCTACGCGTATTTCTTGTTTTGATTCTCCCCCCATTTCTTTGAGAAGAGAATTGAATTTCATTTTTTGAAAAAAGGAGGTGAGAAGATCTCGATCAATGGGCTGTTTTACATAAAATGATTCTGCATGCGGAATCGCGATGGTGGTGTCCAGGGTGGCTAAGTCACGGCTTAATAATGCAGTTTTTCGATCTTCGCGCAAAATTTTTTGTTTTTTTTCTCCTTTGACTTTTTCAGGGTGCGCTAAAATGGCATCGAGAGTGCCAAATTCTTGTAACAGTGAGGCGGCAGTTTTAGGTCCGAATCCTTCAAGACCTGGGATGTTATCCGAAGCGTCGCCCATCAAAGCCAGTAGATCTAGCATTTGATTTGGACGCACCCCAAATAGCTCTTCTACTTTTTTTGCGTCGACGAGAAGATTGTCTTTAAAAGTTTGCAATAAAAAGATATGCGAGCTTACCAATTGCATGAGGTCTTTGTCGCTTGAACAGATAAACACTTCAAAGTTGTTTTTTACAGCCCACGTAGCGACGCTAGCCATTGTATCATCAGCTTCGACTCCTGATTCACATAAAACGGGAATTCCTGCGAGTTTGCAATATTGATCAGCCCATTCAAATTGAGCAAATAAATCCTCGGGAGCTCCTTTACGATGCATTTTATATTCTGCATAAACGGCTTGACGCGATTTTTTATTATCCGGTCCGTCAAAAACGCACACAAGATGATCCGGAGAGTAATCTTTGAGGAGTTTATTAAGGGATCTAATAAAACCAAAGAGAGCCCCTGTGGATTGGCCCTCTTCATTGGTCATAGGTCCTATCGCGTAATAGGATCGAAAGAGATAGTTAACAGCATCGATGATGTAGAGTTTTTTCATGGTATAAAGAGGTATGAAAACGGATCATGAGCTCTTGGATTTCGAATTTCCGAAAAATTGAGTTCATGCGATACCTTACCTTTCCATAAGGAAGAATGAGCTAAATCTTTTAAAAAATCGGGTTTGATCGTCAATTGAGCGATTTGATAGGGCTTGGCTGGATCAATTTGCGCGGCTTGCAACAGTTCTGTAACGGTTTCTGCATAAGTTGCATTAGCGACATCAATATAGCCTTTTTGCTCAGCGTCTACGCAATCAAAAACGTTAGCTCCATACTCATTGATTAGCTTATCTTTATCCAGACGTGGCCGAGCTTGTGTTGCTACTGTGACAAAGCGCTTATATAAAAAGTCTGTAATTTTTTGCATAGAAGCGGCTTCTTCTGGTGTCCAAGGGCGAAATGGGCTCAGTGCATCTTTATCAAGTCCTTTGGTGATTGTCATAGATTGAATGCCGAGTTTTGTCATCGCTTCGGAAAAATTAAACAAAGGGCCGTAAAGTACGCCGATAGATCCGACAATGGTGGAGGTTGTCGCAAATGATTTGTCTGCTGCAGACGCCACATAGATGCCACCAGATGCGCAGATACCGTTCATGAAGGCGTAAATGGGAACATTGTATTTAGTTTTATAGTTTTTGAGCATTTGGTAGATCGCGTCAGCGTCAGTTACTGTACCTCCGGGCGTGTCAAGGTAAAGTAAGATTGCTTTGACTCGATCTCCTTGAAATAATCCCGTGCGCGAATCCATTAAAATGCTTTCGATTGTCGTTGCAGTTAAGATGTCTGGTATTCCAATAACACCGCTAATATCGATTTGCAATACGACAGGTGAGGATAGCGGCGTCAGTTCTTGCCGGCCTTCCAAATCTGGTAGAAGTGTGACAGTAGTTTTGGGTTCATTTGCATAAGGTGGTACTAACAAACTGTAAACAATCGAAATCAACACGATAGATATTACGAATCCAATGACGGAAAAAAACACTTTGCAAAAACTGCGAAGAGAAGAAATAAAAATAGATTCACGGGCAATTTCCATACCGACCTTATGTTAATGAGCAATCTGCTCTAGTTTATGATCACTTTATCGTTTTGGCTCTTTTTGGGAAATTGAAGAAGCTCGAAAAATGCGAAAATTCCCATGAACACAAATATTGCGTAGAGATGCCAAGGAAAATGTAGGTTGAAGGTAATGCTCATAAGAATAAAAAATTGCAACGCTGTGGTTGCTTTACCCCAACGAATAGGACGTAAAGTAAGAGAGGCCCAATCGCGTCTAATCAGAGCCAAGAGCGCATAAATAATTAGGCAGGCATCTCGCGAAAGCATGGCTATCAACGCCCATAAGTTGATTTGAGATTCCAAGAATAAAGCTCCAAGAGCAAAATACACAAAAAATTTGTCCATGGCTGGATCTAAAATGGCACCAAAACGGCTGGCTGATTTGTACTTGCGCGCAAAATACCCGTCCACACTATCTGTGATCATTGCAAGCAAAATAGCGATAAAGCGGATGGCTGGATCTTTTTGAAGGAAGAGCAGGGCTAAAGGCGCTCGGATAAAGGAGAGTATGTTTGAAAGTGTAATCATTCTTTAGAATGGGTTTTGGTGCCGGAGGTTCTTCTCTTATACCAAATTATTCCAATTCCGCAAACTGCAAAGGTTCCAAAGAGCAGAATATTAAATGTTTTGAGCGAAGTGAGGAGCTTTTCGTAATTTTTCCCGGCATAAAAAGCGAGGGTGAATAACGTCGTATTTGACGTTAAGCAGGCTATGCCATCGCTCATGACAAATTTTACAAAATTCATACGTCCAAGACCTGCTGTAAGAAATAAAGCATTGCGCACTCCAAATGGAATGAAGCGCCCGACAAGTAAGGTCCAAAACCCATATTTTTGATAATACAGATGAATCTGATCGATTTTACGGGGTTCGAATGTTTTGGCAAACCATTGAATTTTCCATAATTTTGGCCCGACTTTGCGACCGATCCAGTAACAGACAATGTCGGATAAATAACAGCCCAGAAAAACGCCTAAAAATAATTCTGCCGTGTTTTCCGGAACGATCGTTGCCGCAATTACGGCACTGATGATAATCATTAAGTCTTCGCTGATCGGAATGTTGAGGCCGGCAAGCATAAGAGCGCTAAAGACAAACCAATGAGCGTGATGAGCATTGTCGAAGATAAATTGAATGATAGAGTCCATAAAAGAAGTATATAACGTTTAAGCTGATTCTTTGGCTAGAACTGGCTTTGTAGGAACGTTATCAGCTATATCGAGTTTTGCGTTTGTCTGAACTAGTTCGTTAAATTGTTTGCCTAAAGAAAAGACTGACATGATCCAGACAAAAAGCACGCCGAGGAAAATAATTGCTACATATGGGGTGCTTGCTCCAACGGTGGAAAACATAAGCAACAGACCTTGATGAATCACCGATCCTCCCGATTTTCCGAGGCGGGAACCGACGCCGTCAATTGCAGCCTTTCCTTTGAGTTTGGACTCATTATTCAGGGGGATAAAGGCGATTTCTTTAGTGGCGTCAAAAAAGGTGTATTTGGAGGCTCGGCTGCAGATATTCTGGAGCGAGCCGATCAACAGTCCTAAAGCGGCTGGGGTAAATCCAAGCAGGGAGGCAAATGCGTATAAACCAGAGGACTGGAATATGATAAAGGAGAAAAAACCAATCCCAGTGATCAACATGATGGCAGCTGGGATCATAGCACTGGTAGTCCAAGATACGCGGCGAATGATATTGCCTGAGATAAATATGGAACCAAGGGTCGCCACCACTCCCACGGCAGTGGTTACTTGACCCATGTAAGATTGAAAGTCGCTGGGATCTGGGTAGAGGGCATTGATTTGATTTTTCCAGACGACCTCAACTAGATTGATGGCGATATTATAAGTAATCACGATCGCGGCAATGCATATTAAATATTTAGATTGGGCGAGGTAAGCAAAGTTTTTTCTCATGGACATTTTGACTTTTTCCGGTGCCTTGCGATCCGTTGTTTCGGCTTCATTAGGTCGTATTACGTGGGCGTTTAACCATCGGAAAATAGCAATTGATAAAATGCCGCATATGATGACAGTTGCGTTTAAAAAGAGGATAGATTGATCCCATCGAGTTAAGCCGTAAGGAATTGTGGGATTGAAAGCTATGTCGGAAAGCCATATAGAAACTTGGCCAGATAAAATAGACGATGCATTCGCTCCAATCATGAGCAATCCATAATATCGTTTAGCTTCTCCAACGCCTGTGACTTCATTGGCAAAGCCCCAGAAAAGAACCGACATAATTGCGGTGCTCCACAGTTCGCACATCACATAAAAAAGAGTAAAGGTCCAGTTGCGAAAGATTGCTATAAGTCCTTTAAAACCTATTGGTAGCAATTCTTGCAGGCGATCTGCTAATTGATGGGGATGGAGATGGTCGCGCAATGGGAATAAAACGAAAGTAAATACAAAGAAAAAAGAAAGAAATATAAACATCATAATGTAAAACACTTTTTCACGACTGAAGCGGTTGGCTAAACGAGTAAAAATAAATGTTAACAATATGGCGCTCGGGAGTATTGCCCAAACTTTAATAAAAGGAATTGCTTCAGCACCTGAATTAGGAGCTGTGACGATCATGGAATCTTTGAAGGTTCTTAAAAGATTGTAATTTAATGCGATGAGAAAGAACATTCCCAGCATTGGAAAGAACTTTTTCAATTCAAAACGATGGATCGGCCAGAAGAATGCGCGCCAACCACTGAACTCTTGAGTTCCATTTTGCATGCCTAAATTATAACGGTTTTCGTTTAATAATCAACTACTCAGTGAATTTTTCGGTCTGATAGGGCGTCCACTCCAGGGAGATGGCCGAATTCTAGAAATTCTAAAGACGCGCCCCCGCCTGTGGATAGATGGGTAAATTTACCTGTTAAATGCATTTGTTGAATAGCTGCGATTGAGTCTCCGCCGCCGACTATGGTTTGGGCGTTGGCATGACTGAGGATTTGCGCGATGGCATTAGTTCCTGACGCAAAGTTAGGCATTTCAAAAACGCCGACCGGGCCGTTCCAAAAGATAGATCTAGCTTCTTTTAACTGGTCGGCCCAGCTGGATACTGTTTCAGGCCCGATATCCATTCCAAACCAGTGGGGTGGAATATCAATCGTAAAAGGAGAAATTTTACGTTCGGCATCATTCGCGAAGGCAGAAGCAATCACCAAGTCCTTGGGTAGAATCAGCGAATCGGCTTTGGGATGAGAAAGAATTTGCCGGGCGGTATGAACGTCTTCTGGGTCGAGCATGGAGGCTCCGACATCGATTCCTTTTGCCTTCATGAAGGGAAAGATCATCCCTCCTCCAATAAATAGCCGGTCGACGAGCTTAAGTAAATTTTGAATGACACCGGCTTTAGTGGAAACTTTGGCCCCGCCGATAATGGCGTGGAAAGGGTGTTGAGGACTGTGTAATAATGGTGTGAGATGTGCCAGTTCGCTTTCCATTAAAAATCCTGCGGCTGCTTTTCCAGGAAAGCATTTTGCAACTAGAGCTGTTGAGGCGTGGGCTCGATGTGCGGTTCCAAAAGCATCATTGACGTAAACGGTTCCAAGCTTTGCTAGTTGTTTGGTGAAGGAGGGGTCGGTTTCCGGCTCTTCTTCAGCCTGATGAAAACGGACGTTTTCCAACATGAGCACTTCTCCGGCATGGAGGGCCGCTGCCATTTTTTCTACTTTAGGTCCGACGCAATCCGGTGCAAGGGGAACGGGTATATTGAGTAGTTCAGATAGCCTTTGAGCGCATGGGGCTAATGTGTACTTGAGGTCGACGCTTGCTTTTGGGCGCCCTAAATGGCTCATTAACACTAAAGACGCGCCATTTTGTAAGACAAATTCAATCGATGGGAGGGCTGCACGGATGCGTGAATCGTCGGAAATGGTCCCGTTTTTGTTTTGCGGAACGTTAAAATCAACGCGCATGAGTACACGTTGACCTTTCAGAGGT
Organism: bacterium; assembly: GCA_021781995.1. GTDB lineage: Bacteria > Chlamydiota > Chlamydiia > Chlamydiales > SM23-39 > CAITMJ01. The sequence goes on along the minus strand of JAJXVT010000002.1, from coordinate 68,015 downwards.
AAGTCATGCAATGTTAGTTTTGGCATCTATAATGCTAATTATAGCATAAAATTATAAATTGGCAAATGGATTGGCTGCCTGCTCGAAACCGCCGCCGCGTTTGCGGTTTTTAATTTCTGATCGGATCGAGTAGAGTAGATCTTGATCAAAATCTTTTCTTTCAGCCCATAGTAAATACTCTAAAGGGATTTCGTCGAATTTACGCCCTTTGTGCTTACCTAAAGGCATAGCGCGTAATTTAATCGGCTTTTGCAATGTTTTAAAAATCGCATCTGTGGTTTTAAAAGATTTCGTTAAAAACTTGAATACTTCAATGTTTACTATGACATCACTCATGGCGCGGTGAGCGCCTTGTGGTTCAATATTAAAGTGTTGGCGTAATTTGTCTAAAGAATTGATCGGGCTTTCCCCATACAACCGGGCAAGTCGCAACGTGTCGATAAAAGGAGCTTTGGCAATATTTGTTTGTAGATTGTTGCGTTTGGCTTCTGCTGCAATTAAAGCAATGTCAAAGCCGATGCCATGGCCGACGAGGATATGACCGTCGATCATGTTGAGAAGATCGGGGAGAATGGCGCCGATTTTGGGTTTTCCTTCGACCATTTCTTGGGAAATGTTGTGGATTTCTTGTGAACTGGACGGAATTTCACGCTCGGGATTGATGAGCGATTCAAATTGCTGTAAAATTTTATCAAAGGTAAAGCGTGCAGCTGCGATTTCGATAATGCGATCTTCATTGGGGTCAAGACCGGTGGATTCGCAATCAAGACAGACGAAAATTTCAGAGTTCAGCAGGGTCATGCAAGCCTTTGGTTGATAAATTGGATGAGACGTTTTCTTGAGGTAGGATCCGCGGTAGAGACTGCGATTGCATCAATCCCGTCGGGCAAGTGGGTTTTATGTGCATTGAGAATATTTGCCTGTTGAGATGGAGGTAATTTATCGCATTTTGTGAAAATAACAGCTAAGTGCATGGTTTTGGAGTGCGCCCATTGCAACATAGCAAGGTCTTCTTCTGCAAAACCTCTGCGGCTATCGATGAGCAAAAGCAATAATTTGAGGCTGGGGCGTTGGCTTAGGTAAGTTTCAATCGATTGGCTCCATAGGGAAACCTCCCTTTTAGCAGCTTTGGAATAGCCGTATCCAGGGAGATCGACCAGAAGTAGTTGTTTGTCGATAGAAAAGAAAAGAATGCGCTGTGTTTTCCCAGGCGTAGATGAAGTTTTGGCGAGGGTTTTACTTCTTAAAAGTGCATTGACAAGAGTGGATTTTCCCACATTTGAACGGCCAATCAAAGCCACTTCGGGAAATACATTGCCTTGGTCAGTTTTGAGATTGGGAAATTCTACAGGTGTGAGGGCGCTGGCAATGAAAGATCCATTTTCAAAAGCGATCATCGCGCGCCCCAAGGTTCAATGTATGCCGTACGCCCTCCTATGTCATTGTAGACGAGGGTGATTAAAGTGGCGTTGTCTGGAATCAGCGATGTAATTTTTTGCGGCCATTCGATCAGACAAATTGCGTTGTCTGAAAAACAATCGAGAAACCCAAGTCGTTGAAATTCAGCTGCGGTCTCGATTCTGTACAGGTCAAAATGATGAATTAAAAACGGGCCTTCGTAGGATTGTAAAAGAGAAAAAGTGGGGCTTTGCACTGGTTCGGAAATGCCAAAACCTTGAAGCAGACCTTGTGCAAAGGTGGTTTTCCCAGCGCCAAGATCTCCTCGTAAGGCTATGATTTGGCCAGGGTTTAGCGCAGAAGCAAATTGCGCGCCGAAGGATAGGGTTTCTTCGGCGCTAAGCAGTTCTATTCGCTGTCGACCCATTTTTCCAAATAGGGGGCGAATTCCGGAAACTCAGAAAGAGCTTCAACAAATTGCGCAATTTTATCTTCGGTGAGGTGTCTCTGAATAAATGATAGGAATTTCTCTTCGATGTTAAATCGGTTTTGGTTTTGAACTTCTAATAACGTCAGAGATTTTAAATGATTTTTTTTAAAATCGTCGATAACTGCTTGTTTGCTATTGAACAGTTTACCAGTAATAACTGAAGAATATACGACTTTTTTCATCGACGCTTTTCGTTCAGTCATGTAATTTTTAATTACATCCGGATCTTCAGAAACAAAGAATCGCTTGACTGGCAAGCCTCCAATTCGTTCTTTGTTTTCTGGGCATTTGGCCACCCAATCGTAAATGGCATCTTGGGGATTTGGATGAGTGTTGTCGCCAAATACTTTGCCTGAAAAAGGACAAATATAAATTTTCTTGGTTTGTTCATTGACGTTTTGCTGTCCGAACTGGACGATGATCTCGGTTTCTCTCCATAACTTATGTTGAGATTCTAATTGATGGATTACGTCATCTACGTTTTGGAAAATCGTTTTATCTCTTGGAAAGAGAACTGGTTTCAGGCGGTTCTTTTCTTCGATGAAAGCGAGATAGACCGTAACAAGATCGGCGCTCTTGTTTTTCTTTAAAAACTTGAGCAATTCATTTTTTTGCTCATTGCTGATTGTAAGGGCAGTTGTCATAATGGACCCGTTCTCAATTTTAGGAGTTAACTTTATACGAAAACCGATTATCGGGCAAGCCTATTGCATTTTCCAATATGCCCTGATATAGTGCCTCAAAAAACAAGGGGCCGCGTTATGAAAAGCCAGGTTTTAGAGAAAAAAGTTGTCAGCGCAAAACACAGTCTAGAAATTGTCTCTTTGAATATAGAGGGATATGAACAGGTGCTGAAAGTTGTCGACTCGCAAGCGGGTTTAACTGCCATTATTGCGATTCATAATACAGCATTGGGCCCGGCTCTTGGAGGGATTCGAATTTATCCTTATGCTACGTTTGATGCGGCATTGAAAGATGTGCTTCGCTTAGCAAAAGGCATGACTTATAAATCAGCTGTTGCCGGAGTTGGATTTGGAGGTGGCAAGAGTGTGATTATTGCCGATCCTAAAAAAAATAAAACCGCGCAGCTGTTGTTAGCATTTGGCGCGGCTGTCGAGCAATTGCAGGGGCAGTATATTTGCGCAGAAGATGTTGGCTGCTGTGTTGAAGATGTCAAAATTGTGCGAAAGGCGACGCGATACGTAGTCGGACTGCCGAATGCTAAAAGCAGCGGAGATCCCGGCCCATTTACAGCTTGGGGGACATATCGCGGCATTTGCGCTACTGCTAAGCATTTATTCGGCACTGATTCGTTAGAAGGTCGTACAGTGGCTGTGCAAGGCTTGGGTAATGTCGGCACGCATTTGGTTTCGAATTTATTTTGGGCCGGCGCCAATGTGATTGTCGCTGATCTAGATATGATAAAAGCTCAGAAATTGGCGTCTCAATTTCGAGTTCGAATTGCATCTGCATCTGAAATTTTGCAGGCCGAGTGCGATATTTTAGCTCCATGCGCTATGGGAGCGGTACTCAATAATGATACCGTTGCCAAATTGAGATGTAAAGCTGTAGCGGGTTGCGCAAATAATCAATTGTTAGATGACTCTCATGCAGATGTTTTGAGATCGCGCGGAATTCTTTACGCGCCAGATTTTGTCATTAATGCTGGTGGGTTGTTAAACGTGGCAGCAGAACTAGAGGAAGAAGGGTATAACCCAGCGTTATCGCGCAATCATGTAAACCGGATTTACAACACGCTAACATCGGTTTATACTATTTCAGATCGAACAGGTGAATCTACCCACGATGCTGCTGTAGCATTGGCAAATTATAGAATAAGATATGGCGTTGGCAAACGGGTTATGCCACCGACATTTCACCACATCATTGAAGAATAATGGAAACTGCACATAATTTTTTACAACGTGTTCTTACGCATGCAATTTCAAGCGCTTTTACGGAACTGTCGTCTACTGAGACTCTAGCCGATGTAACTCAATGCGAACAAGAACAGTTCGGCCATTATCAGTGCAATAGCGCTTTGAGACTGGCTAGATTGTTGAAATTGCCACCTAGGGCGGTTGCGCAAAAAATCATTGATGCGATTGGACTGGAAGACAAAAAAACGTTTTCTAATATCTCGATTGCGGGACCTGGTTTTGTCAATTTTACGTTTGCGGCTGAGGCTCTCTCAAAACAATTGCAAACGATGCTATTGGATGAGTTTCTTGGCGCGGCGATTCCGAAAAAACGCGAAAAGATCATTGTTGAGTTTTCATCCCCGAATGTCGCAAAAGAATTGCACGTTGGGCATATTCGCTCGACAATCATCGGCGACTGCTTGGCTAGATTATTTGAGTTTTTGGGTCAAGATGTACTGAGATTGAATCACATTGGAGATTGGGGAACCCAGTTTGGCATGTTGATTGCGTATATGAAAATTCACGCGTCTGACGTGCTAAATGGAGCCATTGCAACTGATCCGCAACAGCTGCTGATCTGGTATAAAGCTGCAAAAAAAACGTTTGATGCTGATCCAGACTTTAAAAAAACAGCGCAATCAGAAGTGGTAGCTCTGCAATCTGGAAAGCCACAGTCGCTTCATGCGTGGAAAATGATTTGCGATATTTCACGCACGGGATTTCAGGAGATTTATCAGCTACTCAATGTGCATATTGAGGAGCGCGGGGAATCTTTTTACAATCCACAATTGAAAAGTATTGTCGATGAGTTGGACCAAAAAGGTTTGGTAACTATTTCTGAAGGCGCTAAGTGTGTCTTTTTGGATGGATTTAAAAACCGAGAGGGAGAGCCTTTGCCTCTAATGATCCAAAAATCCGATGGTGGTTATAATTATGACACTACGGATATGGCCGCATTGAAATATCGGATCTTTACCGATCGAGCGGACCGCATTGTAATCGTTACAGATGTGGGGCAAAGCTTGCATTTTCAAATGATTTTTGCAGCAGGAGAAAAGGCAGGGTGGTTAGATCTTAAACGCACTCGGGTAGATCATGTTGGGTTTGGTTTAGTGCTAGGTACGGATGGCAAGAAGTTTAAAACGCGTTCTGGAGAGACAGAAAAATTGATTGATCTATTGACGGAAGCAGTAGATCAAGCGCGCAATATGATTGTAGAAAGGATGCCGGAGGCATCTCGTCATGAGATCGATCACTTGGCAAAAGTAATCGGCATCGGCGCTGTAAAATATTCAGATCTTTCCTCCCATAGGACTAAAGATTACACGTTCAGCTATGAGAGAATGCTTCGATTTGAAGGCAATACTGCGGTTTTTTTACTTTATGCTTATGTTCGTATCAATGGGATTAAACGCAAAGTAGGCGCTGATATTGCTGAATTGATGCGCTCAGAGGTGATGTGCTTGGCTCATCCTAGCGAGATCTCTTTAGGTGTTCATCTGCGTCGTTTTGGCGAGGTATTGCAAAGCGTGGCTGAAGATTTGTTGCCTAACCGTTTAGCTGAATACCTTTATCATTTGGCTGAAAAATTCAATGCGTTTTTCCGGGATTGCCGTGTTGAGGGATCTGCAGAAGAAAACAGCCGTTTGATTCTGTGCGAACTTACTGCGAAAGTTTTGAAAAAAGGATTGAACATTCTCGGTTTAGAGACAGTTGACCGGATGTAACAGCGTTTTAGAGGGAGTTCCCGGAATTTCACGAACTAGTTTCGGGACGGCAAACCCCGAGGTATGTTCTTGTGCATATTGAATGAGCTCATGACCTCTTTTTTCAGATACTTCAAAGTGAGAAGTTCTTTCAACTGGGTCGAGTAAATGTAGGTAATATGGAATGATGCCTGCATTGGCTAATTCTTCGTTGAGTTGAAGAAAGGTTTCTTCGCAGTCGTTGACACCTTTTAAAAGAACAGATTGATTGAGCACAACAATTCCTAGCAGCATAATTTTTTTTAAAGCTTGCTTGACGTCGATGTCTAGTTCTTTTGGATGATTGCAATGAATTACCACAAAGAGTTGCTGAGGGATTGTAGCTAGAATTTCCAAAAATTCATTATCTATGCGTTCGGGGATTCCCAAAGGAAAGCGGGTATGAAAGCGAATGCGAAGAATGTGCGGGATTTGTGAAATGGAGAGGAGTAAATTTTTCAGCGATTCATTGCTTAACGACAGGGGATCTCCGCCACTCAAGATCAACTCCGAGATAGATGGATTTTGTTTTACATAGCTTAATTCAGCGTCGTATCCTAGTGTTTGTGTGTCGTAAGCAAAATGTTGACGAAAACAGTAGCGGCAGTGCATTGCACAAGCGCCTGTAACAAGAAGTAATGCTCTATTGTGGTACTTGTGAAATAATTTCTTTCCTTCCAAAAAGGTAGTTTCTTGTAGAGCATCAGGTATGAAGCCGGGTTTGATAATTGTCTCATCTAATAATGGAATAAACTGTCGAAACAGGGGGTCTTCAGGAGTGTTTTTGGCTATTTTTGCTGCAAGGCGTCTTGGTAAATTCAGGACGAAGGGGGGATGGTCGTGCACTAGTTTGCGATTTTCTTCAGAAAAATTGAGATAATCGAGCAGAGCATGAATGGATGTAAAGTTTTCTTTCTGAATTAATCGCCATTTTGGGGGCATAGTGGGAACATTTTACTTTTTCGTTTTTTGAGTGTCAATGGCTAGATGCGGTTAGGAAGGGGGAATGGCGTGTGATATCGGCGCCTAAAGCTACCAATTTATCAACTAAATCTTCGTATCCGCGATCTAAGTAGTCGACATTTCCGATGGTGCTTTCTTCTGTGGCTAGTAAAGCTGCCATGACGTAAGCAAATCCCGCACGTAAATCAGGAATAGAGATCTCTTTTGCCTTCAATGGGGAGGGCCCTTTGACAACGAGGCTATGATGGTGGCCTTGTGAAGCGAACCTGCAAGATTTTCCGCCAAGACATTGAGTGAATAACGAAATATCTGCGCCCATTTCTTTCAATGTTTTTGTATACCCAAACCGATTTTCGTAAACGGTTTCATGAATGATAGAGGTCCCGTCGGCTTGCGTGAGTAAAACGACAAAGGGCTGCTGCCAATCTGTCATAAATCCCGGGTGTACATCTGTTTCTAAATGTAGCCCTCCGCGCAGGGGTTGTTCATAAAAAAATTCGATTCCGGTTGGGCGCACTTGAAAATTGCCGCCAATTTCGCGTAACTTATTGAGGAAGGCGATCATGTGAAGGTGTTCTGCCCCTTCGATAAATACCCGTCCTTTTGTCGCAATAGCCGCCATGGCATAAGAGGCTACTTCATTGCGATCGGTAAGCACTGTATGTTCCACTTCGTGAAATTGCGTTGCTTGTTGAATGGCAATTGTTCTATCTGCTTCGACGGTAATATGAGCGCCTAATTTTTGCAAAAAAAGAATCAGGTCTATGATTTCAGGTTCGATTGCAGCATTTTTAATGAGCGTTGTTCCCTTGGCGCGAACGGCTGCGAGAATGGTATTTTCAGTGGCTCCGACTGAAGGGTAATTTAACGTGATCACTGCTCCGTGCAGGCCTTGGTGTGCTTGAGCAAAATATGCCCCTTCCTTTTTCATTTCTCTATATTCGATACGCGCACCAAGCCGTTGTAGAGCTGCAATGTGCAGATCTACGGGACGAGTTCCTATTAGATCTCCGCCAATAGTTGGTACAATGATGTCTTGATCTGTTCTGCCCAACAAAGCGCCAATCATTAAAATGGGAATTCGGTTGGAGCCGCTATAACGCTGCGGAACATAAGATGTTTTAAGTTCGGGAGTAACAATCTCTAAAACACGCGCTTTGCGATCCCACTGAACATCACTGCCAATTTCTCGGCAGAGATTTACGGTGATTTCAACGTCTCCAATATTAGGCACATTATAAAACGTACATTTTTTGTCGGAAAGAAGCGACGCAACAAGCAGTTTAGTCATTGCATTTTTTGCGCCGCTTGCGCGGATCTGGCCTTGAAGCGGCTTCCCGCCTCGGATTTTTAACGTTTCCATGCAAAATAGCATACTACGAATGACCTTTAATAGCTATGGTCGTCGAGTTGTACTTTGCCTCGAAAAACTCGGTAAATGTAACCGCCATAGGCGAGTACTAACGGTACGCCGATCAGTACAATGACCAATAGTATTTTTAGCGTTAACTCCGATGATGCAGCATTGGAGATTGTTAAGCTGTAATTTTCGGGTTGAATGCTGGAACGGACTAATGTGGGGAATGTACCAATGGGAAACAACGATAAAAATCCTAAAATGCTGCCGCATGAAGAAAGAAAAGCCCAACCCGCATTGTGTTTTGCCAGTTGTTTTGGAATATTGTACATCAGCGCTAAAGCTGCGGCTGGGAATGCAAATAATATAGGGAATGCCACCAGTCGTTCCATCATATAAGGAGCAAAGTAAAAAGTTGCTGCAGTTAGGGCTATATAACATGCGATAAATGCTTTGATGGCATTGTTTGCCCAATGATGGGTCCGCTCAAATAGTTCTCCTTCTGTTTTCATGGCGAGGTATATTGCACCGTGCATGGAAAATAGAATAACGGTTGTGATTCCAAATAAGATGGGATATGGGCGAATGAAATCGAGAAACGATCCTGTGAAATCTTGATTTGCATCTAGCGCGATTCCCTGAATTAGATTGCCTAAAACAAGACCTGTTCCAAACGCGATTAAAATGCTCGCTGCACTAAAGGCAACGTCCCAATTGCGTCTCCAACGCTCCGATGCCACTTTGCTGCGAAATTCTATAGATACCGCGCGAAAAATGAGCCCAAAGACCAAGAGCATTGCAAATACATAAAAGGAAGAAAAAATGGTCGCAAAGGCGTCTGGAAAACCTGCAAATAATGCTCCGCCGACGATGACTAACCACACTTCGTTGCCGTCCCAGACGGGTCCGATGGAATTGAGCAAAATTCGGCGTTCCCGATCATTTCGTGCTAAAAGATGTATAGAACCCACTCCTAAATCAAAACCGTCGAGTACGACGTAAAATCCTAGGGCCACGATGAGAATGAGATACCATAGGACATCGAGCGTAAGTGCAGACATGGAGAGCTCCTCTTAGATAGTTGGTTTGCGGTATACTTCAGCCGCTTCAAACGCTTTGGCTTCTTCAGCAACTGGACCGTGTTTGATTTTGCGATCTAATAAATAGAAAAAAAGTACGGCCAGCAGAGTGTAGATTAAGAAGAGCATAGTGATTGACCAGGCTACTTCTGCGCCGACGAGATTGCGCGAGATGCCGTCTGAAGTACGCAGTAATTTATAGACAATCCAGGGTTGTCTGCCCACTTCAGCGGTAACCCAACCGACCTGGTTAGCAATTTGGGGAAATGCCACTGAAGCAATCATTACGCGAAGAGTCCATTTTGAGTGCAGCAATGTATCGGTTTTCCAGAAAATGAATCCAAGCAATACTGTAAGCGCCATTAAGCACCACATCCAAATCATAATATGAAAAGATTGGTACACAATTTGTACTGGTGGACGCTCGTCGATGGGCACACTGTCTAAACCTGTGACTGTACGGTCCGCTTCGCCGTAAATAAAATAGCTTAAGGCGGAGGGAATTTTGAGGCCCTTGAGCGTTTGCGTTTCTGTATCTATCCAACCAATTATAGATAAAGGAGCATTGCTTTGTGTTTGATAAAGGCCTTCCATGGCAGCGAGTTTTTCAGGTTGATGAAATGCGACACCTCGCGCTGAGGAATGACCGGATGCAAGTTGTAATACTAAAATTACTGAGCTAATAACAAGTCCAATACGTAGACTTTCTTTTGCAAATGCCAAGTGTTTTTTGCGTAAATAATAATATGCGCTAATGCTCAGTACTAGAAATGAACCTGCGAGCCAGCATCCTAAAACGACATGGGAAATGCGGTCGAGAAATGAAGGATTGAATACCATTTGCCAAAAATCGGTTATGACTGCTTTTGCATGAGAGCCTTCGCCAACGACCGTGTTGCCGGCTGGTGTTTGCATCCATGAATTCGCTACAACGATCCAAATAGAACTAAAGTGAGCTCCTAAAGCGACCATGCAAGTGGCAAAATAATGCATTTTTGCGCTAACGCGGTTCCAGCCGAATAGCATAATTCCTAAAAAGCCTGATTCTAAGAAAAAGGCAAAGACCCCTTCCGCTCCTAATGCGCTGCCGAACACATCTCCCACATAGCGCGAATACCCTGCCCAGTTAGTGCCGAATCCAAAAACTTGCACTAAGCCTGTTGCAACTCCGAGGGCAAATGTAAGCGAAAATACTCCAGCCCAAAATTTAGCCATCTCTTTATATAGAGGATTTTTCGTCTTTAAATAAATGCCTTCGATAATGACGAGCATGAGCCCTAGCCCTATGCTGAGGGGTGGGTACAGATAGTGAAACATACTGGTTAAAGAAAATTGCAAACGGGACAGAAAGATTGGATCCATATTAGCCTTCCTGAAAGGTTGATTTGACCATATATGATTTTTTTTTGGTTGTCACTTTTTTTTTGACTTTTCGCTTTGAAAAAATCTAACATGGGGGCGCACAATTTAGTTTGTGCAAAGAGGTTGTAAATGAAAAAAACGATGTTCGTAATGCTGCTGACAGTGCTATGTGCGCTGACTCCAGGCTTTAGCGATGAAACGAGGTCTGTTCCTCCACAACAGGTTGCAGAGACTTCTGCTCCTGCTCACTCTACACAAGGCGGTGATTGGTTTACGCGGCTTCGTGCATTATACATTCTTCCTAACGATTCTAGCGGTTCGGTCAATACAATCCCACATTCTGGAGTGGGAGTACATCCTGCGTGGACCGGTGAATTTGATTTCGGATACATGTTTACTAAACATTTGGGATTCGACTTGATTTTGGCTACTGCCAATCATTCTTTGTGGGGTAAAAAAGCGCTGCAAGGCACTAAAATCGGCTCTGCATGGCTTTTGCCTCCAACATTAACTTTATATTGGAGATTTTTTCCTGAATATCTTGCTCAGCCTTATCTCGGAGCGGGTGTGAATTATACATATTTTTATGGAATTGACTGTTCGCTTGCGAGCACTCATTTAAATTTATCCAACTCTTGGGGCGCAGCTCTGCAAGGGGGGGTGGATTTGTTTTTCTATCAAAATTGGCTATTCAATATCGACGTGAAATATGTGTGGATTGATACAAAAGCTCATTTGTCAGGCTCAACAAATGGCCATGTACATGTGGACATCAATCCGTGGATTTTCGGCTTTGGTTTTGGCCGCAAGTGGTAAAAAACTTGAGAAGGGGTTTTGTTAACCCCTTCTTATTAATGCATGATTTGGTCGCAGAAAACTACCCTGTGCAATTTCAGCAAGTCCGTCTAACCAATACAATTCTAAATTTAAAGCATCACATCGATACGCCTGGAGTCCTTGTTGTCGAATCTGAGGTAAATATAGGTACTCGATTTCAAATAGCGTTTCAATATGGTCTGATGTAAATGAGAGCGGCACTACAAGTACACATTTTCGTCCCTGCGCCCATGTTTTGATTTGCTTGCAAGATTCATCTGTGTAAGGACGCAGCCACTCTCCGGGCCCAAATTTGGATTGATAGCTTAAACGGCTCAATGCATTGGGAAAAGCTTGTTTGATCTGCGTAAAAGAACTCTCGCATTCAGTTTGATAAGGGTCTCCTTTTCGCACGAAATTTTGTGGAATCCCATGTGCTGAAAATAGCAGGATGAGATTGTTTTCCTCTAAATTGTATTGATTTATGCATTGGCTGATTTTTTTTTGATAAGCAGAGATAAAGGTTGGATGATCAGCATAGGATTGAATCCAGCGAAGTTTTGAAAGCTGCGATACACTCAGATGATCGGAAAAAAAACGAGCAATGCTGCCTGTTGTAGCGTAACAAAATTGAGGAAAAAGCGGCAATACAAGGATTTCTTCGGATGAAGAGTTCGCGATTTGGTTTAAAGATATGCCATGAGTCGAGGGTAGATATCTATGAAAGGTCGTGACAGTGCAGCCAAGGGTTTGGGCTAAATGTTGTGCAATGATCTCTGTGTCAAAATAAATGGGAGAGCGCCCGCCGATCAATGCATAATCTTTCTGAGTTTTAGGCGCTCTTTTGCGAGCCACCCGATCAAAAATCCAGTTATGTATAACAGTTGGAAACCACGTTCGGATCAATTCGCGATCCCGCAGGAGAGTTTGTAAGAAGACCGGAACCTCATTTAGATGTCGCGGCCCTCCAAAATTGACTAGTAGAACGTGTTTCATAAAAAATAGCGTATCATAAATTCCCCGAAATTGGATAGGATTTGTGATTATGAGAATTTTTTCTTTCTGTTGTTTGCTTGCGTTGTTTTTTCTCGGTGGATGTCACGAACGAGAAGAGCGAAAAATGCTTCGCATTGGAATTGATGCGAGCTGGGCGCCGTTAGATTTCGATGCGATGCAACCATATGTATATGGATATACTGAAGATTTTCTTATGGAGATTGCACATTATAGCGGTTTAGAATTTGAAAAAATAAATGCGAATCAAGATACCCTTTTATCGGGTATGAGCAATCATGTGTATGACGCAGTTTTATCCTATTTGCCCCCTTATGAATTCAATCAAGCGCGATACGATTTTAGTGATAATTATTTAACGACAGGTCCGGTTTTAGTCGCTTCCAAAACCAGCTCGAGTTTATCGTTACAAAAGTTGTCTAATCAAGTCGTTGGTATTATTTCTGGATCTGATTCAGTTTTGGTTTTAGAAGCCAATCCTGACGTTATCATTCGCTCTTATGAATCGATACCTGATTTGCTAAACGCGGTGGTTCTAGAGGAAATTACAGCTTGTGTCTTAGATCGGTTGCATGCATTGAAATATGTTCGTGATCTTTATTCGAAATCTTTGAAAGTAGTTTCTGATCCGTTGAACCAGCAGGGACTGCATTTGGTGGTTTTAAAAGGTACTCATCCGAATTTATTGCGCGCCTTCAATCAAGGAATTGAACGAATGATGAAAAAAAAACAGTTAGCGCAATTACAACAAAAATGGAATTTGGAGTGAAGCAGCTTTCTTAGGTAGAGATTTTGCAGCGATCATGCTCAGCGTATTCGTCTCGTACCTTTTGCAAAGTTGCCGCATTCGGAGGGCACGGTTCGATATTCCAGATTTCATTGGCGTAATGACGAATCGATTCATCTGTGGAAAATAGCCCCATTCCGGCGATATTATGCATCGCAGTCTCCGCCCATTTTAAAGGCATTAGGTACAATTCCTCGACTCGCTTTTGCGTGTTGTAATAATCGCGTAAATCTCGCAATACCCGATAAGGATCGACTTGCGTAAGATTTTTGTGCAGCGCATGGAAAGATTCCTCTTCAGCCGGGGACATAGCAAATGTGCTATCCTTTAAAGTATCGACTGCGCGCTTGATCTGCTCGTCTGTTTGATACACAGTGGAAGGATGATAGGGCTCTAAGTTTTGAGTAGCTGAAGCGCCAAAGCGGAACGGCCACCATGGATCAGTTACAGAAGTGCGCATTTCAATATTGGCGCCGTCATCAGTTCCAATCGTCAAAGCACCGTTCATAGAAAACTTCATATTGCCTGTGCCCGATGCTTCCCAGCCTGCTGTGGAAATTTGTTCTGATAAATCGGCTGCAGGTATAATGATTTCTGCTTTTGATACATTGTAATTTTCAATAAAATGAACTGAAAATTTAGCGCGCAAAGAAGTTTCGCGATTTACTTTGCGGCCAATGGCACAGATCAATTGTATGATCTGTTTAGCTCGTTGATAGCCAGGGGCTGCTTTCCCGCCAAAAATAGCAAAGCGCGGCACGGATCTAGCGTGCGGGTTAGCAATTAGTTCGTGATAGACCATAATTAAATGTAGAGCGTTCATCAATTGACGTTTATATTCATGAAAACGTTTGATGTGAACATCAAATAAAGCATTGACCCCTACAGGATGCGAATGGACGATTACATGCCCGTGACTATCTCTTAAGCAATTTTCATGTGCTAAAAAGCGAATGAAATTTTCTTTGTTGGATTGTTTGATAGCTAAAAATTCTTCTTGAGAAGCCTTGTCGGAGGCATACGCTCTCAGCTTTTCTAACTGCTTAAAGTCGGTAATCCAGCCCTTGCCAATGCGATCAGATATGAATTTGGCAAGACTCGGATTGGCATGCAATAGCCATCGTCGCTGTGTTACTCCATTTGTGACATTGGTAAACTTATCCGGCCATAAATCTGCAAAATCTTTGAAAATACGAGTTCGCAAAATATCACTGTGAAGCTTTGCAACACCATTGACTTTATGCGAACCTAAAATGGCCAAATGAGCCATTCGGACCTGCCCACCTTCAATCACAGACATCCGGCGCACTTTTTCTTCATCATTTGGAAATTGCTCTCGCACTTTATTGCAAAATTCCAAATTGAGTTGTTGGATAATATGGTGTTGGCGCGGCATGAGCAATCGCACCCTTTCCTCATTCCATTCTTCAAGCGCTTCGCGTAAAATCGTGTGATTGGTATAGCTGCAAACAGCCTGGCATGTTTCCCACGCCTTATCCCAAGTAAAATCATAGTTTTTCATCAAAGTGCGCACTAGTTCTGAAATCACTAATGCCGGATGCGTATCATTGATTTGAATTCTGACCTTGTCGCCAAATTCAGATAAATCACCGTGAATTTTCTGGTGTCTTCGTATAATGTCTTTGAGTGAAGATGCAACGAGAAGAAATTCCTGCTTGAGTCGGATGCGCTTCCCAACTTCAGTATTGTCATTGGGATAAAGAACATCAGTCAGCGTCGTATTTTCGGCGGCTTGACCAACAAGACCAGCATTGTAACTTTGCAATTGAAAGTTTCTCGGCGATTCTTTAGTTGACCAAAGACGCAGTGTTAAAACCGAAAAATCTCCCTTCGTGGAGTATCCGACGATAGGGACATCGTATGGCAGAGCTCGAACCTCTTCTGTATTTTCGATCAGAAAAATTTCTTCTCCATGTCGGTTTTTAGCGGAAACAGGAGTTCCGCCAAACTCCACTGTAACCGATTGCTGATCTCTGCGCTGTTCCCATGGATTGACATTTAAAAGCCAGCAGTCTGGGCGTTCTACTTGTTTTCCATCCCAAATCTCTTGTTCGAAAATGCCATATTGATAGCGAAGTCCGTACGCTCTAGCTGGGTATTGCAAAGTTGCTAAAGAATCGAGAAAACAAGATGATAATCTGCCAAGACCCCCATTTCCTAGCCCCGGATCAGGTTCGCAGGGAATTAAATCCGAAAGGCTCCGGTTCATTTTTGCCAATACAGCGCGCACTAATTCCGAAGCGCCGATATTCGTGAGGTTATTTCCGGTGAGCCGTCCCGGTAAATATTCCATGGATAAAAAGTGGGCGACGCGTCCTTTTGTTCCTTCTAAAGTATCTCGCGTTGCAGTCCAATTGATCATAATTTCTTCGCGGAGCGCTGCGCAAAAGGCTTGGTAAAATTCTTCCATCGATGCATCTTCAGAGCGATGCCCGCTCGAAGTGATGATAAAATGGCGAATTTTTTGTACGAGCTTGTCGGCTTGATAGTTTAGATCGTTCATGATCGTCAGACTAACAAAGGGACGTTATTGAATCAATCCTATAAAAAATCGCAAAAGATAAAACGCTAAGATGCTCAATAAGGCACACGAGGGAATGGTAATCACCCAGGAAAGAACTATTTCTTTGAGCGTTTGTAAATTTAAAGAAGAAAAACCCTGTACGAGGCCGACTCCAAACACAGCGCCGACTAACGCGTGCGTCGTTGAAATAGGAAGGCCGAATTTTGAAGCCGCCAAAATAGTAATTGCCGCGCCGAATTCAGCGCAAAATCCGTGCATTGGAGACAATTTTGTGATTTTTTTGCCCACCGTCTCAATGACTCGCCATCCCCAGGTTGCCAATCCCAAAACAATGCCGCATCCACCTAAAGCAAGCAGCCATGAGGGGATTTCTGATTTTGCATGTAAAGAATGTGTTTTCAGTACATTTAAGATGGCTGCAACTGGCCCAATCGCATTGGCTACGTCATTGGCTCCGTGAGCAAACGCAACCATACAGGCAGTCCCGATTTGCAATGAAATAAAAAATTGATGAAAAGGCGATGGCGTTGAAATTCCTTCGCTTGCCACTGGGACTTTAATCCAAGAAACAACCCGCTGCGTTAATCGAAAGAAAAGATGTGCGATAAAGCCGCTTAAAATAGGTGAAATAACCCATGCTGCGCTAATCCAACCCACTTGAGTCCAGTGAATAGCTTCTACACCGCCGACCACGCTTCCAAAGCCGATGACAGCTCCGACTACAGCGTGAGTGGTGGATATGGGCAATCCAAAATAAGAGGCGATGTGCAATAAAGCGCCCGTTGCGAACAAAGACCCCATCATGCCCAACGCAAAAATTTCCAGATTGCCTTCAAAGATGGCCGGTGCAATGATCCCGTGCTGCAACGTTTCTGAAACGGATGAACCGGCAAAAAAAGCGCCGCTAAATTCTAAAACAGCGGCGATGAGTACAGCTTTTTTGAGCGTGAGCGCGCGCGATCCGACGGAGGTACCCATCGCATTGGCTACGTCATTTGCCCCAATGTTCCACGCCATGTAGAAACCCAGGAGCAATGCGCCAAAAAAAATAAAACTCATGCAGGTTTGCCTGGCTTTTTCTTACCTTCTAATAAGCCCGCTTTTTCCTTCTCGGTTAGTGGTCGGTACTCGCCGATGGGAAGAGAACCGAGAAGCAACGAACCAATGCGGATGCGGCGCAATTCCAGCACTTTAAGTCGAGCCCGTTCCGCGATAATGCGAACTTCGTGTTTGCGGCCCTCTTTTAAGCAGATGCGAAATGTCCCTTTGCGCACTTTTGCAACAGAGACGGGGCGCACCCATTTTTCATCTACTCGAGCGCCTTGAGACAGCGCTTCTAAATACTCGGGGGTAATCTCTTGAGCCGTTTTGACAATATATTCTTTGATGATATTGGAAGAAGGGTGGATGACTTGGTTGGCAAAGCGGCCGTCATTGGTTACGATCAGCAACCCTTCCGTATCTTTGTCGAGTCTTCCTACTGTAAAAAGACGCTCCCCCAGGCCTTCGAAAAGATCGAGAACGATTTTTTTTCTGCCGAGGCGCGTGCTTGAGCATATATAACCCGTAGGTTTATTCAGCGCGTAGTAAACTTTTTTTTCCTCAGCTCGCACGGGAGCTTCGTCGACGGTAATGCGATCGGATTCCCAATCCACAAGTGTTTGAGGCACAATGACGACTTGGCCATTGACTTTCACACGGCCTTCAAAAATAAGTTCTTCGCATGCTCGGCGCGATGCAATTCCGGCAGCAGCTAATGCTTTACTTAATCTTTTCTTTTCCATAGGCCTGAGATTATACAGAAACTCCGATAAAAAGGACAGACCTGATACAATAATCCCAACATGAAAGAGGTGCTTAGATGACTAAGCTGATTTTGATGCGCCACGGCCGATCCGCGTGGAACCAAAAAAATTTATTTACCGGCTGGGTAGACATTCCATTGAGCGAAGAAGGGGTGCGCGAAGCTGTGGAAGGTGGAAAGCTAATTAAAGATGTTCCAATCGATGTCGCTTTTACC
This sequence comes from bacterium, assembly GCA_021781995.1. Lineage (GTDB taxonomy): Bacteria > Chlamydiota > Chlamydiia > Chlamydiales > SM23-39 > CAITMJ01. The sequence continues at coordinate 50,517 of JAJXVT010000002.1, read as the reverse complement.
TCTACTTTAATCCGCGCGCAAATGACCCTGGCGTTAGCTTTGCTGCACCACTCTAGCGGCAAAATCGCGGCATTTCAGCATTCAGGCCAAGGAAAATTAGAGCAGTGGAGCCATGTGCATGGAAAGGAGGCTGAAAATGAGCTGCTTCCCGTGTATAGTGCCTGGGAACTCAATGAGCGCATGTATGGAAAACTGCAAGGGTTGGATAAAGCTCAGACGGCGCGAGAATTTGGCAGCGAGCAAGTCCATATTTGGCGCCGCAGTTACGATCAAGCCCCGCCTGAAGGTGAAAGTTTAAAAATGACTGCCGCCCGAACGATTCCTTATTTTGAGCAGACAATTTTTCCTCATATTGAGAAGGGCGACAACGTTTTTGTGGCCGCTCACGGAAATTCTTTGCGCTCTATCGTGATGCGCCTGGAAAATTTAAGCAAAGAAGAAGTAGTCAGCTTGGAAATTCCTACGGGAAAACCATTGATTTATACATATGAGCAAGGCAAGTGGTCTATTTAGATAATCATAGTGAAACTTTTGTGTGCGGATCTGCGCGCGAACAATTTGCTGCCGCTTTAGATGGGACGTCGACGGCCGTTTTGGCGAGCGCTTCTGCAAAAATTTTTGATCTTGTTGGCGCTCACGCTACCGATTCGTTTGTGTTTACATCTAGCGGAGCAGAAGCGATTCAGCAAGTGCATTGGACTGCTTTTATCGAACTTGCCCGCAAAGAAGGTAAATGCCATATCATCACATCTTCCTCTGAAGATGCGGCTATGCTCCAATCATTAAAAAGACTTGAAGAGCTCGGATGTTTTATTAAAATTGCCCCCTTAGATGCGGAAGGTCGAGTCGATCTTGAACAATTAAAAAAATTAATTGGACCTCGCACCGCTATGATTTCCATGAGTTGGGCGCAGGGGTTGACAGGCGTTATCCATCCTGTGGAAGAAATTGGCGCAATTGCGCAGGAAAAAGGCATTTTGTTTCACGTCGACGCAACTTATACTTTGGGCAAAGTTTATTGCTCGTTTGCTGATTTGCCAATGGATTATCTCACCTTCTCAGGAGATCGCATCCATTCAGTGAAAAGTTCCGGAGCTATTTTTGCCAAAAAAGGAAAGCCTTTAGCCCCGTTTATTTTAGCGCGCCCTATCGACGCTTCGTCGTTGATGGCGCTCGCCGCTGCTGCATCACAGCTGGCTTTGTCGCAAGATTTAATGAGCCTGGAAGTTGCTCGCTTAAGAGATGTATTTGAAGAACAATTGGCAGCTTCTATTCCTGAGGTGCAGTTTTTGTATCAAAATTCCTTGCGACTGCCCAACGTCTGCTGCGCTTTATTTCCTCGCGTTCATAGCGAAGCTCTTCTCTATATGTTGGAGCGCAAAAATGTAAAAGCCTCTATCGGCGGGGCATTTAGTCCGTACTTATATCGCTTATTGACGCATTTAGATAACATTTGCGCCCAGACTGCCCTCAGCTTTTCTTTGAGCCGGTATACCACACAATCAGATATTGAAAAAGCCGTTCAATGCATTGTAGAATGCTATCAAACCCTGCGGCCATTGACGGAGGATTTAACTTTATGATGTGGGATCGATTTACTAAAAAAATGCGTGAAAAAATCGATCGGCCTCGATTTGCAGGACATTTTACCGCCCAGCAAGCAAAAGAGCGCAATATGCGCCTGGTCATTGGAAAAGAAGAATTGTTTTCCCTATATTGGCTTGTAGATGAAACTGACGGCATTATAGCAGATGCGGCGTTTCAAGCGTTTGGCCCGCCTGTAGCGATTGCAATCGGAGAGATCATCTGTGAACTGTCTTTGCATAAAAATTATGATCAAGTATCCCGCATTAGCTCTGACTTAATCGATCAGCACGTCCGTGATAAAAAAGATGAAAGCGCCTTTACTAAAGAGGTTTTTCCCCATTTAGATCGAGCGTTTTTATCTATCGATCGCGCGGTGCATCAATGTCTCGATATTCCCTTTGCTGCCACTTATGACATGACCCCCATCGAACAAGATTTTGGTGAAATCCCCGGAGGGATAGAGGGGTGGGAGCAATTTCCGACTGAGCATAAGCGTAAAATCATCGAAGAGGTAGTCGGCAAAGAGATTCGCCCGTATATTGAACTAGATGCTGGCGGCATCCGCATTGTAAAATTTGAAAATGATACGGAGATTACCATCGCGTATGAAGGTTCCTGTACGAGTTGCCATTCATCTACAGGCTCCACGTTGAACGCCATTCAAAAAATTCTCAAAGCCAGGGTTCACCCTTCTTTGGTAGTGATTCCAAGTTTGGGAACGGTTCTCTAATTATGCAAGATACGAAATTCGTTGAGATAAAGACGGGTGTAGAATATCCAATCTATCATTTCCCTTCGAATCGAATCGGATTTTATTCCACATGCGAGTGGTGAAAGGAAGCATTGTATTATTTCGGTATTGTTGATAAGCGTTTTGCAGTTCTTGCAATGCCTGGCAAAACTGTCTTGTTTCCATGAGTTGGCAATAACGCTGGGCTTCTAGATCGGCTCGTTTTTCACAGTGCCGTGACATCGTGCTTAGAGTGATGAGAAACACTGAGAAAGCGACGCCTACTGTTCCTGCCACAGGGAGAAAAAAAGACGCTGCAACGGCTGTCACTACATACGCAAGAGTGGATACAAGACCTATCTTTAGCACATCATTGTGTTTAATATGGCTCAATTCATGCGTTAATATAAACTGTCGTCGCTGATTATTTTTAGTCAGGGAAGATTCCGGACCAACGTAGATAGCGGCATTGCTGCAAGATAAAGAACCACCGACTGCTTGAATGGGACATTGGCTGCTGGGGGCATGTAAGATAGTGATGTTGGGGCGCATTCCCATTGTGTTCGCGGTCCTAGTAACATTCCTTGAGAAGTAATGATGAGACGAGAAGTAATATTGAGAGTCCGTGGGCGCTGTGCTGGATAAAATCTTGCTGGTGGGGGCGGGAATTCCTAGGCCGCGAGATAAGGAAGGAATAAGTAAAGATAGTGCTGGTAATAAGGCTAATGTGGTCATGGTATAAATTTTATGAGTTTGTTGTAATTATTTCAAGATTTAAAATATTTGTTATTTGCATTTGAAGAAGTGTTCGATCCAAAACATGTCCGGTGGCTTCCAAAAGCGAGGTCGCGGGCTGATCGATTTGCGCTAAATCTTGCATCGTCATATTGATATTGATGCCGATTCCAAGAAAAATTTGAGCAGTTTGTGGTGTCCACTGAATTTCAGTGAGAATGCCGGCAATCTTTTTTTGATTTAAAAGTAAGTCGTTGGGCTCTTTAATTGTCGGATACAATCCATAGGAGAAAAGTATTTTTGCAAGACAATGGGCTCCGCGGAGCGAGAGCAAATGGAGGTTAGGGGTTGAAGCTGGTACTTGCCAACAGTAGGTGGCATATAAGTTTACGCCCTTGGGCGATAGCCATTTGCGCTCGAAGCGCCCACGGCCTGAAGTTTGTTCGTCTGCAGTGATGAGCGTTAAAACATTGGGGTCCAGTTCGGCGGCGCATCGCTTTGCATAGCTACTGGTAGAGTCGATAGAATCGAAATGGAGATGGACGAGCGGCCTTTTCATAGGTTAGACTACAAGTATTATGTGGGATCCTCGCTTTTTTAGCCGTATAGATTTTCGAGTTGTGCCAGTTGTTTGCTGTTTGATGCTGATCAGTCTGCTTGTGATCTCATCGATGACGGCGGAAGAGGCGGACGGAGTGATGTTTTGGACCCCTTTGGTGAAAAGCCAGCTTCGCTGGCAGGCGCTAGGTTGGGCTGTCTTTTTTTTCGCTGCCGGATTTGACTATCGCAAACTGCGCGATTGGAGCCTTATTTTGTATATCGGCACTATCGTCTTGCTAGTGGGCCTTTTTTTTGTAAGCCCGATTCAAAATGTGCATCGGTGGTATCGAATTGCCGGCATGATTAGCTTGCAGCCCTCAGAACAAGCTAAATTGATCTTAGTTGTCGTGTTGAGCTGGTTTTTGGAGCGCAAAGGGAGCGCTGTACCGCTTTTATCAACCGCTTTTCAAATGGCGCTTTTAGTAGGCATTCCCTTTTTTTTAATTTTGAAGCAGCCCGATTTAGGAACCTCGCTGATCTTATATCCAATCGCTTTATCGATGGGCTATTTTGCCGGAGTGCATAGAGGAGTTCTTCGGTTTTTAACAGGGATTGGAGCTCTGGCGGCTTTGGTTGTAAGTCTTTTATTTTCAGGTGTTTTTTCCCATGAAAAAATGAGACCTGTTTTTACCACCGTCATGAAAGAATATCAATATGAGCGCCTTAATCCCGACTCTTATCATCAAAAAGCTTCTCTCATCGCTATTTCTTTAGGTGGGCTGACTGGAAGCGGATGGCATAAATCGGAATTTTCCGGCCGCAAATGGCTGCCGGCTGCTCATACTGATTCAGTTTTTGCGGCATTTAGCGAAGAGTTTGGGCTGTTGGGAGTTATCTTCTTGCTGTTTCTTTTTTGCGCTTTGATCTATTTTAGTTTTCAGGTGGCAGTAGCTGCAAAGGACCCCTTTGGGCGACTTTTAGCGTCGGGGCTGGCCGTGTATTTGGCGGTACATGCTCTGATTAATATTGCGATGATGTGCGCGCTTCTTCCGATGTCGGGGGTGCCGCTCATTTTTGTAACTTATGGCGGCAGTTCGCTGATGACCACCATGGCGGCTCTTGGAGTCTTGCAAAGCATTTATAGCAGAAGGTTTATGTTCTGATGTTCAAACATACATTTATTTTTAACCCGGGAAACTGGGCCGGAGAAGGGCGGATTACCCTCAATATGGTTGAAGAGGAACTGCTTTTCAATACCAATTGGGCCGTTCAAAATAAAGATACAGGCGGGAGAGTCTCATGTGCTCAAGATATACAAATTCAAGGGCTTGCAGAAGCGATGAGAAATGAACTTTCCTTTTACGATTTTAGTGCAAAAAACTTTGCAGTCGATATGGAAAATCAAAACATTGGACGCATTGTGGGTACAGGCGTATTTGATGAATCGATGATCGCATGGGAGTTTCGCAATAACGATCTCAACTTTGAAGGGTTTGAAACCTACCATTTACAGTCCGATGGCAGTTATCAGATGAAAGGAGAATATGTAACGGCGGACCAATTCCGTACACAAATTGAGGCTCGGATTTGGCCTCGTACGGCGCAAGTCGAAGCTCCTGAACAAAGAGGACTGTCATGAAAAGATTTTGTTTGCTCATGTGTTTTGCCACTGCAAGTTGCTCATCCGGAGGCGGCGTAGATTCAATGCACGCTTTTTACGAAGTTCCGATTGGCGCGACAAAGCCAGAGCTTGTATCTTTAGTTGGCGAACCGTTTTCTGTTAAAGAAAATAGTGATGGTACGGTTGAATATGAATATATCGAGCGGCTGCATGAAGGCGATCGCACTCTCGAAGAAAGGCGGTATGTGATCACCATGAAAGACGGGCGAGTGGTGTCAAAAACAATCAAACAAACGTCCCCTCCTGGATACCTCTTTGATAGCTATCAAATGCAGACCACAGATAATCAGGAAAATTTTTAGTGTTATTTTGAATAATGGTTGTTTGTGTTAAAATAATTGCAAACTTTAGAGAGGGGGTATTTCGATGTCAAATATTAGTGTTTACGAGTTAATTAGTAACGGAAGTAATTGGCTTTTCGAGCGGTTGAATAGCCAGCCCCTCGCAGGGGAGGCGAAAAAGCAAGTTGCTCACAGCGCTCATGCAGCTGTGTATGACGTGGCTACTTTAGTTATGGGCGTGGCTGCTGTTGCTTTGCTATCGGGAAGCGGCGGGCTTGCTTCGCTTGCTTGGATGGCTCTTGGTTTTGGTTGCAGACAAGTTATGGATCGCAGCATGCGCGAGGGAGATCATGAGTTTAAAGTGCGTAATTCTTCAGCGGTCGCAATGGCGGGCGATTTGGTGGGCAGGCCCCCGACAAGCGATTATTTTAAAATTGGCGGTGTAAATATTATCATGCTGCCCCCTTTTCGCTTCGCATGGGGAGTTCAACCTAGATAATCATGAGAGGCTATTGCGCGCAATTAGAGAACTACCTCATGAGTAAACGGCGCGTTTTGTGTTATTTTTTACTTTGTTTTGCTGCCGCCGGATGTTCTTCGGGCGGCAGTATTGTTTCTATGCGTGCATTTTACGATATACCCATCGGCGCTACCGAATCGGAAACCGTTGCCTCTCTCGGCCGTCCCTATTCCGTGCATGAGCGAGCGGATGGAACTGTAGAATATGAATATATCGAGCGCATCAAAGAAGGCGAGCGTACGATTGAAGAAAGATGTTATACGATCGTCCTGAAAGATGGTAAAGTTGTCTCAAAAAAAGTGAATCAAGATTCCCCTCCAGGTTATTTGTTCGATAGTTATCAAATGCAAACGACAGAAAATAAATGATTTACTATTATTGATTTTATAATTATGTATAATGTATAATATTTGTGACTAACCTATGGAGATATATGTCGTTTATTTATGATGCGATTAAATCTTTGGTATCTCGTTCCGGCTCACGTGAAGCCGAACCCCCGCTTGCTGTCGATCATCGCAATAGGCTGATCACATATAACGTTCATGCCGCATTGTACAATATTGCAACAATTGCCGCAGTTGCTGCGGGTGTCTTGTTTTTGTCCGGAACGGGCGGTATAGGCGCTGCGATAGGATGCGCAGCGTGCTTAGGTGCCCGCTTATTGATCCATTACAGTATGAAAGAAGGAGATGGTGCTTTTTTCGGACACAATAGCCTGGATGAGGGCTACCCCACAGGCGTTGTTGGAGATTTTCTTAAAATTTTGGGCTTCAATATTTTGTTGCTTCGTCGTGAGACCGTGTGGGAGGGGGGTTCTGGTCCTGGTATGTTGAGGCCGGACTCACCCTTTAAGGAGTCTTCTCCAGAATGGGTTGACCCGCGCTTGGTAAGCGAAGAAGATATCGTGTCTCTAGGTCCTTAAAAATAAAATAGTTCGAGTTGTTCTAAAATGACGGGGCTCGATGCAGCTGCTAAACGCAGCGCATTGGGCTCTGCTTGTTCAATTGTGAAATCAGGCAGCCGAGCGCGGATCAGGGCTGCATGGGGCGAGACTAAGATCTGCCCTTTGAGTTGTTCTATTTGTTCTAATGATATTTTTTTAGGCGCATCGCCCTTCTGCTGTATGTAAAAGCCTCCGGCGCGCGCATCGATGATAACGGTCCAATTGTCTGTATCGGGAGCAAATGCAAATGGGCTCGGCGCTGCGCAAAGAGGGATGGACCAGCCGATGCAGAGAGCTTGCGCAATGGCGGCGCCGACGCGAGTGCCGGTGTAAGAGCCAGGCCCTACTCCGAGTATGATGCGGCTGTAGGGCGGAGGAAATGCCTTGGTTAGTTCTTCTACCTTGACTCCCAGGTGTTTAGAAAGAGGCGGGCCCGAAGGAAGGGGGGTGTAATAGAGGATGCGGTCATTTTCGATGAGCGCTAGGAAGGGTGAGTCTGTACTTGTTTCTAACACAATCTCTTTCATGGGGCTTTTATGATAGCAGGTTGCGCATTTTTTGAGAGATTGCTATTCTGCTTGCTTTTTGAGTCGAAGTCTTTTAACTAATAGACTAAAGGGGTGTCTACTAAAGTGACGCTTCGTCGAAATTCGGCTTAAAAGAGAACGGGTTGCGAAGCGGCTTTGCTCGGAAAAAGCGATGGTTTTGAGGGCGTATTTGAAAATGTCCTCAAAAAGACGGTTTTAACGAGCAAAGCCGTTTGCAATTGGCTGAAAACCCCTAAATTCTTTGTAGACACCCTCTAAATGAGGCAGACCTTGGATAATGACGATTTAGATGATCAAATTTCTCCGGAAATTACACCGGAACATCCCGAACTTGCTGAAGGCAAGGGGGAACCAAAGGTGGAACAAGGACTTGTTCCCACTCTTGCTTACCCAAAACAGCTGTATTTGCTGCCGCTGAATCGACGTCCGTTCTTCCCGGGAATGGCGGCGCCGATTGTGATCGAGCCGGGCCCTTATTACGAGGTGCTCAAAATCATTGCCAAAACCGAGCATAAGTGCCTGGGCCTCTTTTTAACAGAAAAAGAGGATGTAAACATTTACAAAATTGGCTTGAATGACTTGTACAAGGTCGGCGTTGTGGCTCGCGTATTGCGGATCATCCCAATGGAACAGGGCGGCGCTCAGGTCGTCTTAAATATGGAAAAACGGATCGTGATTGAAAAGGCAGTGCCCGGAAAATATCTGCAGGCAGCCGTTTCTTATCACGAAGATCCTCCGATGCATCACTTGTCGCGCGAGTTAAAAGCGTATTCCATTAGCATCATTACGACAATCAAAGAACTGTTGAAGCTCAATCCATTATTTAAAGAAGAATTGCAAATCTTCTTAGGCCATTCTGATTTTACCGAACCTGGCCGCTTAGCAGATTTTGCCGTTGCATTGACGACCGCCACGCGCGAAGAGTTGCAAGAAGTTTTGGAGATGTTTGACGTTGAAAAACGGATTGACCGCGCTTTGATGCTTTTGAAAAAAGAGCTCGATATCAGCAAACTGCAAAGTACGATCAACTCTCGCATTGAAGCCACCATTTCCAAAACGCAAAGGGAATTTTTCCTGCGCGAACAGCTGAAAGCTATTAAAAAAGAATTGGGCGTTGAAAAAGACGATAAAACACTCGATGCAGAAAAATTCGAAGAGCGCTTGAAAAATAAGGTAGTGCCTGACGATGTCATGAAAGTGATTCGCGAAGAGCTAGATAAACTTTCGACATTGGAAATGCAGTCGGCAGAATATGGCGTTTGCCGCAATTATCTCGATTGGCTCACGATCGTTCCTTGGGGTGTTTATTCTCAAGAAATGCACGACTTGTCGCAAGCGGAAAAAATTCTTGAGGCCGATCACTATGGCTTAAAAGATATTAAAGAACGCATTTTGGAGTTCATCGGGGTAGGTAAACTTACAGGTGGGGTAAAGGGAAGCATCATTTGCCTTGTCGGACCTCCGGGAGTTGGTAAGACAAGCATAGGCAAGAGCGTTGCCCGCGCGTTGAATCGCAAATTTTACCGCTTTTCGGTGGGTGGCATGCGCGATGAGGCCGAGATCAAAGGCCATAGAAGAACTTACATCGGCGCAATGCCCGGAAAAATGATTCAGGCGTTAAAAGAAGCTGAGACGATGAATCCTGTCATTATGCTGGACGAGGTAGATAAAATGGGCGCAAGCTACCATGGCGATCCGGCGTCTGCATTGCTCGAAGTTTTAGATCCTGAACAAAATAAAGATTTCCTCGACCATTATCTCGATGTTCGCTGTGATTTGTCTAACATTTTGTTTATAGTTACGGCTAACGTTTTGGATACAATTCCTGAGCCTTTAAAAGACCGAATGGAAATTTTGAGACTCTCGGGCTATATCCAAGCGGAAAAAGTTGCCATCGCAAGCAAATACCTCATTCCCCGCAGCCGCAAATTGATGGGGCTGAAAGCGACCGATATCCATTTCACCAAAGGAGCAATTGGTCAAATCATCAATGGCTATGCGCGCGAATCGGGAGTGCGCAATTTGGAAAACAACATCAAAAAAATCATGCGTAAAGTAGCCGTTGCGATTGCCCGCCATGAAGAAGGGGCCTCGAAAAAGAAAAAAGAAGACTGCCATCACATTACAGAGGAAAATCTCTCTGAGTATTTGGGCAAACCTATTTTCACCTCCGATCGCTTTTACAAAGTCAATCCAGTCGGTGTAGCAACAGGCCTTGCATGGACTTCGATGGGCGGAGCTACTTTGTATGTTGAATCGGTAGAGTACCCCGCCGAAAGAACTGAGATGAAATTGACGGGGCAAGCAGGCGATGTGATGAAAGAGTCTGCCCAAATTGCATGGACTTACGTGCAAAGTGCTGTCCATAAATACGTTTCAAATGGTAAATTCTTTGAGAAAGCGCAAGTTCACATCCATATTCCCGAAGGAGCTACGCCAAAAGATGGGCCGTCTGCCGGGATTACGATGGTCAGTTCGCTCTTGTCGCTCCTGTTGAAAAAGCCATTGAGAGACAATCTCGGAATGACCGGAGAGCTGACTCTGACGGGACGAGTCTTGCCGATTGGGGGGCTTCGAGAGAAGCTCATTGCAGCCCGCCGATCGAAGGTCAATGTTCTCATTTTTCCAAAAGAAAATGAGCGCGATTACGACGAGTTGCCGGCCTTTTTAAAGACCGGGCTGGAAGTACATTTCGTCGAGACTTATGACGAGGTGTTTAGAGTAGCGTTTCCCAAAGAAAGGATTCATGAGTCAAAGACAACAGCCCCTAGAACAAAGCGACGCTCAGAAGAAACGCAGCATTCCGTGGCTAGAAAAAAAGCTCATCGTCCCGGAGCTCATTGAAACGTGGGCTGAGCAAACGCGCTCCAGCGGAAGGACGATCGGGACCTTGAACGGCTCGTTCGACCTTCTGCATGCCGGACATTTGTATATCATTCACCAAGCCTCGCTGCAAGCCGATTGCCTTTTAGTTGCATTGAATTCCGACGAGTCGATTCGCCGGTATAAAAGTCCCAACCGGCCCATTATTTCTTTGAAAGATCGGCTGGAATTAGTGGCAGCTCTTGAATTTGTGGATTATGTTACATGGTTTGAACAAACCGATCCCAGGCAGCTTTTAGCTAAAATTTGTCCTGATGTGCACACAAACGGCGTGGAATATGGCGCGCAGTGCATTGAAGCAGATACGGTTCGTCAAGGAGGGGGGCGGCTGCATCTAGTCGAAAGGATCGATGGCCTTGCAACCTCAGCAATTGTGGAGAAAATTCAGCGATGCGGATAGTTGGAACGTTACTCAATGAAGATCAAGCTCGGCAGTTTTGCGCTGTTTTGAAACAGCAGAAAATCGAAACGTCCTGCGATATGACATTTGATGCAGCAACGGGGCATATGTCGTATCCAATTTGGGTTTTAGATGAAGATCAAATTCAAAAAGCAATGGAACTTTTTACCCGGTTTCAAGCAAATCCCAAAAGCGCTGAGTTCAATGTCATTGCATCAGTTCTAGAACCGCAAGACACTTCTTTAGAAACTGAGCCGGTTCCTGAAGTGAAGAAAAAAACGATGTTTACTTCTTTTATACTGTCTTTGTGCATCTTTGTTTTTATTTTAAATTGGATGCAAGAAGCTCAGATGGAGCAGCAGGGATTTTCAGATAAGACCCCATTTATCACGCCCATTGCGGCGAGCTTGCTCTACGATGAGCCTGTGCAAATCGCAGCGGTGGAAGAAAAAATAGAAAAATTGCCCCCGGCTAAAGCGCTGCCCCCAGAAATTGCAACGGAAGTAGAACAGGCGGTCAACACCTCTTATTGGAAAGGCCTGTACCAGTGGCTTTTATTGACAGCAAAAAGTGAAGATTCATCTTCAGCGTTTGGGCCTATGTTTACAAGCATCAAGCAAGGTCAAATATGGAGGTTGGTATCGCCCGCTGTTTTGCATTTGCAATCGTTGCATATCTTATTCAATATGATGTGGCTTTGGATTTTAAGCCGGCCGATCGAGATGCGCATTGGAGCGTTTCGCACATTGTTGTTAAGCCTTGTAATTGCAGTGATTTCTAATACAGCGCAGTACCTGATGGGAGGCCCGCTTTTTTTAGGTTATTCAGGCGTGATCATGGGGTTAGCCGGATTTGTTTGGATGCGCGAGCGAATAGCGCCTTGGGAAGGATATCCCTTGCACCGCTCTACGATTTTATTTTTAGTTTTGTTTGTCTTGGCGATGGCGGCGCTGCAAGTCGGCTCGTTTTTTGCTTGGCTCTTAACACCGATTCAATTTGTTCCGGGGATTGCCAATACGGCTCACATCGCGGGCGCTCTCATTGGGATTGTGCTCGGGCGTCTCCGATGGTTTGCAGCAAGGATACATTAGATGAGCGTACGAGATTTGACTATTTTAGGCTGCTCTAGCCAGCAGCAGACCCGTTTTCGCAACCACGGCGCGTATTTATTGCGCTGGAATGACGAAGGACTTTTATTTGACCCCGGAGAAGGCACGCAAAGGCAGTATATCTTTGCCGACATCCCGCCGCCATGCACCACCCGCATTTTTATCAGCCATTTTCATGGCGATCATTGCCTCGGACTTGGGTCTATGCTTTTACGGCTAAATCTCGATAAAGTCACCCATCCCATTCACTGCTATTATCCCGCTAGTGGAAAAAAATTTTTCGACCGCTTGCGCTATTGCTGCATCTATCGCGAAAATATCAAAGTGGTAGAACATCCGGTTTCGAAAGAAGGATTAGTAGAAGATGATGGGCGTTTTCGCATCGAAGCTGCGTTTTTAGATCATGGTATCGACAACATTGGCTGGAGAATCACCGAACCAGATACTTTGAAATTTGATCGTGAAAAGTTGAAAGCATTTGGATTGGATGGACCTATCATTCGAGAATTAGAGCAAGAAGGTCAAGTACAGCACAACGGCAGGATCATCGCTCTTGCCGATGTGAGCCACGTTCGTCCCGGCGATGCTTTTGCGTATGTTGTTGATACCCGTCCGTGTAAAGCTGCAGTGCATTTGGCGCGCAATGCAAAATTGCTACTGTGCGAAGCGACCTATAGCCATCGCGAAAAAGAGATGGCGCATGATTACATGCATATGACTGCAGTGCAAGCCGCGATGATCGCTAAAGAAGCGGGCGCTCAGCAGTTGATTTTAACCCATTTTTCAGCGAGATATAGAGATCCCGAAGAATTGGGCATCGAGGCACGGGAAGTGTTTGCCAATACCCAAGTAGCCGCTGATCTTAAGCGCTTTGCCTTTCCTAAAAACTATACAGCATAACTGTAGAGTCGATTGCAAAACTCATTTCCCCCGTTAAAATCGCTCTTTGCAGAGCGCTTTTCAATTTTTTTGGGGGCTTAGAAATTATGGACGGGAACTTCTTCGACGCCATCATGGCGGAGAAAAAGGCGCGCGCTGATGTCTTCAGGCTGAAGATATTCGCGTAAAATTTGATCGAAGCCAACCGGGGAACAATGGTCGCCGCAGGTAAATAAGTCCACAAAACAGGCTCCATATTCAGGGTATGTATGAATGCTTGCGTGACTTTCTGATAGTAAATATACGACGGTTAGGCCGTTTGGCGGGAAAACATAATGGGTGCGATCGAGAATGGTCGCGCCGGATGCGAGAACGGCTTTGTCCATCGCAGCTAGCATTCCTTCAACGTCCCCTAATGCGCTCTTATCGCAATTGGTATAGCTTCCAAAAAAGTGCTTACCAGAAAATTCATGCGTCTCATTGTCCGGCGCGTTGCCGAATGCAAAAGATGCAAATAAAGATGTCAAAATAAACAGCCACTTCTTCATAGTCTATCACCACTCATTTAATGGACATTCATAATAGATCAATCTGGAATAAATTCCTAGACGAAAAATGAGGGGGAAAATAAGATCTTAAGCAGGCTAGGCAATAGAGCTAATTGCAAAACTGCTTTGCTCGTTAAATCGCCCTTTTGAGGGCATTTTTCCGGACCAAGCAGTTTTGCAATTGGCCAACATAAACTTTTTTAAGAGGCAATATGAAACAAGATCATCTTAATTTGATATGTGGCGCTGTGGCGGCTGGACTGTGTTTGTCGGCCTCTCCAGGCGGAGAATCGTTTGAAATCGCTATGATGCAATGTTCAAAATCAGCCCAATCTTGCTGCGGTAATAACGAAGATTGTGAGGATTTTTTACATAGCGACTGCTCAGACGAGTGCGAGGCGCCCTCTTCCGAAGAGGCTAGCGCAGAGGAGCTGCTGCTCAAAAAATCGGCCCAGATCGCTCTTGATAACGAATAAATGGAAGCTCCCCTGTCCTTGTTACATGGGGGGCTTTTCTTTTTGCGGAGTTTGAAAAGTTTCTTTGACGGTGTGCGCTTTTCGCTTCCACACGTAAGTTATCGTTCCGCTGACGACAATGAGAAGAGCTCCAAGAAATGAGCGCCAACTCAGAGGCATATCAAATAAGTAATAACTAATCAGCCCATTGTAGATTACGACCGAATAGCCCAGTGGGGATAGGTATGACGCCGTGCCATAACGATAGGCGATGGTAAGGGCTATTTGACCGAGCGCCGTAGCCGATCCAATGAGCGCGCAAAGCACCCATTCGCTACCCATCGGAGGAACCCAAGATGCCCAGGCAAATGGAAAGCTGAGAAGGGTGGAGACTGCAAAGAAATAAAAAAGCGTTCGGCTCATAGGCTCTTGGTGGACGTTGAGAATGCGGATGGAGACCAAGGCAATTGCTGAGGTAATGCCCGCAAAAATTCCAAAGACAAATCCAAGATCGAAAATTTCTTTAGTTGGGTTGAGAATGAGTGCAACCCCAATAAATCCAACGATAATCAACCACCAAATCTGAGAGTCGAATTTTTCTTTCATCCAAATCCACCAAACAAACGGAACGAAAAAAGGCGAAGTATAATTTAGGGTTGTGGCATCGACGAGATTTAAAAAACGTATCGCCAAAAAAAATAAAAAATAGCTGACAAGGCCAAATAAATCCCGAAGCAGATGCAAATGCAGATTTTTAGTTTTCATATATCGCCAACCGCGGCGAAGAGAAATGGGCAGTATGGTAAAAAAAGCGACGACGTTTTGGATGAAAATAATTTGGATAGTGGGAAATTTTCCTTGAAAATTCCAAACAAGGGAAGAAGCCGCAGAAAAAAAGAGATAGGCGATTAGTGTAATGGCAATGCCGAGAGATAATTTTGAAGAAGATGTTTGGGACATAGGCAAAAATCCTATCTGGTTGAGTCGATTGTAAAATTGTTTAGCCCGTTAAAAACGATTCTTTACGGGAAAAGTTCTTTTTCTGCTGACTCATGTTATCAAATTTTCTGTTAACTCAAATCCGATTTTGGTAGTAAGGGGAAAATGGAGGATCGCATATGGAATTTGGCAAAGAGAAGTTAGAATGGTTGGAATATGAATTGCTTGAGAAATTTCCTCATGTATTGCATGGGACGTTTTCCCGTCATGGGGGAGTAAGTCCAGCACCTTTTAAAACTTTAAATCTCGGTTCGGGCGATACCGCCGATAAGCCGGAAAACATTAAAGTAAATCGAGAATTGGTGCGCAAAGCTCTGGGCGTTTCAAAAGTGGTTTACCCTCATCAAACCCATGGCGTTAATGTAAGTCGCGTGACTGCAAAAAATGCTGATGATGCGCCGCAGGCTGATGCATTGTATACGACCGAAAAAGGGGTTGGCTTGGGCGTGGCGCATGCTGACTGCCAGGCTGCGATTTTTTACGATCCGGTTCATGAGGCGATCGCTGTGGCTCACTCGGGCTGGCGAGGAAGTGTGCAAAATATTTACGCTCGTTTAATCGATACGATGCGCCGCGAGTTAGGGACCCAACCTCATAATTTAGTAGTTTGTATTTCTCCTTCTTTAGGTCCGGATCATGCAGAGTTTAAAAATTATAAGCATGAACTGCCGAAAGATTTTTGGGATTTTCAAAGCAAGCCATTTTACTTTGATTTTTGGAGCATTAGCAAAATGCAGTTAGCCAAATGCGGCGTCTTAGAGAAAAATATTGAGGTGGCAGGCATTTGCACTTACTGCAGCACAGATGATTATTTTTCTTATCGATTGGATAAAGATACAGGCCGCAATGCAACTGTTGTGGCACTCAAATCTTGAAGATTTTTCATGGGTAAAGCAGTTTTACATTTGCCTCAAAAAATCATTTTAGTAGAAACTGACGTCCATTATGGAAGTCAGGTCTTTGCGTATCGATGGTTTGAAGTTGTTCAAGCCGATTGTTTTTCACGACGACAGGGGTTACTTTTTCGAAAGTTATAAGGAGCCCCTTTTTACTAGTCTTGGACTGCCTTGTTTTGTTCAGGATAATAGTTCGTTTTCTAAGCAAAATGTCATTCGAGGGTTGCATTATCAAGACGTTCCTGGGCAAGCGAAACTTATTTCTTGTTCTCGGGGGAAGATTTTTGACGTGGCCGTTGATTTACGGCCGTTTTCGAAGACATTTGGGCAATGGGAAGCTGTGATTTTAGACGAGTCAAACCCTTCATTTTTTTTTATTCCGATTGGATTTGCGCATGGATACTGCGCGCTTAGTGAAACTGCGCTAGTGCATTACCGGGTGAGTTCCTTGTATGATGCGGCCCACGAAAAATCAATCCGTTGGAATGATCCGGATATTGGTATTCAATGGCCTGTTAGCGAGCCGATTTTATCTTTGCGCGATCAAATGAGTCCATTTTTACATGAGGTGTTCGGTGAAAGTGTGGGTTACCGGAGCTAAAGGCTTGGTTGGCGGGCATGTTTTGCAGCGCGTGGCCGATTGTGTTGGGTCGGGGCGCGAGGTAGATATTGCAGATGAGGCGCAAGTTCGCTTGTTCATCGAGAAAAATGGGCCGTTTACTCATATTTTTAATTGTGCTGCTTTTTCTGCCGTTGATTTAGCGGAAAGCTGTCGCGAAAAAGCTTTAAGAGATAATGTTCAAGGGCCGCATGTATTGGGTAAGGTAGCTTCAGAAAAGGGCATCAAACTCCTCCATTTGTCGACGGACTATGTGTTTTCTGGATGCGGAGATCGATTGTTAACAGAAGAAGACGAACCTAGTCCGTGCAATTATTATGGGTGGACGAAGTTAGAAGGGGAAAAATGCTTGCAAAACATTTACCCCGCGGCTTGTATTATCCGCACATCGTGGGTATTCGGCCAAGGAGGTAAAAATTTTGCCGTCAAGGTATTGCAGTGGCTGCAGGAAAAAGAAAGATTGGATATCGTTTTTGATCAAGTAAGCCGTTACACTTATGCACCAGATCTAGTTTTAGCAATGGTGCAGATGGCAGATGGTGCGGGGGTGTATCATTTTGCAAATTCCGGGGTGAGTAATAAATATGAATTTACGCAAATCATTCAGGAAGAAGCTCTGCAGCGTGGTTTTTCTCTTCGCTGTCGATCGATCGAGCCGGTAAAAAGCAGCGCGTTTGCTGCAGCTGCTCAAAGACCCGCGTTTTCGCCGCTCGATACACAGAAAATACAAAAAGTTCTCGGAGCAGCGCCGCGTCATTGGAAAGATGCTTTAATAGATTATTTGGATGGTTATGCATCGTAATTTTCTCGTTACGGGAGGCTGCGGGTTTATTGGGTCGGCGTTTATCCGCAAAATGCTAGATAGGGCAGATTTTTTTGGCAAAATAATCAATTTCGATGCGTTGACTTATGCTGCTAATCCACGCAGTTTGCAAGCGGTCGAGCGCGATTGGCGTTATCGTTTTGTACAAGGCGATATCAACGATTTTTCTTTAGTGGAGAGCGTGTGTCAAAAAGAACATATTGATGCAATTGTCCATTTTGCCGCTGAGACCCATGTGGATCGAAGTATTGAATCTGCTTTGCCTTTTATTGAGGCCAATGTAAAGGGGACGATGCTTCTTTTAGAAGTGATTCGCCGCCATCGACATATCCGGTTTCATCATGTTTCGACAGACGAGGTGTATGGCGCTCTGGGAAAAGAAGGAGAATTTTCCGAACAGTCGCCTTATCGCCCGAATTCGCCTTATTCGGCATCAAAAGCTGCAGCGGACCATTTGGTGCGCGCTTATATACAAACCTATGGTATTTACGCGACTATTTCTCATTGTTCTAATAATTATGGACCCTTTCAACACCCCGAGAAATTCATTCCGAGATTGCTTACCTGCTGTATAGAAGGTAAACCAATTCCAATTTATGGACGTGGCGATAATGTTCGCGATTGGTTGTATGTCGATGATCATGTTGAAGCGATTTGGCAAATTCTTGATAAGGGAAAACCAGGCGAAACGTATGATATCGGCGGCGGTGAAGAACTGTCTAATTTAAACCTTGCCCATACGTTGATTGATGCACTCGCGCAGCATACAGGCTGCCATCGCGAGCAGTATCTGCAATTGATCCATTTTGTGGATGATCGCCCGGGTCACGATTTTCGTTACGCAATTGATTTTTCAAAAATTTCCCGTGATTTGGGATGGACGCCGAGTATAGATTTGCAATCTGGATTACAAAAAACGGTTTCATTGTTTTCTTGTTTGCATTGAATCTATTTGGTTTTTATTGTTTTTTTTGTTATACTTGATGCGAAATAACCAAATATGGATCTTAACTATGTCGTCTGCAGCTCCTATCAAATCAAAATTTTTGCCGCATATGCAGTTGCCTCCAGAGAGCTCTTCGGCGATTCACAGGGCGGTGGCCGCCGCCGAACAGGCCTTTCGAGACCAAGCCGAACTGCACGTGTTTATCGATCCGGGGCATAATTGAGTTATTAAACGAGCCAGAAAAACATTTCCAGGTGATGAGCAGACATCTAAATCTACTATGTGGATGATGGAGTTTTTTGCCCCAGATATGCATTTGTATCGCGTACGGAAAGCGGCTAAAATTCAAAAATATTTAGTTCAAGCCTCTACAGATGGATATTATGTAGTAGCTTCTAAACTGGATCTATCCGATGCAGTAGCTCCTAGAGAGGGACTGAGGAGGTTTTATGGTCATAACGATGATAAAGCTAGGAGCGGACTTGGTTCTGAAGGTTTTTTCTCTGGTCAATGCGCTCGTGCATTTGCTGAAAGTGGAGACCCTGCCCGAGAGCAGGCATTGACGGTGGTACAGGCACGTACATTAGCTGAATTATCATGGAATGCGGGCTTAACTGATTTGAGCTATAACAATTTTTTCTTTACACATGATGGTAGGGTGGCTCTTTTAGATACTGAGCCGCTCGCTCGATCAGCCAAAAAAAGCAATGCATCTAAAGTAGCGCATATATTGCTTCCGGGAGATAAATGGCTGATATCAGCTCAGCAGTCATTGCAGGGCATTATGATGTTAAGTACGACGATTTGCGCTGGATCGCCTCAGGTTAGAGACGCCATTCAATCTGTTGAACGTAAATATTTTATACAATCTTTGGCGGCTGCTGTTGCGAAGGCGGCATTTGGTTGTTTTCTTTTCTATATAGCTCCGACAGCTGTTTCACTGTTGGCATTGAAAGGAAGTAGCGCCTGGATGGTAGGAAAGTTGATCGTGGTATTGGGATTGCTGAATGGTTTTTCAGGCTTCTCTTTCCTTCGGGCATTTTATATCATGCATAGGCAGATTATATCCAAGTAAACTGCAGACTTGGTCATCAGCACGACTCTCCTTAAAACGAAGCGCAATTACACTATGTATAAACGCATTTTCTAATGTGGACGGTGGAACCCAAGGTCGTCTATGAGTCGATTTGCCGCTTTTTCTACTTGGTCTGTTACTTTATGCCAAGGGTCGTAATCATATTGAAATTGCACTTGCTCAGCAAATATCAACACGTCTTGCTGAATTTGCTCTCCTAAATAAATCGAGCGTATTTTAAGATCTTCGATCAAAAGATCGGCCGTGCTTCGCTGACCTTTGTGCAGACAGCTAATGATCTCTCCGATTTCTTGTGCCATGAATACTTTTGAACGAATCGGCAATTCGTGGGATGGTAATTCTTTCATAATTGCCTCCAATGACTTTATTATAGTAAACTTCGGATTTATTATTATATAATATCGTTAATTGTTTATAGCTAGTTGCTTGAAAAATTGACAAGGAGATTGCTTTGGGATATAATGCTGTCACATTTTGCGGGAGATGATGGGTTCTTTTACTGCTAGCGATTACAAATATGGCTTTACGACGGCCGTTGAATCAGACGTTTTTCCTAAAGGCTTGAGCGAAGAGGTGATCCGTTCTATCTCGGCGAAAAAAAAGGAACCTGCTTTTTTACTTGAATTTCGCTTGAAGGCGTTTCGTAAGTGGCTGGAAATGAAGGAGCCTCATTGGCTCAATGGTTTTTATCCGCAGATCGATTATCAAATGATTTCCTATTATTCGGAGCCTAAGTCTAAGCCGAGGCTAGAGAGCTTGGAAGAGGTCGATCCTGAGATTATCAAGACGTTTGAGAAGTTGGGCATTCCTTTAGATGAGCAAAAGCGGCTATCTAATGTGGCTGTAGATGTAGTTTTTGATTCGGTTTCAATTGGGACGACGTTCCGCAAGACTTTGCAAGAGGCTGGAGTGATTCTTTGCTCGATTTCAGAGGCGGTGCATAAATATCCGGAATTGGTAGAAAAATATTTAGGAACGGTAGTTCCGGCTCATGATAACTTTTTTGCCGCGCTTAATTCAGCTGTATTTTCAGATGGTTCTTTTGTTTACATTCCAAAAGGGGTTAGAAGTCCTTTGGAGCTATCGACTTATTTTCGCATTAATGAAAAAGAGACGGGGCAATTTGAACGGACATTGATCATTGCAGAAGAGGATTCTTATGTAAGTTACCTCGAAGGATGCACGGCCCCTGCGTACGATACGAATCAACTGCATGCGGCGGTCGTGGAATTAGTCGCGTTGGATCGAGCGGAGATTAAATATTCGACGGTGCAGAATTGGTATGCGGGCGATCCTAAGAGCGGCAAAGGGGGGATTTACAACTTTGTCACTAAGCGAGGTCTTTGTGCGGGAGTTCATTCGAAAATTTCGTGGACGCAGGTGGAGGCAGGAGCGGCTATCACGTGGAAATATCCGAGTTGTATTTTGCGAGGGGACCATTCGGTCGGAGAATTTTATTCGGTGGCTTTGACAAATGGTAAAATGCAAGCTGATACGGGAACCAAGATGCTGCATGTAGGTAAAAACACTCGTTCTACAATCGTTTCGAAGGGAATCTCTGCAGATGAATCGCACAATTCATATCGGGGATTGGTGAAAATTACTCGCAAGGCAGAAGGCGCGCGCAATTATACACAGTGCGATTCTATGTTAGTCGGCAATCGCTGCTCTGCCAATACGTTTCCTGTCATTGATGTAAACAATTCATCGGCTCAGGTGGAGCATGAAGCTTCTACATCTAAGCTCAATGAGGAACAGGTTTTTTATTTACAGGCTCGAGGACTAGATAAAGAAGCTGCGATTGATTTGATCGTCAATGGGTTTTGCAAAGAGGTGATTCGCGAACTGCCTTTGGAATTTGCAGTCGAAGCGCAAAAACTTTTAGCGTTAAAATTAGAACATTCAGTAGGTTGATATGCCACTTATTCAAATTTGTAATCTCCATGCAGCGGTAAATGGAAAACAGGTCCTGAAAGGAGTCGATTTATCCATCGGCCGCGGAAAAGTGCACGCCATTATGGGTCCAAATGGAGCGGGTAAGTCCACATTGGCTAAAGTTTTAATGGGAGATCCTTCTTTTGAGGTGACTGAGGGAGAGGTTTGGTTCAAGGGACAAAATTTGCTTGAAATGGCACCTGAGGAAAGGGCTCGCTCTGGTTTATTTATGAGTTTTCAATATCCTGCAGAAATTGCAGGGGTGTCGAATCGCAGCTTTTTGGCGTTGGCGCTCGCGGCTCATAGAAAAGCTAAGCAATTACCGCCTTTATCCGAAGAAGAGTTTGATTCATTTTTAACACAGCATATGCAAGCGATGGGAATGAAGCCAGAATTCATCGAGCGCGGGATCAATGAGGGGTTTTCAGGCGGCGAAAAAAAACGCAATGAGATTTTACAGATGTCGTTATTTGATCCGGATCTTGCGATTTTAGATGAAACCGATTCGGGATTAGATATCGATTCGATGAAAATCGTGGCGGCAGGGGTCAATCGTTTGAAGCGGGTAGACAATGGGTTGCTAGTCATTACTCATTATCAAAGATTGCTAGACTATATCTCTCCTGATTTTGTTCATGTATTTACAGATGGGCGCATTGTGCAGACGGGCGATGCTTCTTTGGCATTGGAATTAGAAGCGAAAGGGTATAGCTGATGAGTTGGAAAACGATCGCTCATTCCCGCTTAAAGCAGCTGCAGGATTCTCCGTTATTTGCATTGCAAAAATTATGGCCCGAGCCAGCTGAACGCAGCTTGATTGATAAAGATCTTTTTGCAGATCACCTGATTAGTCCGTATTATTTGGTGTTTGTCGATGGTTTTTTTGAACCGGCGTTATCTCAGCTTCCTAAGGGACTTGTTTGCATGCCTCTGAGCGCTGCATTTAAGTCTTATGGTTTGTTTTTGCACAACCGTTTGAATCAGCGTTTTCGCGAGGAATGCGATCCTTTAGTGTTGCTCAACGCGCTGCACGAATCGGAAGGTGTTTTTTTATATGCGCCGGAGCAATTTCACTGCGAAACGATTTTGCAGATTCATTGTGTATTTACCAAAAAACAGCTTGCCGCGCCGCGAGTGCAAGCAACCATCGGCCGCAAAGCTGCGTTGTCATTTGTTCAAACAGTTCAAACATTAGATCCGTGCATTATTTGCAATAGCAGCGTGGATTTAGTGTTGGAAAAAGATGCTCGGGTACAGTGGGTTGATTTGGCTTTATTGCCCGCTCAGGCGCAGTTTTTTTGCTCTGCAAGCGCGACTGTCAAAACAGCGGCTCATTTAGAAATTTTTCGCGCTACTTCAGGCGCTCAGCAAATGCGTATATCGGATCGGATAGAGTTGGTAGAGCCTCAAAGTTTTGCTTTATTGCGACACTTGGGGATGCTGCATGCTGAGCGGCAGGCGCAAATACAGACGCACGTAGAACATAAAGCTTATGATTGCACATCGCGTCAAGAGATTAAAATCGCGCTCAACGGCAATAGCAGATCTTGCTTTGAAGGAAAAATTTATGTTCATCCCGAAGCTCAAAAAACTAATAGTTATCAAAGTTGCCGTAATTTATTGCTGAGCGATGCAGCCAATGCGAGCGCCAAACCGAATTTAGAAATTTTTGCTGATGATGTAAAAGCAAGCCATGGCGCTACATTTTCGACGTTGAGCGAAGATGAACTGCTTTATTTGCGAGCACGAGGAATCGGAGTTGTGGAGGCTAAACAACTTTTAGTGGAAGGGTTTTGCCGCTCTTTGATCGATTCGATCGATAGGATGCAATTGCGGCGTCCTTTGCTTTTGGCTATGCAAAGGATGTTGCAGTGAGGAATCGATTTCCTATTTTTACGCATCAGCCCGATCTGGTCTACCTCGATTCGGCCGCGACAACGCACAAACCTAAAGAAGTGGTAGATGCAATTAGCCGCTTTTATTCAGAACATTATGCCACCGTTCATCGCGCGGTTTATCGAGGTGCGGCGATCGCAAGCGATTTATATCATCAATCTCGTGAAGCTGTTCGCGCTTTTATCAATGCGCAATCTGTGGATGAAATCGTCTTTACGCAAGGGACGACCGAAGCGTTGAATTTAGTTGCGTTTTCGTGGGGAAGAAGCATATTGCGCCCGGGCGATGAGATCGTTTTAACTGAAATGGAGCATCATTCTAATCTCGTGCCTTGGCAAATGTTGGCTGAGCAAACCGGAGCGGTTCTGCGCTTTGCGCCCATGACGCTGGAGGGCTCTGCCGACCCTTCTACCTTGATTTGCGCTAAGACTAAAATAGTCGCTGTTGCACATGTTTCCAATGTGACTGGAACGGTACAGCCGATTCGCCGGATAGCCTCCGACGCTCATAGAGTCGGCGCAGTACTTGTCGTCGATGGAGCGCAGGCAGCGCCGCATATGCTTGTCGATGTGCAGGCGTTAGATTGCGATTTTTACGCTTTTTCGGGACATAAGTGTTATGGTCCGACTGGAGTTGGTGTATTATACGGTAAAAAAGCGTTATTGAATGTCATGCCCCCGCTTGAGGGCGGAGGGGACATGATCTCTCATGTTGGGTTGGATCGCACCAGTTACGCAATGCCCCCGTTGCGCTTTGAAGCGGGGACGCCATCCATTGCCTCTGTGATTGGATTGAAACCTGCTTTAGATTTCATAGAGTCGATCGGCCGGGACTCCATTGCCGCTGCCGAAGGGGCTCTGTATCGATTGCTTGTGGAGGGGTTGGCTAATGTAGAAGGAGTTCGCATTTTAGGGACATGTCCAGGCAAAGCGCCTTTGGCTACGCTGTCGATACCAGGAGTGCATCCTTTGGATTTAGCCACCATGCTCGATTTGAAAAACATTGCAGTGCGCAGCGGCCATTTATGTGCCCAGCCTGCTCTACGCGCGTTTGGCCTGCAAGCGGCGCTGCGCATTTCATTTGGTATTTACAATACACAGCGAGATGTAGAACTTTTTTTGCACGGTCTAAAAGATTCTTTACGCGCTCTTAGGGGTTGAGGCAGTTGCAAAACTCATTTCCCCGTTAAAGCCGCCTTTTTGGCGCCAACTTTACCACTGTCTAGGGGATCTCAATGGCTTTGTATGGTTTACGGTTGGAGTAACCTCGACACCAAGTTGGGTAAGAGCAGCTGTAGCTGCCTGATGAATATGTGAAAAATTGAGAGCCTCGTTCCTTAATAGATCTACGACCCGACCTGTCAACTCTGTGCGCTCATTTTCTTTGGGCGCGATCAGTGCAATTGATCCGCAGAGCATCCTGCGAGCTTCATCAGTCTCTGATTGAGACCAAGTTAGAACGGCTCCCAGCCAAAATATTTCTTCACTTTTGTTGCCGTTAACACTTGTCATATACTACTCCGTTAAATCATGATTAAAAATGATATTTAATCGTTCTTCCAATACTTGTAATAAATAAGGTTCTTTGTTTCTGAGATACGTTTTCAGTTGATTCGCAGCTATAGAGTCTCCTAGCCAAAGGTCTTTAAGCCTTGTGTTCATCCAGTGCCCAGCATTAAACTCCATGATTCCACGAGCGTCGTTTTCTGCGTTGTCGTTAGAGAAGATCTCTAATGAATTACATGAAGGCACATAAAATCCAAAACATAAATTATTGGTAAACATGCGAGAAACGGCAGAATACAATAAATTGCATCTTTTTTCAGTGACATTCAGATTATGCTTTATGACATATCGTACGGAATCTAAGGGACGTTCTGGATTCCGATAGGTGACGAGTTGTGTCGGCCCTTCTATGCCCATAGTTGTTTTTACTAATGGGGGCATTAGTGCCGCGTAAATTTGTTCTCGGCTACTCAATACTAATCCATGAAAGTATGCATCATCCGAATTTATAACAGAGTTATATAACTCTTGAAGTCTTGTATCTTCTGCAGTTGAAGAGTCCAATGCCCTTATCTGTGCACGAAGATGATCTCGCACTTGCGCAACGCCTTGCCCTGAGCTGAGGGCCAGGAGAGCGTCATCCCATACTCGGGTAATACGCTCAACCAATGTAGGATGTTCGCCGCTTCTGTCTTGAATAATGCGCGCTAAAGTATAAGCGCCGCATAATTTGTTTGCTTCACTCAAAAGCAGTTGTGGAGTGATATCGATTATGCGCGACTGAGTCTCATGAGAGAAGTCACTGAGAATTGTTTTATATGATGCTGTAATCGTTGCAGATATTATGTAGTTATTTGCAATAACAGTAAATATATAAAATTACTTTTTAAGTATTGAGAGAGTTGCGTTTAAAAAATTCTTTTGTGTGTAAAATTCTTTGATTAATTCTCTTTCTTCTTTGTATTTACGCACTAATTTTTCGCTTTCATTGTTGTTAAAATGAGAAAGTGTAATCTTTTAAATTTTAAAATGGAGTTAACACGTGAAATCATTGGTGCTCATGGTTACAGCATTTATTTCAAAATAAGCGATTGAGAGCCACTATCACGGCAGCTGAGGGTTGGGGTGGGGTGCGCTGTAAAAGAAATTCTGCTTGCGATTGCAAAGACAGGGTGTGCAGAGCGGGATGGTGAGCTTCTTCGGTTTTTAAATTGTGAAAAAAAAGAGTGTCGCCTGAATGCCAGTTGCTGGCAGTCTCTAATAAGGTGAGATTCGGGTCTGATCCGAGAGGCTGATTGGGAGTTGTCAGATAACGCACTTTGTGGCTGCCCTCGGATATATGCCATAACGACATTGGCCCGCAAGCAATAAATGAAAGCAGATCCTTGTCAGGGGAAAGCAAGAGCAAAGAAATGGCAAATTGGCCTTGCGCTGCATCTTGGCTTAAGGCTGTGTTCATGGCGTGCAGCAGATTGATTGGATGAAAGGATCTTTTCGGCGATTGATTTATTTCTGCGGTCGCCATTTGCATCATGCCGCGCAAAGTGGCGCAATGAAATAATGCGGATGCACTTTTGGTCAAAGGTTCAGCTAAAATCATGCCGAGGCGGTTTTCGGGAAGACGAAAAAAATCGAGGTATACGCTGCTGAGAGCGGAACCTTCTTGCATAGCAAAACCAAAATCGATGTGAGACCACTTGGGGGGCTTACGCACAATCAAACTCGCTCGGACTTTGTGGATCATGTCACGTACTTCATCAGAGGCTTCTTCAGGTGATGGAGGGTCTTGCTGCGAGAGCTGTTTGAGATATTGGGAAATATCGGTAATGAAATCGACGATGTCTTGATATCGCTCGTTGAGATCGGGTTTCAACGCTTTTTCTATGATCGTTTTTAATTGCTTGGGCAAAAGTCCTAAATGAATGATCCCATGGCTAAGACGGCCTAGAACTAGTTCATAGGTGATTACGCCCAGGGCGTAAATGTCAGATGCATAAGTAATCAAATGAGGGGCTAACTTTTGCTCTGGACTCATGTAGGCCGGAGTGCCCATCATCGCTTTTGCCGCGCCGATGGACTCTTGTTCTGCGTCGTGCAATTGCGCTATGCCAAAATCAATCACTTTGACTTCGCCGCTTTCTTGGATCAAAATATTTTCCGGTTTTACATCGCGATGAATCACGCCATGTGTATGAAGATGGCATAATGCATAAGCCACTTGCAAAATGATCTCGAGCGCTCGACGCTGTGATAGCGATTTGTTTTGAATGAATTGGCGTAAGGAAATACCTCGAATGAATTCCATAGCAATATACAACCCTTGTTCCCAAGATCCTTGACCGTATAGCTTTACGATATTGGGGTGATTGGTAAGGGCGATGATTTGCGCTTCTTTAAGAAAGCGAGAGGCTATATCGCGGTTTTTAAGGAATTTGGGAGACAACACTTTAATCGCAAGAGGCTCTGATGTCACGGGATGAAGCCCTAAATATAGGTAACTCATACCGCCTTTGCTGAGCAAGCTTTCAATGCGATAGGGCCCAATGCGCGCCGGAATGGAGGCGGAACGCGCTTGGGTTCGCGCTGCGCCGGGCAAGGTAATTTGTTGATGGATTTTAGACGCTTTCAATGATTCGGACGCCGACCGTCTCTCCTAGATGGACTAGCTCGCCTTTCGCAATGAGCCGGCCATCGACCGTTAAATGAACGGTTTGCTCCGGATGAATGGGTAGCTCAATTAGATTGCCGGGAGTCATTTTTAGCAATTTGCCCAAATTCATCCGAAAACGGGCAAGCTCGACGGTAACTAGCAAGGGTAAATCTTTGATTGCTGTGGTAGCTTCTGAAGATTCAAGAAGGGGATCGACAGGATCTGACTCATGTGGCTGGGGCATGGGATTTCCTCTTTGCTTTTCTCGAACTGCACAAGGCCCGAGCAGTTCCAATTTGTTGTGTTTGATTTTCGCTTCAAATAATGGCAGACTGCCCAACGCTAGCACTGCAAGGGCGTCGTGCTTGCGTGGATCGTATGAAGATCTCTCTAAAATGAGGACGTCGCCGAGACGGCATTTTTTCCATTCTTGCTGCGTTAAATCGCAAGAGCCGATTTGGACTCCGAGATCAATCTCTAAATTTTGAGCTAAAGATTCGGGAATCGACCTGTCATCCCAATGCTCGAAATGGGCAACCCAGCTTTTTTGCAGCTCAGGTTCAATCGCGAGTCTGCCCCAGCAGGATTTGCCTTCAAATTCGATTTCGATGTCGATGCAAAATGCGTCGGTTTGAGGAATGGGGGATTCTTCGCTCAATTGAAATGAGAGTTTATGAAATGGCTGCACTTCGCTGGCGCAGTCCAATAATTGCAAAAGCAAAAAGCGAAAAAATCCTTCTGTTAAAATGGACGAGGCAATCGGCCTGGATTTGTTTTGGCCTTGCAGCATCCATGTCGCAAATTTGTTAATTTCTTGTTGCGACATCATCCAAAAGATGCTTCCTTCCAAGGGCAGTACTTTTAAGGGAAATACGGCTATGTCTTTACCTAAGCCTTTTTCCAGATCGGAAGATTCTCTCCATTTTTGCGCATCGGCGCGGATGGAAAAATTCTGCACGCCAAAATGTGAAGCTACTAGAGCTGAAAAACGGGCCCAGTCGAACGACGGGGCGTTTCCCTGTAATGGAATCGCATCATAATCGCGCAAATGATCGGCGATTTGTTTAAACCATAGAGCCGGGGTGTTCGTCATGGGCCTCCTTGATCAGAACTGGAGCTCGCACTTTCTTTTCGGCGCACTAGCGGCCGCTCTACGCTTGTATAGTGCGCTTCGATACGGTTGACTACGATGCTTTCGCGCTGAAATGCACTCATGAGGCTTGGAATGTTTTGCTGAAAGCTATTGACCGCTTCATTGGAACCGGTCAAACGAATGTTGAATGAGTCGGGAGCCGTTGCGTACTTTGTAATTTCAATAGTGGAACCAAAAAATTTGGAGTGTGCGAAATTCGGAGCGTTGAGCATGACTTCAGTGGTTTGAATGTCGGGGGTTTGCGACATAACTGTGATGGTGCCAACCATTTGGTAAAAAAGCGGGACGATGTGATCGCTTAAATAAGGAGCTGCCTGAGCCGCTGCCATTTGAGCTACTGGTTGCACATCTGTCGGTAATGCGGGAATCGAGGGCGCGATTAATTCTACACCCGGTTTTTTTGCTCCAGGATGCCGTTCTTTTTCCACAGTTGGCTGCAATGCGGATGTAAAATTTCTTGCCGTTTTGGGCTTGCTCTCATTGGGATGCTGTTCTGATTTAGATCGATTGGGTCTTGCATCGACGTTAGTGTGATCGGCAGGCGCATCAGATGGGGTTTGTTCCATAATGGCTTGCGATTGCCAGTATTGCCCTGAAGGTTCTTTGGAGCTTTGTTTTTTGATTGGCTTTTCTTCCGATGCCGATTTTTTTTGTTCTTGCAAAGGAAAGGCACCGATTGGCTCGTCGGGTAGATTGATTTGCTCCCAAAATTCGCGTGCCTGCGGTAAATCTTGCGTTTGCAGAGGATGCTTGGCTATCGTTTGCTCTACTTTCGGAGGAGGAGAATTGGCCGGGCCGGCAATGGGGGCTTTGATAGGATCTTTTGGATGAAAAATGGATTCAAAAGGAGACGGCAATAAAGACTCTTTTGCTGATTTTTCTTCCTTTGGATTCATCAGATCTTGAAATTGATTTTTTTTGCCTTGTTTGTCAGCGTCGATAGCTTGCGTTGGATCGATTGCGTGCGCAACAGTTTTATGAGACGCGGTAGTGTGCTTAGATGGATCTGGCTGTAAAGATCCGGAGATTTTGTTCGTTGTCATACTCTGAGCTTAGAAAGGATGGGAAAATAAAGTAAAGCGTTTTTAATTACCGCCTCGGCGCTGAGTATCTCTTTTGCGAATAGAGTGTGTCGCAGCTCCTTGTTCATCATGCTCGGCTGTTTCTTTTTGCTCTACCCAATACTTCACTTCTTTTTCCCATTCCCCTTTATGAATTTCTAGTTTTTCTAGATCTTTTTTGCGTTGAAAAAGCTCTTTGGTAGCCGCGTCAACTTGGCTTTGCGCGACATCTACTTGTTTTTGCTGATCTTTGACTTTTTTTTCTTTTTCAGCCAATTTTTCGTCTACGATTTTCAGATATACCTTCATCTGTTGAATTTTATCTGTAGTCGTCCCTTCGTCCAGAGATTGACGCAGTTGATTTAATTTCGCGTTTTTATGTGCTAAAACTTCATCTCTTTGCTGCGTTAAATCAAACAATTTTTCATATTCGCGCTCAAGCAATGCTTTTTTTTCTTCCAGCAATTTGACAGCTTGGTCAAAGCGCTTTTTTTTGATGATCATGAGCTGTTCGAGAGGGTAGTTGAGCGGCGCGTTCATAAGGCTTGATTACATAAAGAGCATTTTTAGTTGTTTTAATGTCTCTTCATAGGTGCATTTTTCATCGACAGGCTGTTTTAAAAAACGATTTACTTTGTCGATGTATTTTAAAGCAAAATCTGCGTTTTTATCGGAACCGGGCTTATACTCGCCGATTCGGATTAACAGTTCGTTTTTTTTGTAATTGGCTAGCACTTCGCGAACTTTGCCGATGAGATCTAAATGGGGCCTGTCGATGATCTGTGGCAAAATACGGCTGACAGAGGCTAAAATGTCAATGGCAGGGTAGTGATATTGACGCGCCAATTCAGTTGAGAGAATAATGTGCCCGTCTAGAATGGATCTCACTTCGTCTGCGACCGGTTCGTTGAGATCGTCCCCCGCAACGAGGATGGTATAAAACGCTGTAATAGAGCCTTTATCGGAATTTCCGGAGCGTTCCAGCAAGCGAGGTAAAATTGCAAATACTGACGGCGTAAAACCGGCGCGTGCCGGCGGTTCTCCTGCGGCTAGGCCGATTTCTCGCAAAGCTCTTGCAAATCGAGTGACCGAATCCATCATTAGGATCACCGATTTTCCTTGATCGCGAAAATATTCTGCAATCGCAGTTCCTACGTATGCGGCGTTGAGCCGCATTTGCGCTGCCTGGTCAGAGGTGGAAACAATGACCACTGAGCGCTTGAGTCCTTCGGGGCCTAAATCGTGTACAAGAAACTCCCTCAATTCTCGTCCTCGCTCTCCGATGAATGAAATGACGTTGATATCGGCTACCGCATTGCGAGCGATCATTCCGAGCAAAGTCGATTTCCCGACGCCTGCTGCGGCAAAAATACCGATGCGCTGTCCTTGTCCGCAGGTAAGAGCCCCGTCGATGGAACGAACCCCAACGCTCAAAGGTTTTGTAATCATTTGGCGCTTGAGTGGATCGGGAGGGGGGTTGATGATGGAGAAGGTCTCAGTCAGTGTTAAAGGCCCCTTAGTGTCTTCATCTAGCGGATTGCCCATGCCATCGAGAACTCGGCCGAGAAGTTGAGGCCCCACTTTGATGTGCATGGAAGTGCGCATAGGAATTACTTCTGAGGAGGGCCCGATTCCTTTCATATCGCCTAAAGGCGATAGGATCACTTCATCTTTTGTAAAACCAACTACTTCTGCCGGCAAAGGAGCTCCATCGCGTTTGATCAAACACAATTCACCCATTTTGACTTGTGGAACAACGGCTCGAATCAACATGCCGATCGCTTCTGTGATCCTACCGTGAACAGTAGTCAACTCGACATCCTCGAGATGAGAAATGAGTTTGTCAAAAGAAGCGTTCGGATCTAGATTCATACACTACTTATAGTTGCGTGTTCATCAAAGTAGTGATGGCCGTCATTACTTTGCCTAATAAAATCGTGGAATAATCCAATTCCTGTGTCGCTTGAGCTAATTTTACCTGTACAAAAAGCATATCGGCTGGATTGATTTGTTTATTGGTTTTGGCTAATGTCTTCAGTCGTTCTTCGACCGAATTGGCGACATCCTGGCCATGGCCTATATAGGATAATAGCCTGCCAACAGGACTGCTCAAGACAGCGGTTTGCGGCTCTTGCGGCGGCAGACCTAAGCGGCCAGCAGCTGCTTGCAGATGATCTGTAGAATCTTGCAGTTTGTTTTTAAGTAGATGCGTTTGAGAGCGCTTTAGCTTCATGTTCGGCGCTTGCAATTGCTGCTCGATGGTGCCCAATCGATCTTGTGTATTGCGCGTTTGATTGAGCAAGGTTTCCAGCGTGGGAGTGCCCGGCTGCAAGGTAGAGGGTTGCAATTCTGTCGGACCTGCGGCACCTTGCGGTGCCGATGAGTTCATCGGAGCTGCTCTATTTCCAGCCCCCGCTTCTTGCATGTACGACTCGAACGTAGAAGGAGGCTGAGAAACGGTTTTGTCAGGCTCTATCCGATCGCGAGGTGTGACAATTCGATTGGGCGGAGGTGTTGCATCTGCCATGGCATCCTACTTTACTTTTGTTTTGTTGGCGAGCCGGCTGGACCGGAGGCTTTTTTCACAAATTTTTCTACAAAAGACAAAGATGATTCAGACAGTCGTTTGACTAGTGGATCTTTTGACTTTACCGTTTGTTCTAAAATTTGTTCGCCTTTAGTACTTCCATCTGGCTGTAGAGTCAGAGAAAGGCCCAGCATTGCTTTAGCCATTTCATTATGGGGGTCTTTTTGCAGGACGCTCTCAAAACATTGACAAGCTTTTATCAGCTCTAATTTATGCAAATGTAAATATCCAAAACCGATTTTGCACAAAGGATTGGATGAGTTGAGCAGTTCTGCTGCGCTAAAGAGTTTTTGAGCCGAATCCTCATCGGCTTGATTGACTGCAATAAACCCTGCTTCCACTAGCAAGATAGCGTCTTCTTTGTATGCGTCGATAGTTTTCATGTTGTTTCCTCGCTAGTTTACAATTACTGCGTTTTTTGGTTATGGATCGAATTGCTGATCATTGTGTTAACCTGAGAGATCAAGTTCGAGATCGATTCGCCAATCTGCGTTACTTGCGCCATTTGGAATTGGAGCAAAATGAACGCGCCTGGAGTTGCGGTACTGGCGTTACTCGCTAAATTTCTCACTTGTACTACCAGAGCTGACTGCACCTTTTGATAATTTGCAATAAGAGAGTTAAAGCTTAGAGATAGGATAGATGTTTTCATAGCGTTCCTATTGTGCCATTTTTTTCAAAACTTTTTGTAAGGCGGTATAGCCGCTTAGCAACACGCCGAGATCATTGAAGGCTTGTTCATTAGCCCCTTCTCGCAATTGTTTTTTAATCGAATTGATTTTAGATTCGACTTTTTCTAGTATCTTTTTGCCATGCGCAGGATCTGCTTTGATCTCTTTTTCTAGATCAAATACAAAAGCTCCCTTAGGCTGTTTTTCTAAACCAAACATAAACACCTCTATTCATCGGGTATAGTCAATTCTATATTTTAATCCTTCTTTTTCAAGAAGAATCGTATTTTGCGCGATAGATATAATTTTCAGGCCATCTACAAAGTCGCCGATTGTGTATAGTTTTCCATTCAACACAACGCTAAAGCCTTTGCCATCATGTGTGGAAAAGCCTCCTACTGTAAATTGCTGAGATATATCGAATCCTTCGGTATCTACTTCGACAGGGACTGCAAAATTTTTAACGCGTGCAATTCCTTTAATGCTGCGTATTTCTTTGAGCATGTTTTCAAATTTTGTGCCTTTGTTTTGCGGATAGCGTCCTGCGACAATGATTTCACCGTTATTGATTTGAAATACTACGCCGCTCAGTCCAGATTCAGCAATAAAACCTTGCAGCTGCGCGTTTAAATTTTCTTCAATTGCAATGTGATTTTCCAAGCGATCGAGATAGGGAAAATTCACGGTTAAAAAGTCGTATAGTTGCGATGCGATCGCATTGGTGGACAAAAAACCCGATACGACAAATTTTCCTGCGCGAGGGGAATGGATGCTGACAGAGCGCCATGCTTGGTTTTCGTTGAGCACATCATTGGTCGATTTCCACACAAGTTCATCGATGACGATGTTATTTTCTGTGCTTTGAATGATTTCGAGTTGATCTAGACGGTAGGCAAGCTCTTGATAGTCGATAGGTGTTAGCACATGTCCGACTAGAAATAATTTGCCCGAAGCTGGGTTGAACGAAAATTGCACATCTTCGAATTTTGCGATTGCATCTTGAATTCTTTCATGCGGCATCTTGATGACAATTTCCGACCCGCCTGATTTAAAGAGCGAAAAAAAGCTTAAAAAAACAATGAAAAAAACGGCGGCAAAAGAGGCTGCAAAAATGAGGTGTTTAACGGGCAGAGGTTTTTGCTTCCAGTCTTCTTCGATGATGGGAGTTTCTTCCGGGGCGGGCAGCTCTTCGATCGGCTCTTCAGAGGGCGCTTCAAAAGAGGGTATAGCCGGAGAGTAAATGGTCTCTTGTGGAGCTTCGCGATCGATGATTAAAAAAACCGTGGTGCCAACGGCAATTAAATCTTGCGGCGTGATGATTTGCTTTTCCGCAATGGGAATCCCACTGACTACAGTTCCGTTTTTTGAGCCTAAATCTTCGATCTCTAAAATGCCGTCATCGGATACTGTGAGGCGCGCATGTACACGCGAAACGCTTAAGTCTTGAAAAACAATATCTGAAGAGTTTGGATCTTTTCCGATTGTATAAGAGCGCCCCTTTTCAATTCCGATTTCCGCTCCGGCGTTAGGACCTGAGACGACTTTGAGCATAAGAGGGGTGTCAGAAAGCAACGGGAATGGGAGATCATCGGGTCCAGCTTCGAAAATAGTGTCGTAGCTAGAGTCTTCTTTTTTTTCTTTCGGGTTCGATGCTTTTTCTGTATGGATATCTTCTCTTTGGATATCGGATAATTCATCGTTTGGAGGAGGGGTGGGCTCTTCTAAAGATCCGAAAATATCGTCGTAGTGATCTTGTGTTTTGTTTTTTTGTTTTGGTTCTTGTGGTGGTTGCTCTTGTGAGGCAGCTTCTGAAAATAAAAATAAATTTTGGCCAATTTGAAGAAGATCTCCCTCGTGTAGTAAGTGAGGTTCTGAAATTTCTTCTCCGTTTACAAGCGTTGGCGAAATCTGGCTTAAATTTTCTAGGTAAATGCCTTGTTCTTCTTTGGTAATGCGAGCATGCCGACGAGATACCGTGTTATCTTCTAGGACAAAATCTGCGACTGTAGGATCTCTTCCGATAATCCATGTATGTCCTTGCTCTAAATCAAATAGCAAACCCGGATTGGGACCTTCTTGAACAATTAGATGTGCCGGCATGGTTACATTATCGTTTGTTGCAGTTCATGTTTTTTTATTTCTTCCCGCCAGTATACAAGGAAATTCACAAAGTCTTCTAAGGAATCTCGAAAAGTGCGGTAATTTACTTCATACGGCATTGCAGAAGACAGTGTCAAGAATTTCTCATCGGGGCTGAGTCCAATGCGATTGGCTCCTGTTAATTGACCGAGGTGATTGGCTCTCATCAGTTCCATAAAAAGATCTTCTTTTCGAACGTGAGGGCAGGGAGAAATCATAGCAAACAAACTAAATCCGGGATGTAAATATCGGATTTCTACAGAAATATCTGAACGTAGTTGGAATGAAAACACGTTTTTTTGTTCAGATTTTGGAAGATCCAACTCCAATTCTGCGCATACTTGTTCGATAAATTGTTCGATTTGCTCTGCCATATATATTGCTCGTAATTCAAGAATCGATCCTGGCTGTGTCTAACAGCTTTGCTTTTAGTGGCGTTTGCGTTGCTTATGTTTTTTAACATGACTTGCTTTACGACGCCTGCTAGTCTTATTCCGATACTTGAATCACTCTCCGTATAGACCCCTGGTGTTCATTATTCTTATGGTTGAATTAAAAACACAAGCAAAATTGTGGCCAGACTGTGCGTCAACAGCCTTTAACAGCGATAGAGCTACTACAACTCGGCCACGATTCTTTTCTACCGATCCGCACAGCTCGTTTCTTTTTGTATCTCACTACAATACAGATGCGCATCAGAAAGCTCGAATTTCGCGCCAACTATAGAATAAGTTTGGGTATACAAATAATTTTATTTGTGATATAATCATGCTTGAGGTGAGTTTATTATGGAAATTATTAAAAAGATACTAGAGTCGTTGTGTAATAAACCAACGGAACAAGATTTGGCTCAATTGGGGACGCTCATCGAAGAAGTGAAGAAATTGGCTGAAAATATCAGCACTCGTCTCGGGTCGGACAATCCCGAAGAAAAGGCGCTAGCCGAACAGGAATATAAAGCGGTTCGAGCTATGATCAATCAATTTACGTTGGACAACGTGAAAAAAAATGGATTGTTATATACGGAAAACGATTGAAATATCGGGATATACTCGTCCCGTTTGAAAGACACCTAAACGGAACGATGTATATGAACTGCAATTTTTTCGGTATACTTACCATAAGTTATTTTCCCCACTGTGTGTTATAATATATATTTAACTAACAGTGGATGTGAATTATGCCTACTATTTATCCTCCAGATCCGTATAGTATTCATTCCGATTTCAGCACGCCTCCGAGTACTAAATTAGATCCTTCTAACCAGTCTCCGGCTACAGGTTTTGAGTTAGCGGCCCAAACATCGGCATATATGGGGTATCTGCTAAATTTATTACAGCAACGCTCTAACAACGGAAATACCGCTCTAGATGCTGAAATTATCCGGATATACAAAGTTATACAACTTCAATTACCGGCGGCAAAAGCAGCTGATCCAAATGCAACAACTCTTCTGGATCAATTTATGTCCTCTGGAGCTGGAAATTTAAATTTGTCTGCATTGCTCAATGCCGATGGATCGATCAATACGAGTGTTGCGAATACCGCTTTGTCCGGATGGATAAACAACTCAGGAGGGGTTGCCTTTAAATCGCAAGGTTACTTAGCGCAATTATGTGCAAGCGGCCAGGTCAACCCTCGTAGCGCAACCGACCCCAATACGCTTTTTGCCTATTTAATGATGGAAAAGGCGTTATTGTTGACTACCATGCTCAATACGGCAGGACCTGATTTAGATACATTAGTTCACACTAGCTCAAATGGATTTTTTTCAGCTTCAACCTGCGCAGGACAGATGTGCGCCGCCTATGCCGCTATGTACGGGATTCAGGATGTGCTTTCATCTATCTTACAATCAGGGCCTTACGTAAATCCTGATTACCCTAATATCTATCGTTTTGTGAATGCTTACCAAATGGCTAATAATCAGGGCGGTATGTCATATGCCGAGGCCTTTGGGTATTGGCGCCTGATGTGTTAGTTGTTCAGTGTAATAACAATTTCTTTACTTTTAATTCTGTTTAATTTAGAATTGAGATAAGGAGAAATTGACTATGGCTACTTCATATAAAAGTTTAATACAAGAAACGTTTAGTGATGTTCACACTTTAACGCCAGAAAAGATTATGTTTTTGGTCGATGAAACAATGAGGTACTTCCAGCAGATGCAAGAACGACTGACTTCTACAGAACCTGCTGTAAGAGAGCAGCTTATGAAGGAGTCTTTAGAGCTTCGAGAGGTTTTGGAAAAACAAATGGCCTCTTTTTGCGATGCCACGGGTATGGACCCAGCTCAATTGTCTGCGCTAGGAAGCAGTGCTTCTCAATTAAATCCGGCTGAAAGACAATTAATCGATGATATTAAGGCTAAATTTAACTCTTTACGTCCAAAATCGGATAATAAAACATCTAAACGTCGTAAAAGATTAAAAATCGTAAGCTAATTAGGGGTTGAAATGACATCAACGTATCGAGAACAATTGCTAGAGACTTTAAGGGATCCGAATTCTTTAACAATGGAACGATTGTCTTCATTAACAGAGGCAACGTTCAATTATTTGCGTATGATTAAAAACAAGTTGCATTCTTCTGATTCTGTAGAGCGTGAAAATGCTTTGCAGGAATCGATGGAAGTGCAGCAAGCGTTGCAAGATCAACTCAAGCGCTTGTCTGCGTTTTCGGGATTGGACCCTCAAAATCTTCCAATGAAGAATCCCGCTGACCCATATTCAGTGGAATTGAATCGTAAATTTCGAGAGTTGAAAACAGGTCGAACATCTAAAAAACGTAAATAGTGTTAAATAAAAATAAGGTGGTATTATGACGTCAGCAACTTCTCAAATAGCATCAACAAATGCGACGCAAGAATTAGCTGCATTGCTATTGGCGCAAGAATCGTTGATACAAAATGGCGCGTCATCAACGGCTACTAGTTCATCGACCACCTCTGTAGCAACTCAAGGGACTTTGCTGTCAACGCAATCCCCTACATTGCAAAGTTTAGCAAATGGTAATAGCGGGTCTAGTTATTTATCTATATTAGCTGCTTATATGCAAATTATCGTGATCGCGTCTGTTATGTTATCCGCAAATAAACAAACTATTTCTCAAATCATGTCCCATATGGCTCAAGTAAATTCACAATCTTCTCAACAAGTGACTCAACAAACCACGCAATTGTTGCAACAGCTCACCGAGGCTATTATCAATGTAAATACAGCCCAAGCTGCGTATAATGTAAATAAAAACCAAGCAACATTAGGTGCTTTGAACACGGCCAATACAACGTTTTCGACTGTCGTTTTTGAAATTGCAAACCTGCAGCTCAGTTCGCAGCCTCAGGGACAAGTATCCAACGATAGTCAAAATATGTCTAGCTCTTCGAATCTTGGGCAGGATCTTTCAAAGCTGGCAATTTTATTGGGTAAAGCTCTGGTGAGCGCTTCTCATAGCTCTCCTGTTACTTCTTCGGTGCATGCCTCTGAAGAAAAAGGGGTTAAAGAGGCTGTAGCGATTCGTCAAGTTTTGGATCGATAGCAGCTCCTTTCGAACCTCCATGTTTAATGCCTGCAATTTTACGGGTAATCAGCGGCGGTTTTGTTTTAAAGATCGCAACTAGCTAATAGTTAGGCGTTTAAGAAAATCTTTCTACGGTTTTTCTGTATTCAGCTGATAGTGAATTAGTTAAGGGTGTGTTTAAGTAATTAGTATTAAACAGTTTTAGTAATATTTAATTAGCGTTTACTTTTATATAGTATTAATATATAATTAAGTACGAAGGGTGTTTTAAAAATAAAACCCAAGGGAGTTTAGTAATGTCAACAGCGGTAAATCAAGTAGATGCTAGTGGTAGTAGTAATACGGGGCGTGTGTGGAGCCCGGGTGCTATGTGGTTGGCGTCGATTATTTTGATGGAGCAGATTCAGGCTGTGCAGAACTATGTCAGCTTGGGTATTATTCCTACAGCCGCTTTCATTCAGACTTTAGCGGAGCAACAGGCTAACTATTGGATTAATTTATTGTCCGGTAGTGCGGGTACATCCGGTTTTTCCGGACCATTGCCTACGGGAAATGTCCCTCCTCCCGGTGTTGTTTTTTGGCCTCCGATTAAATCAGACGGTACAATCGCTCCCGCAGGATATTTTACTGACCAACAGATTGTAAACTGGTGCTTAACGGTAGCGACAGCCAATAACCAACAGTCAACTTACCTGCAGGTTGCAACTTCGGCTTTAAATGCCCACAACACGCAGTATAGTGAAGATAGTTCTCGCGCCTCAGGTATGGCGCAGCAGGCGAACCAGAACGCCTCTAGTGTACAAAACCAAGTTCAGACATGCTTGCAGCTAATTCAAAGCTTCTTGCAGCTGATCAATACAGTGACAAACACGCTGTAAGGAGATAAGAATTATGACAAGTATGTCGGGATCCCAAGCCGCTGCAGCCAATGCGCAGGCGGCAGCATTATTGGAAGCAGCGTTAGAATTAGAGCAGTTAACCGCTGCGGGCAATGCGCCTTCTTCTGTGGCAAGTACAACGGCTGCCACTAGCACGCAAGGAACTTTGTTGTCGACAGCATCTCCTGTATTAGATGCTAGTAAACCAGGTTCTCCTGCAGGTGGTTATTTGGACATCTTAAGCCAATATATGCAAGTCATTGTTTTGGCAGCGATTCAAATTGTTGCAAATAACGGTAAGGTGGGACAGCTTCAGTCTCAAATTGCTGGGATTGGGGTTAATGCGATGAAGCAAGCTGTAACAGATGCGTCGCAGCAATTGGGCAAACTGATGGCTGCAATTAGCCAGCAAGCGCATGCATCTTCATGGCAAAAGATACTAGGTATTATTGCCTCAGCTTTGCTTGTTGCGATAGGTGTGATTACAAGTAACCCCGGTCTAGTGCTGATGGGGGTATTTATGCTGACTATGACCTTGTCGGGCGGACAGGCAGCCTTAAATAAGGCGTTAAGTGGGTTAGGACTTGGCAACAAAATTATGGCTGAAATCGCTATTGATATTGGCGTTGCTATAGCTACCGCAGGGATAGGTGCTTTGCTTGTAGCTCCGGAAGCTGTAGCTGCGGGAGCGGCTACTGCTGCGACTGAAGCTGCCGTTGATTCAGCGGCTGAAGTGAGTAGTTCTGTTGCTGAAGATGCATCGTTATCTGCAGCTGAAGATGCTGTGTCTGAATCGGTTGTAGTAGAAGTGGCGGGTTCGGGTGCTGTTGGAAGTGGAATGGCTGGAGCTGCTGCCGGCGTCGTCGCGGATGGAGCCGCTGAGGCTTCCATTTCTGCGGGAAATATCG
This sequence comes from bacterium, assembly GCA_021781995.1. Classification (GTDB taxonomy): domain Bacteria; phylum Chlamydiota; class Chlamydiia; order Chlamydiales; family SM23-39; genus CAITMJ01. The sequence goes on along the minus strand of JAJXVT010000002.1, from coordinate 10,394 downwards.
GAATGGAAGTGGGTTCGAGTGCTTTAGGTGATGTTGTAGAATCAGCGGCCGAATCGGCTGCTCAATCCGCTGCGGATTCAATAGTGGATGAGATGGGAGCGGCGGCAGGTGAATTGAGTGTCGACTCTTCAGAATCGGCAGCGGAATCTGCTGCCAATTCAGCGGTCGATGAGATGGAATCTGCTGCAAGTGAATTGAGTCCTGATTCTACTGGCAATATTGCAAAAAACGCAAGTAAGACAACTGCATCGATAGCTAAAGGTAACTTCTTGCTAGGATTATCGAGTTCATTTTCAGTTGCCAACCCTTGGACTGATATTGCATATGCGATTGCGAAGGCTTGTAAAGCTGGCGATAAGACAGCGCAAGAGATCGGAGACTATACCGGGATGGCGATCGCTCTGGTCTTTGCGCTTGCCGGAGGCTACAAAGCTGGTCAGATGTTGGGAAGTGTTGCTGACACGACGAGCATGGCTGCTAAGTTATTAGGTACTAATAATACAGCTATTTTGCTCAAGGGACTCAATATTGTACAAGCAGGACTGGGCGTGGGTCAAGGTGCATCTGGAATTATCCAAGGAGAGGCGCTCCGCGACCAGGCGGGTGCGGTGCAAGCTGTTTCGGTGGATCAAGCGCAGATACTGTTATTTGAATACATTATTAAAGCAGCAAATACTCAAATGAACAATAATCAACAATCAGCTAATCAGGTGAATAGTAATTATCAAGCTATTTTGAACTTGTTTGCAAGTTACGCAAAACCATATTTGGCTGCGGCTCAAATTTAAAAAACAAAAAAAACAGAGGTAATTATGACAGCAACAACACAACATTCAGCCAATGCGCAGCCGGTACCAGCGTCATTTGGAAATCTTAGTATGGTACAGCCGTCGGCCTATGCGTTGTCGGCAGGAAATGCAATGGCGGTGATCGGTTATACAATGGATTTAATGATCAAGGCCCAGGAAATGCAAAAAGAACTCATTGCAACGGGAAAAGATGCCGCAGAAGTGGCTGCGAATGCCACGATGCAAGCAGGAAAGGAGCAAGCAGACGGTTTGAGGTCATTGGCCGATAAACAAATAGCTGCAGGAGTTGTTGCGGTAGCTGGTGGTGCAGTTAGTACGGGCATTGCGGCTAAAGTTTCGGCCACCTCAGAGCCGTTAACCAATGCGCAAGGCATGAAAAATACGCTCAATGAAACTACTTTAGATGGAAAGATGCGCGTAGGAGGAGTCTCTAATGGGGTTAATAAGCCTTCGGCGTTGGACGTGGCGGGTGCTAGGGAGCGCTTGGCTGGATTTAATATGGGTCAGAAAGTAGAGACGTATCCGGGGAAAAATGGGGCTCCGGGTGGAGAGGCTCAATATAAAGAAGATATCCAAACTCTGATGGCGGATCCCGCAAGTGCTAAGATATTGAATCAATTTAAAAATGCCTTAACTGATAAGGTTTCTTCTTTGGATACCGCGGTGCGTTCAAAACAGCAAGCTGTTTCGGCAATGGGACAAAACGTTCAGGCGCTGACCAGTGCCATGTCCACTACCTTGACAGCATGGGGACAAGAGGAACAAGCAAATCATGTTACACTTCAGGCTCAACAAGAAGCTTTGAAAGCAATTGCTGATTTTGCAAATACTTCTATACAATCTGCTCAGTCGACGTTGAATCAAGTTGCTACTAATTTGGGCAGCAATGTCAATGTGTTCATTCAAACGCTGCTGGGAGCTATCAGCAACTCCAACAATCCGGTCTAAGGTTGGGGTTAGGTTATTGGCCATCTATCCCGATTGGGCTAGATGGCTTTTTTTTTGTTCGTTGATATATATTAATTAATGTGATAAAATTGATTTAATTAACTATGGTATAACTCTATGTCAATTAATTCTGTTAATGGGGTTTCTGCCCCAGCTGTGGAAGTGGAGCTTCGACAACCGTCTCCGCCTCCTGTAGATTCAACCTATGGGCTTTATGTAACGATCGGAGGGAGGGAGTACCGCATACCCGACGCAAGTTTAACAGAGGACATGAAAGAAGCGCTAGACAAATTACGTACAACAGGGCAAAGCTATGATCTAAATCTATGTACAATCATTCATGTAGATGGGACCAGTCAGTCTGTCGGATCTGATCATAAAGAAATCGAACATTTGCGCAACCTAGTGAATCGTTTGTATCAATCTACCGAAACTAGCATTGCATGGCCCATTTATGAGGGAAATAAGCGAGCTCCTGAGCATTGTTCAGTTGCTTCTATACCGCATGGAGTGAAGGGGAATAAACATTCGTGTACAGACACATTGCCCTCCGCTGCGCAAGCTGTGATGGAAGGATTAGACTGGGTGGCGATTGATTTTCATACTGATCGGGCGCGGAAGTGCCTGCGGTGGGAAGAGTTCGAACCGAAGGAAAATCAGCGTACGCCCGATGCCTATCGAGATGCTGTGCAACAGTTATTTAAGAGCAGAAAGGCAGCGGCTTTGGAGGCTACAAAACAGCATTTCCCATTGGGTGGGTTGTCGGATAAAGCAAAAAGTCAAGTGAAAGCTGCACACGAGCAGTATGCTACTGAACTTGCTATGATGGCATTTGATGGGAAGCGTGAATTGTATCGTTTTGCTTGTCACGTTACGGGAGTGGACATGACGCAAGAATCCAATGCCTCTGCGTGGATAGAGCTTGAAGCTGCCCTGAAGGAAGTCGAGATGAACGAGGATGTAATAATAAAATCGCCATGCTTCCATCGACTTTTTGGACGTTTGTCTGGGTTAGATCAGCGGGCAACTGTCACAGCGCTTAAACAGAAGATCCCAGTTGCTTCGTCGAGGTCAGATGTAGATGATGATGAATCTGAAGCGGAGGTAAGCGTTAGTGGTAGTGAGGATTCGGACGCAGTCTCCGACAACGCGAGCCACCACCTGAGTTCTGCCCATCTATCAGTAGCGAGTGATAACGAAGAAGAAGCCTAGTGGAAAGCTAACAGATGGCTGCTTGGAGCCAATTGCCATTGACTCCTTGTATACCACTCGTGATTGAAGAATCGGTTCTGGTATAATTTTCAATCTAAGCGGAACGATCTCGAATCACTCGAGGTGGGGCATTATTTAAAATTGCGTCCTGATCAATAATGATCTCCTTGATCGATGGATCTGAGGGGACTTCAAACATTAAATCTCTAAGCAGTGTTTCGGTGATCATGCGCAGCGCGCGAGCTCCTGTGCCGGTTTCTTTGGCTTTTTTAGCCATGGCTAGCAAAGCTTCTTGGGTAAATTCGAGTTGCACATTTTCTTCGGTAAAAAGCTGCTTATATTGTTTGATGATCGCGTTTTTGGGCTTTGTCAAAATGTCGACGAGATCGTGCTCTGTGAGCTCATTGCAATTAGCTAAACTGTTAAAGCGGCCCACAAATTCTGGAATCATCCCAAAGGCAATGAGATCTTCGGGTTCGACTTGGGAAAGGAGATAGTTGGTCTCGTCTGCGTTGAAAACGCGTTTGTTTGCTGAATCAAATCCAATGGTGCTTTTTCCAAGGCGTTTGGCGATTTGCTTGTCTAGATGATTGAAGGCGCCGCCGACGATAAAAAGGATGTTTTGGGTGTTGACTCGAATGTATTCTTGGTTGGGATGCTTTCTTCCTCCTTTGGGAGGGACGTTGGCAACTGTTCCTTCGACAATTTTGAGCAGGGCTTGTTGTACGCCTTCGCCGGAAACGTCGCGGGTGATGGATACGTTCGAGGTGGTTTTGCGGATTTTATCGATCTCATCGACGTAGATAATGCCGTGTTCTGCTTTGGCGACATCGTAATCTGCTGCTTGCACAAGACGTAAAATGATGTTTTCCACGTCTTCTCCCACGTACCCTGCTTCGGTGAGGGTGGTGGCGTCGGAAATGGCAAAGGGGACGTCGAGAATCATGGCGAGGGTTCTTGCAAGTAAAGTCTTGCCTGAACCGGTGGGGCCAATGAGCAGTACGTTGGATTTGCCGTATTCTACTTCGGGAGTTTTGGAGAGTGAACGAATTCTTTTATAGTGATTGTAAACGGCGACGGCAATGGTTTTTTTAGCGGTCTCTTGGCCAATGATGTACTCGTCGAGATGTTGTTTGATCTCTTTGGGTTTTAAAAGCTTCATTTCATACGAAACGGGCTTTTTTTGAACTATGTCAAGGCAGAGTGTAACGCATTTGTCGCAAATGTATGCATTGGGTCCGGAAATGAGTTTCTCTACGAGATCTTCGGTTCGACCGCAAAAGGAGCAGGTGGTAGGTTCTTTTGTGTGTGTTTTTTTTGTCATACTGAGGCTGGGCTAGAAAGCGGGGCTTTGGGTTGCTCTGCTGTGTTTGGTGCAGATGGGCGTGCAATTTGGTCGACGAGGCCGTAGTTAAGGGCTGCTTCTGGATCCATGTAGAAGTCTCGTTCTGCGTCTTCGGTAATGCGCTCTAGGGTTTGGCCTGTAAAGCGAGAGAGCAGTGTGCTTGTAATTTTTTTTAGCTCGAGTATTTCTTTGGCTTGCAATGCGATGTCTTCGGAGGTGCCCATGACGCCGCCGTATGGTTGGTGAATCATGATGCGGCTGTGGGGCAGTGCGAAGCGCTTGCCTTTGGTTCCGGCTGCAAGTAAAATCGCTGCCATGGAAACTGCTTGTCCGATGCAGTATGTGTTGACGTCGCATCCTAAATAGAGCATCGTATCGAGGATCGCTAATCCGGCAGTGATCGATCCGCCGGGCGAGTTGATATATAGGTTGATGTCTTTTTTAGGATCTTCCATTTTTAAAAATAGAAGTTGCGCGACAACTGCGTTTGCAACTGGATCTGATATCTCAGTGCCTATGAAAATGATTCGATCTTTTAACAGGCGCGAATAGATATCCATCGAACGCTCGCCGCGTCCTGTGTCTTCAATCACATAAGGCGTAAGAGACATGCAGTTCCTCAAGGTTGTTTGGTCTATTATATAGTCGGCTGTTCTGTCGAGGTCAAGCCCAAAATGAAATCTTGCGCTTTCGCAAGCAAGATTTTCGAGAGCGCTAAAGCAAACAACTCTTTCGGGATTTGGTCGGTTTTCGGTGAACTAAAATATCTCATCGTTGCGACTGCTTCTTCCTGAATTTCCTTGTGGGTAACAGGAATTTTTGCATCTTGGACAATTTTTCGAGAGATGTAAAAAATGCGAATTGCTTGAATGGCTTCGTTGGTTACGTTGTTTTCGATTTTCTTTTTTTCTTCTTCGCTGGAACGATTCCATTCGGATTTAAATTTGCTCTCTTGCATCAATTGTTGAAGGCGGTGATTGGTCTCTGCTGCAATGAGTGATTTGGGAAGGTCAAATGGGTAGTTTTCGCTTAAAAAATCATTGATTTGTTCGCGAAGGTCTTTTTGAACTTTTTCTTCTGCTCGTGCATTGAGGAGGTCTTCAATGGATTTGCGCATTGCTTCAACTGTTTCCGATCCGACTTTTTTTGCAAATTCGTCGTCGAGGGCGGGGAGTTGTGCTTCTTCGACTTTCAAAATGGTAAGGCGGACTTTTTTCGGTTGAAATTCTTCTTTTTCTTTGTCGCTTGCAGTTGCATCGGCTTCGCTCATGCCTTCTAAAACGTCGCCTGATTTGGCGCCTGCAACGAGGTTTTGCATCCAGGCGGCCATTCTTTCTTTAGAAACTTCAAAACGAACGTTGCGAAATACTTGAGTGGTTGTTTCTCCGTCGATTGTGTCGAGGTCGATCATGATGTAGTCGCCATCTTGGATGGGCCGTTCGGTTACGGGAGTCCACTGGGCATAAAAGAACATCATTTGACGGACTGCTTCGTCGATTTGTTTGTCGGAGACTTCGGGTTTTTCAACGGGCTTTCTTTCGAATAGGGCTTTGTCTACAACGGGGATTTGGGGTTCGGTTTCAAAAGAGAAAACGAGATGGGCACCGTTTGAATCAAAGGATTTGAGGTCGTAAGAAATTTTCGCGTTGTTGTTGAGCAGATGGACGTGCGCTAGTTTTTGTGCGCCAATGTAGGCTTGGTCTGCGAGTTGTTTGTGCAATTCGCGCTCGATTTGGGGGGCGAATTTTTTCGCGACGATTTCATTGGGGGCTTTGCCTTTGCGGAAACCGGGGATTTCAACTTCTTTGGCTACGTTTTTCGTCGCTAGTTTTTTTGCTTTCTGAATGAGCTCGGCTGTAGCGTGAACGTCAAATTCAACGAGGCAATCTGGTTTGCGGTGGACGACGAGGCTTAATTCCTCGTTTTTAAATTCTTCTTGTACGAGAGATAACACTTAAGACTCCAGAGTTATGTAATCGAAAAGGATAAGCGGGCGATGAGGCTCGAACTCACGACCCTCACGTTGGCAACGTGATGCTCTACCACTGAGCTACGCCCGCAGAAAGGTCAGAAGAATAGCGCATTGGGGTATTTTCTTGCAATATTTGTGTGCAAAATCGTTGTATGTGCTGCAGAGGTTGGATGAGGGATTGGGGATTGGGTTTGGGGTTTCTAAAGACAGTCGGGCCGTTTCGCTATCGCTCCACCCCCGCTGCCCCGGTGCCTTCGCCTCGCTTATCCGATCGGCCTACCCTTCAGGGTCCGGCCTATTGCGTGCTCGTCGGGGGGGCGTGCAAAGCACTGGTCCCCCCACGCCCTGAAACGGGGCTCTCCTGCGCTGCAATTCGGCGTTGCGATTCAAAGGCGCGGGCTGCTCAAAGCGAATCGCTTTGCTCTTCGTCCTTTCGCATGTGCTCCCCTGCGGAGATTTCAGCTATTTGTTAGTGAAATAGGTGGGATGGGGGCTACGGTGCTGAAGCGGTGGAATGGGGTTGGCGCGGGCTGCTCAAAGCAATTGCTTTGCTCTTCGTCCTTTCGCATGTGCTCCCCTGCGGAGATTTCAGGTATTTGTTGGTGAAAAAGGGGGTGGGTGCTGAAGAGGTGGATTCGAAATTCGCGCCGTAATTGCTCGTTAGATTGAAAAAAAGTCTTTGCAGTTATAGGATGCGACTTTGCTGAGGAAGGATTATGGCGATAGAAATGTCCGCTCTGCGGCCAACGCTGCAAAATATTCGGGTCGATTTTCCGGAGGAGGGCGCTCAAGAGCGAGGATGGCGTTTGGTTTTGTCATTCGCAGATGAGCGCAGTGCTTGCGGGGAATGGAAGGAGCTGGGTGCGTGGCAGGTGTGGTGGCCGGGCTTGGTGGAACGCAATGTATGCGAGATTGTGTTTTCGCAAAAGATATGCCAATTAGAACGGGCGCGGCAATTGACGCAATTGATATTGCAGCGCATAGATCAATATCGCTTTTCGGAACGGGATGGATCGATGCGTTTGTCCTGGGTTTTGGAAGGTATCGCTCGCAGCATGAATGTGGTAGTGCCATGAGGTTGGGGAGCTGCTGTAAAATTTTCGTCGGCTCTTGAGATAAAATTTTTCATTGCACAAGTTTAGAAAAATCGGTATACGAAAGTGATTCAAGAATCGTGAACCGGGCCAATTAGGAGAGGAGCGCGCAATGCTCAATTTTCGGAAGATGAGACAAGATTTTTCCTCGAATATCCTCAAAGAGGGGAAATCGTTGTACGAAAAAAATCGGGTGTTGTCGGCAAAGATTATCAAACTCGATAAGGAAACTATTCGGTTCAATAGTAAGATTTTAGGCAGCTTTGAAAATGCCTATGAAAGTGAAATCGAGGTAGATCGTTTTGAGTCGCAAGCTGTACATACCAATTGCGATTGTCCAAGCCGTTATGATTGTCAGCATTTGGCTGCTTTGATTTTTTATCTAGAAGAAAAAATGGACGCGCTTTTGGTGGAATTTTCCAAAGAATCTGATTTGGAGGGAAGCGATCAACTAGGCACTGCGGAAGATAAGCAGGAACTGATTGAGGCCATTAAGGAAGCTCAGGATAAGGAAGTTGTCAAGCAAGATGCACGGTATCAAAAGCAGATTTTACAAGAGTATGTGGCGTCGTCGGATGTCTTGTCTACCTCGCCGTTTTTCTTGTCAGAGGAAGAGGGGACTTTAGCGTCGGCTGAATTGGCTGTGATTTTTAACCCGCAATCGCTTCAGCAAAAGGCGAAGGTGGAATTTCAGCTGGCGCTTCGGCTTCCTTCTCGCTCTAAACCGCTGCAAATTTCTCACTTAAAAGGTTTTTTCGAGGCGGTGCGCCACGAGGAGCCTTTATTCGTGGGGGGGCGTAAACTATTTTTTTCATCAAATAGTTTCAATGAAGCGGGTTCTAGTTTGTTGCAAATGCTGCTCGTTCATTCGCGCATTCAGGATTCGACTCAAAATGAGCGGGCTCAACGGGTGGCTTCTTTAGATCCGGATGTGTTTGGCTTGGTATTGGCTAAAATGCACGAGGCGGGAGTGCGGCAAATGGGGCCTCGGGGTTTTAAAGACCTCGATGAGGAATTGCCTGCTTTGCCTTGTTTGTATCTGGGAACGCTCGAAACGCCTCTTAAGTACGCTTCTACGCCTGTGATTTTTAAATTTGGTTTGGAATATATCGAACCTCCGGCTGCTAAAATTTTAATTCGGCCAAAATTGGTTTTGAGTGGAACTGTTTTGGATATGGATGAGGCTGTTTTGTTCGAGTGTACGCAGCCGGGATTGATTTATCAAGATACGTATTATCGATTTCAATCTCATATCAAACGGCCTCACTTACTGCATTTGGGGTCTTTGCGCGAGATGACGATCCCTGAGCCATTATTCGGTACGTTTGTTGAAAATTCTCTGCCGGAATTGCGTAAGTTCGGCGAGGTGGAAGGCGCTGGCATTTTAGATAAATTCGTGACGTTGCCTTTTGCGGGGGTTCTTGCGGCTAGATGTCATTTGTCGTACTTAGATGGGGAATTGGAAGCGGCTCTTTTCTTTCGTTATGATGGTCAGGAATTGCCTGCTGTGGCGTCTAAACTGGAATACGATGAGATTCAGTCGTTTGTGACCGGTGAAGGGGTTTTAGCGCGCAATTTGGTGGAGGAACGTAAAATCGTTGAAGAGCTGTTGCAGGATTTTGTCTTCAATCCGCAGACGGGAACGTATTTGGCAAAAACGGAAAAGAAAATCGTAGAGTTTATGACGGGGACGATTCCGCGCTACCAAAATCGCATTGCGTTCGAGTGCCCGCAAAATTTGCTAGATCAGTTCATTTATGATGAAACTAAATTTATTTTGGCTTTAGATGCTAGCGATACGGTTGGTTATTATGATATCGATTTAAAAGCTGAAGGCGCTTTAAAGGGTGTCAAGCTTGAGCTTTTATGGGATTGTGTCGCATCTCGGCGCTCATATATCGAGCTAGATGCAGTAAAGGGTCGAGCGAAAGATGCAGGGCCTCGGTTTTCTAAAATTTTGGTGCTGGATCTAGAGCGTTTAGGCCGTTTGGTTCATTTGTTTGATGAATTGGGTATTAAAAAATTAGACGATCATAAAGAAAAGCGCCCTCTTTGGAATTTGGCAACGATCGATGCCCGTGTCTTTGATGGACTGCCAGTTGACTTCACTATGTCGAAAAAATTAATTGAGATCAGAAGTCAAATGTTAGGGGAAATCGCTCTTGAGCCGTCGCCTCTTCCTAAAGAGGTTCGCGCGGATTTGCGGCCTTATCAATTGGAAGGGGTTCATTGGCTTGAAAAATTGCGCCATATGTACCTCAATGGAATTTTGGCTGATGATATGGGCCTTGGAAAGACGGTTCAGGCAATTTCGGCAATTACGCAAAATCAACTCAAAAATAAAGATGCTCATACGTTGATTGTCTGCCCGACTTCGCTGTTATACAATTGGAAAGAGGAATTGCATAAGTTCAATCCGAAGCTCAAATCGATTGTGATTGATGGCATTCCGACGCAAAGAAAAAAGTTGTTGCAGAAAATGACTGAGTTCGATGTGATTATTACGTCGTATACGCTGTTGCAAAAAGATATTGATGTCTACAGCCAAATTCCGTTTTCTTATGCAGTGTTAGACGAGGCTCAGCACATCAAAAATCGGGGAACACGAAATGCGAAGTCAGTCAAAATGATCCAAGCGGCGCATCGATTGATTTTAACGGGTACTCCGATCGAAAATTCTTTGGATGAACTGTGGAGTTTGATGGATTTTTTGATGCCGGGCTTCTTGAGTTCTTACGATCGTTTTTTGGAAAAATATATTCGAGTTCAGGGAACTCAGCATGTGCAAAATATCGAATATCTCAAAAAAAAGGTGTCTCCGTTTATTTTGCGCCGCATGAAGAGCGATGTTCTCCAGGATTTGCCTCCGGTTTCCGAGATTGTATATCACTGCCAGCTATCGGACGCTCAATTGGAACTGTACAAATCGTATGCTGCATCGGCACGAGACGAGTTGGTCAAATTGGTGGAACGCGATGGATTCGACAAGGTCCAAATTCATGTCTTGAGATCGG
>JAJXVT010000022.1 GCA_021781995.1 bacterium | reverse complement strand
CGACCGTCTCCGCATTCGGTAAACCATGAGTACACGAGCCATTTTGTTGAGCGCTTGGATAGCAGTCTATACTCGTTTCGTTCGAAAGCCCCTACGAAAACTTCCATTGAAGTTTTCGTAGGGGCTTTCGAACGAAACGAGTTTTTGAGGTCAACTGACCCCGTTATATTGGAGATCGTAAGATACTCCGTTTTTGGAGTAAGCCTTTTTTTTGGCCCATCTACACGACTCTCCTTAAAACGAAGCGCAATTACTCTGTATATGACAACTGCAGAAACAAAATGTTCTGTCAAAAAAACTTATAGATAAAAGTATGTTAGCGTCTTTGCGTTAAATCTTCGTAACTACTGAGTTTCGAAAGAGGTCCCTTCAAGAATCTGCTACTAGATCATCAAAAACTCTATCAGCCACAGACTTTACCATAAAAATTGTAGAGCGATATAACTGATTTGGGGGATCGTTCACAAAACCACAGCGTTCATAAAACCCCCTAGCAGCTTCATAAGCGCGAACTTTCATCATACGCACATGGTTACTTGTAGCAAATTGATTTGCCACTTGGACTAGAGCGCTTCCCACGCCTGATACCCGGTCCATGACTTGTGCATTTAACGGCGATCGCAAATGCGCGGGATTAGTCATCAGCCAATGGATTTCCAATTGCTTATTCTCTACCGTTTGTTCCTGTATAGAAAACTGCATTAAACCTACTACATCACCGGTTGTCGTGATGCAGCGAAACCAATAACTTACTCCGTCCTCATCAAAATCTTGCACATCATTGCCCGAGCCCAACAGTACACAAACACTACTCTGAAAAAGAGCATGAGATTGCAAATCTTCTAGCTCCCCCGCTCGCTGCATTTGTTCATTTGCATAATCAAACCAGTTCCTAAGCAAAACGACCAATTCTTCTTTCTTTTCTGAAGACAGACGCTCCACTTTCAATCGACAACTTGCTAACCCATGATGTGAATTTACTGCAATAACCATAGCCAACCACTTTAATTTAAAAGCAATTATACATGATTTAAAAAAGCAAATAAACTAACATCAATTAATTCGGCTATAAAATTATACCAAAAAAACCTGAGTCGACAATTAAAAATTTTACTAAAAAATTTTTATTGGCGTAATCATTGAGGAGGCAATGGGAGAGTCCCTAGGTGGAAGGGGGGGTAGGCTCTACCAGCTTGACCATCTCTACAAGAGTGGTTACAGTCCCCGACGGATCTAAAGACTCATAGTCTTCTACAAAACCCAATCGACGATAAAACGGCGGCGCACTCGAAGTTGCACACACCTCAAGCCTTCCTCCGCCCACAGCTCCCAAAGCTTTTTCCGCTTCTTGTATCAAAGCGCGGCCAATACCCTTCACTCTTTCCGGATTTGAAACAGAATATAAGTGGTGAGGATGCGTTGCTAGCGCATAAATTGGCAAGACGTCGTCCGACATCTCAACCTCTTCTCTTCGCATGATTCCGACTGTATTTCCCTCAAAGTCCAGACAGCGCACACAAACTTCACCTCTGGAAAAAGGCGCCTGGACCGCTTTTTGTAAAGAGCGAATTAAATTGATACTATGTTGAAATCGCAATGCTTCACCATCTTCTTGCGCCAGCTCCATTTTAGCGGAAGCCAAATCACGCCAAATACTCAATATTCTCTCGAGTTGCCCATATTGAGATACGGGCACACGTTCGACTCGCAAAGATCGAGAAGTCGTGAGCATCCTCCCAACTTTCTGATTCTGAGCAGTTTCTTCACACACGCCCGAAACCGGGCCCTGATCTAAAGTTACAGTAGTCATAATTTCAAAACATCCTTGCAAATCAATAATATACAAAAACAGTTTAAAACTAAATAATAAATAAGAGACAATTAAATTATGAAAATTAATTTAAGCAAAAAAGATTCTGCCTGGGCTGCCAAGGATGACTATCAAGATTGGCAAACCCGACTACAGCAAGAAAGAGAAGCTCAAAATCGCATTGTCAGTGAATTATGGGATAAGGTGGTAGAGGAGAGCGCTACCCGACCTCAATACCCTGCAGCGCCGCCGCATGTGGACATTCGGCGCGATATCACGATTATTTTGGACAAGCCTGACCTGACAAGCTATTGAGACAATTGCAATTGACTCTGAATCTATGTTTTTATATATAATACTGCGGCATGGAAAAACGTGTGCTCATCGCAGCAGGCGGCAGCGGAGGTCATTTAATTCCGGCGCAGCAGCTCGCCCGGCTTTTAATGCAAAACTATTCATGCGAAGTCCACTTTGCAGGCTACCATCTCTGCTCAAGTCCTTATTTCACACGCGAATCCTTTGGCTTTGATGAAATCACATCAGCTCCATTGAGCCATCCGATTGCTTTTTTAGGCGCTATATGGAATGGAACCCGCCAAGCAATGAAAGTTTTGCGACGCTATAACCCAAGTGTTGTGGTGGGATTTGGCAGTTATCATACCGTGCCGATCCTTTTAGCTGCTGTACTTCTCAGAAAAAAAATTGTCCTTTATGAAGCCAATCGAATCATGGGAAAAGTCAACCGGCTCTTCGCCCCTTTTGCTAAAGCCATCACCATTCAACTGCCTCAAACCAAATCGCAATCAAAACTCATACAAGTCCCCCTATTTCCCTGGATTTTAGAACGTGTAAAAACCCAAGCAGAAGCGAGATCTTGTTATCAATTGCGCCCCGACATCTCTACAGTTCTGATCTTTGGAGGTTCTCAAGGAGCTCATTTCCTCAATGAAATAGCACCTTTAGCACTCAAAAACAAAGATTTGCAAGCTATTCACCTAGCGGGCAACAAAGCTGCTGCCAATCAAGTCAAACAGCTCTATGACTATCTCGGCATTGCAGCCATTGTAAAAGATTTTGAACCTAACATGACGGACGCTTATGCAGCAGCTGATTTTGCCATTTGTCGAAGCGGAGCCGGAACGATTGCGGAACTTCTGCGCTATGAAATTCCCGCGCTGATGATTCCATATCCGCACGGAGCGGAAGACCATCAAACGCGCAACGCCGAATTTGTGCAAGCAAAAGGCTGCGGAATTTGCATTCAACAAAAGCAAACTTCTGCCGAAATACTCAGCGTGCTCATCGATGAGTGCGACTGGAAGAGAATGAAACTTGCTTTCCGATCGCAAAAGGAGCAAGATAAAGCAGTTGCATTTGATGCTGTCGTAGCTCAAATGGGAGGCTTTGCGTGAATAAAGAGGTATATCATTTAATTGGGATGGGCGGCATCGGGATGAGCGCACTAGCGCGCATCTTAATCCAGCGCGGCGACACTGTGCAAGGCACCGATATGTGCTTAAGCGAACTGCTCGATGAATTGAGCCGTGAAGGTGCTGCAGTGCGCATCGGCCATTGCGCAGATGCCCTTGGATCCGCCACCACAGTCATTTATAGCAGCGCTGTCAAAGAAGAAAACGCCGAAATGCTTCGAGCTAAAGAGCTCAACCTCCCTATCATGCATCGCTCCGACTTTCTCGACTTTCTCATGCAAGGAAGGCGCCCTCTACTCGTCACTGGCACCCATGGCAAGACTACGACTTCTTCTCTTTTAGCCTTAGTTCTCCATGAAGCCGGCTTAGAACCGAGTTTTGCTCTAGGCGGCATTCACCGCAATTTCCAAACCAATGGCAGGTCAGGACGGGGACCCTATTTCGTCGCAGAAGCCGATGAAAGCGACGCTTCGTTTTTAAAAACCGCTTATTTCGGCGCAATTGTCACCAATTTAGAAGATGAACATCTCGATTATTGGAAAACAGCGCAATTTCTCGATGCCGCCTTTGCTCAATTTTTTCGACAGGGAAGCCACAGCGATCATATTTTTTGGTGTGGCGACGATGAGCGGCTTTGCCGCCTCAACCCCCCTGGAATCAGTTACGGTTTTGGCGCGCAGAATCAATTGAAAATTTCCGCATTTTCGCAACGGGAAAACGGAATTGTTTTCGACATTGAATGGGACAAAAAATATTATCCGCAAGTCGAGCTCAATCTTTTTGGCAAACACAATGCCCTCAATGGCGCCGCCGTTTTCGGCCTGTGCTTGAAGCTTGGCATTTCCGATAGCGCAATCCGTCGCGCATTGCGCATTTTTTCCGGCGCTCAACGCCGATTGGAATGGAAAAAAAAAACACGAACCGTTGATTTATACGATGATTACGGACATCACCCCACCGAGATTCGCGCTACTTTAGAAGCTCTACGCGAAAAAATCGGCGAACGTCGATTCGTTGCTGTATTTCAACCGCACCGTCATAGCCGTGTAAGAGCATTGGCCGACGCATTTGCTTTGAGTTTCGAGCTTGCAGATCTCGTGATCATGACTGACATTTACGCCGCCGGGGAAGCTCCTCTGGAAGGAGGATCAACGCTACTTCTTTACGAAAAAATGAGAGCAAAACTCAAATCCAAACTCTACTTTTTCCCTCGCTCCTCATTAGAAGCCGGGGCCGCTGCGCTTTTAGAACCCCACGACGTCGTATTAACAATCGGGGCCGGAGATATCACTACGGCCGGACCCTCGATCATCGACTCTTATGCCAAACGTGCGCCAAAATGGACCATCGCATTGCTTTTTGGAGGAACCTCCCCCGAGCACGAGGTATCGATTTCTTCCGCGCGTCAAATTTTGCAAGCCCTCGATGCATCTCTTTATACCGTTAAATGCTTTGCCATCACAAAACAAGGCATCTGGATTACAGGACCCGATGCATTGGAAAAACTCGAAAAGCAATTCAGTGTTGCAACAAGCGCCTCTGCAATAGCTCCTGACATCATAAAAGAGCTTGCTGAGTGCGACGCGGCCATTCCCATGCTCCATGGACCTGAAGGCGAAGACGGCATGATTCAAGGCTTATTAGCCGCGTTGCAAATTCCCTATGCCGGATGCGATTACAGATCTGCTGCCATCTGTATGCACAAAGGATGGACCAAACAATTAGCCCTTTTGCATGGAGTTCCAACCGCTCCTTATGTAGAAATTCACGCAGTGGATTTTCGCAAAGACCCTTCGATTTTACTGCGGAAAATTGAATCTTATCCGGTCTGGATTAAACCCGCGCACCTCGGTTCGAGCATTGGCGTCAGCCGCGCAACCAATCCCGAAGAGGCCCTGAAAGCCGCTCAGATCGCATTGTCGTACGACGATACACTCATCGCTGAAAAAGAAGTACTCGGCATTCAAATCGAATACAGCTTGCTCGGCAACGAGTACATCCGAATCGCTAAATCGGCCGAAATTCTCAATTTAGGTTTTCACGATTACAAGAGTAAATATGGAGCTGCCGCCTGCGGATGCGCCATCCCAGCGCGCATCTCCATCCGCGATCAAAAAATCGGCGAAGAACTCGCTTTAACCATGTATCGCGCTGCCGGCTGCAAAGGACTGGCCCGCATCGATTTCTTTTACGATGCAAATGGCCATTTCTGGATGAACGAGATCAATCCAATGCCCGGATTTACCCCCACCTCAGCCTATCCAATGATGTGGAAAGAATCGAATATGAATTTAACACAGTTGTGTGACAATCTGCTCATTTTATCCATGCATCGGCAGCGCCGTCTGTCTGAGGTTCGGAGCCAGTAATGGGACCGCAATGGACCGCACGCCAAGCGATCTTCCTGCTCGTTGCTTCCACATCTATCACCTGCACCCTGAGCATTAGCGGATATTTTGTCTTTCAACGCTGGCAAAAAAATCGATTGAATACCGACACCTACTGCATCACAGCCATCGTACAAACAGGCCCGGAAAAAGAAGCCCTAAAAACTACTTATCTCGCAGAACTGCTCCACCTCAGCGCAGATTCGCCCACTAGCCTTTATGCCATTCATCCACAAGAAGCCCAGCAGCGCCTTCTCGCATCCCCTTTGATCCGCGCCGCGGCTGTCAAACGCATGCCCCCTAACACCCTCTACGTCGATTATGAAGTCAGAAAACCCATCGCATGGATTGCCGATTACAAAAACATCGCCATAGACAACGAAGGCTATCTATTTCCAGTTACCCCATTTTTCTCACCCAAAGCAATGACCGAAGTGTATCTAGGACTTCCTCCCTTTGCAGCGCCCGAAGATACCCAGGGAAGAAAAGGAGGACTCTGGAAAAGTCCACTTCATAACCGCCACCTAAAACTCGCTTTGGATTTATTACAGACATTCGAAGGCTCTTCATGGAAAGATGGACTATCCGTCAAAAGAATCGATGTTTCCAATGCATTTGCACCGACACTTGGCAGAAGAGAAATCGTCCTTTTTACCGAAGAAGAACTCACTATAGAACAAAACGGCCGAGCCGTTAGCTTTACCTTTCCTAAAATCTTGCGCCTGGCTACCAAAGACTACGCCGAACAGCTCCAACATTTTTTTTCTTTGCGCAAAGCCATGGCCCAAGACTACGAAAAACAACTCGCTCAGTTGCAAGAAGGGGGCCGCTTTGCCCCACGCATCGTCGATTTGCGCGTCAAGCACCTCGCTTTTGTTGAAAACTCCTCACACTAGGTCATCATGGAGCCCCCCCCACCTCAGTCCATTGCCGTTGTAGCATCCGCCGGCATCGGCGACGCCCTTCTCATGCAAATCTGCGCCCACCGCCTCCGAGAAATAGGCCATCAAACCACCCTTTTTTCCGATCCTATCCACAGCTTGAGCGACTGGTTTCCAAACGCTCGATTCGCCCCCAGGCCCACCACCGATACACTTACCTCCTTAAACACCTTCGACGCAATCCTCCTTCAGCACGACAATTCCCCTCTAGCGCGCCAAATTCTACAATTGCCAAAACCCACCTATCTCATTTACGGCGCCCATGACCCTCTAAAGCACCCTCCCTTGCGCCCCTCATTGGATTTTCTGTGCTCAAAGCAAATCTGCATAGCCCAAAACATACAATCCGCATGCAGCGCCCTCTTTCACACCCCCTCGAAAAACGACAACGGCATCACCCCGCTCCCCCACCTAATCCATCGCAAATTCAATACCCGAGTTGCCATTCATACCGGAAGCTCATCCACGAAAAAAAATTGGCTCCCCAGCCGATTCCATAAATTACAAAATAAACTCATTCAATTAGGGTTCGCCCCCTGCCTAGTCCCCACATTTCCAACCCTTTCAGAACTAGCCAGCTTTCTCTATGAGTCAGCTTTTTTTATCGGAAACGACTCAGGCCCCGGACATCTAGCCTCTAATCTCAACATTCCCACCATCACCATCGGCTCCAGCCGAGAACAACTTACATTTTGGCGCCCCGGTTGGGGTCCCAACCGCATCGTCTACCCCCACCCATTTTTCAACAAAACAAAACTAACCAGAGAAAATTGGAAGTACTTTATTACGACAAATCAAGTACTTATAAACTTTTTGAAATTAAATCAAAATCCGGATAACCTCTACCTTGGAGGGGACCTATGAAAGATTTACCACATCACATTAAGAAGCTTAACCGCAACATCATCCGTTCGACAGCACGCGAACAGTCATCAGAAGAACAATATGACATGCAGCATCGAGGGGAAGATCGCAAACAAACAATGCAGCAAGTCAAAAAGCAAGCCAAAGAGCGTTTGCGCCAAGAAAGAGAAAGCAGAGCGATTTCATCGCCTTCACCGGAGGAGAGAAACAAGCAGATGAAGCATCGCGTGCCGGTTTTTGACCGCACGAACAATGCAAAGCCAAAGGGAGCGAAACCAAGCCACAAAAAAACGCCTCCCCTTTAAAAATAAAGCAAACTGCCCATGTTTCAAAACATGGGCAAAAAAACAGCTCCCCTGTAATTAGGCACTCAAGGTATCATGACCCGAGTGAAACCTCTTTGCATCGCTCAAATTTCAGATTTTCATTTTACTCGAGTCACGCTCAATCCATTGCGTCTACTGTCAAAAAGATTTTTAGGCCTTAGCAACTGGTTTTTTTTTCGCAAAAACGAGCTATCTGCAGAACAAGTAGCAATGATCCCCCCCTTGCTGCGATCCCGAAAAGCCGAGCTTGTGTTACTGGGAGGCGATTTTACCTCTACCGCATTGCCTTCGGAGTTTCAAGATGCAAAACAATGGATCGATCAGCTCGACGCGCCTTGGATTGCAGTAGCCGGCAATCATGACTGCTATACATATCGAGCCTTTCGAAATAAACACTTGTATCAAGCCATCCAAAATCCCAAAAAAGCAAATTTATTTGACCTAGCTCGAGATGGCATAGAAGCGCGGCAAATCCGCGATGGCTGGTGGGTAATCGCGCTCGACACTGCACGCGCCACCAATCTCTACTCATCTAGAGGACTGTTTTCCGAACAGCTGCAAGAAAATCTTCAAGCCGCTTTAGACACCATCCCTCAAAACAGTTCCATTTTAATGCTCAATCACTACCCTTTTTTTCAACACGATAGCTATCGCAGAACTTTGAAGCGCAGTGAAGAATTGCTCAAAATAGTAAAAAGCGATTGCCGGATCAAACTTTACCTACACGGCCACACTCATCGCCACACCATCGCCAATTTACAGCCGAGCAACCTGCCCATCATTCTCGACAGCGGTTGCGCCGCTTTGCAAAAACATGGATCGTGGAATTTATTGACAATCGATGACCACGGCATCGATATAGAAGTATATCAATGGCAAAATCAATGGACAATAACACAAAAAAAGAGATTTGAATGGACGAGATGATTCCCTGGTTTGACGACGGCTTGCGTTTTAAATGCACTGGATGCGGCAAATGCTGCACAGGATCTCCTGGCTACGTTTATTTATCTCCCGATGATTTAGAACGGCTCGCAGAGCATTTTTCTCTATCGACTGAGGAATTTAGCACAAAGTACACGCACACGGTCGAAGGCTACCAAGCGCTGCTGGATCACCCCGATTCTCCCGATTGTATTTTTTTAAAAGACAACCGCTGCCAAGCATACCAGGCCCGTCCCATTCAATGCCAAACATTCCCCTGGTGGATTCAAAACCTGCGAAAACCCGAAGATTGGCAAGAAGCAGCTGAACATTGCGAAGGGATTAATCATCCAGACGCTCCCATCGTGTCTAGCGTAGAAATCCAAGCAAAATGCGCGACCTACTTAGACAATCTCATTGCGCAAAATTTCTCTTTTTGATCATGCTATCGGCATGACTACAATTGCAAAAGACGTGATGCGCCGCATTCAGTTATGGCTAGACGGTCCTTATGACGAGGCGACAAAAAGCGAAATTCAATCGCTTTTCAAAAATGACCCGCAACAATTATCCGACGCCTTTTTCAAAGATCTTTCCTTCGGCACCGGCGGCATGCGCGGGATCATGGGAGTTGGCACGAACCGGCTCAACATCTATACCATTCGCTCAGCGACGCAAGGACTTGCTAACTACCTCAAAAAATCCGGTCCGCTTAACCAGTTATCCGTATTTATCGGTTACGACGTACGCCATCATTCAAAAGAATTTGCCCAAGCAGCAGCTTCCGTCCTTGCCGGCAATCATATCAAAGTATATTTAACCAAAGACATTTGTCCTACGCCTTTAGTCTCGTTCGGCTGCCGCCATTTTCAATGCAGTGCCGCAATCATGATCACAGCTTCGCACAATCCTCCCATTTACAATGGATATAAAGTTTATTGGAGCGATGGCGGCCAGGTTGTTTTCCCCCATGACGAAGGCATCATTACCGAAGTGCATAACATCAAAACTCTAAACGACGTATCCATTGCACCTTTAGACTCCCCTCTCATTCATCGAATAGGCAGCGAACTGGACGAGGCGTATTTTTCTGCCATTCAACCCTTGCAACTCTATCCTGAGCTTGCATCGTCCTCCATACAAGTGCTATACACCCCGCTTCATGGCACTGGAATACGCAACGTACCCGCTGCATTGAACCGATGGGGATATCAAAATGTACGCCTAGTGCGCGCCCAGCAAAACCCCGACCCAGATTTCACAAACGCTCCCTCCCCCAATCCCGAAGAACCAAAAGCGCTCCAGTTAGGGAGCCAAGAGCTCGTTGAACAAAAAAAAGATCTGCTTATCGCCACCGACCCCGACGCAGACCGCATGGGAGTCGTCGCACTCGACAAAGGACAAGGAGTCCGCCTTACCGGAAACCAAACCGCATGCCTGCTCCTTTTTCACATTTGCAGCACGCTGCAAAACAGAGGCGAACTACCAAAGAATAGCGCATTTGTAAAAACAATAGTTACAACCGAACTCTTCGCCCAAATTGCAACCGCTTTTCACGCTACATGCGTGGATCTCCTCACTGGATTTAAATATATCGGCGAACAAATAACGCTCTGGGAAAAAAAATTCGATGGCTTGCAGTATCTTTTCGGAGCAGAAGAATCTTACGGATATCTATACGGCACGCATGTACGCGACAAAGACAGCATCATCTCAGCTTGTTTGATTACCGAAGCCGCAGCTTTGGCAAAAAAACAAAACATCACCCTCATCGATCGACTTTATCAACTCTATGAACAATTTGGCGTACATCGAGAATCACTCACTTCGCAAAACTTTCCCGATAGCGCAGAGGGCATGAAGCAAATGCAAGAACAAATGCAACGCCTAAGAGCCCACCCCCCCGCCTCCATCGGCGGCATACCCGTCGTGTGCATCGAAGATTATGAACAAAGACAAAAAATCAACCTCATCGACCGCACATCGACGCCACTTTCCTTGCCGCGCTCAGATGTCTTGAGATTTTGGCTACAAGATCGCTCCAAACTCGTCATACGCCCATCCGGAACCGAACCGAAAGTCAAAATCTACGCCGAAGTAATGGAAGAAAATCCAGACCGGATCGAACAATCCATCCAAAGATGCGACCAACGGCTTAAAAACCTTGTCGATGCCTTTTTGGCTTAAGTTTCTAAAGCAGACGCCCGCGCATCGTTTCAGCTATATGCAAAGCTTCCGCATCAAAGCCCAAATGACGGGCAATGCCAATTCCATCTTGCAGCCTACACGTGCCCACGCGCAAACGAAAATCCCCCCGGCCTTGCTCGCGCTTTAAGCAATAATTACGCCAAAGCCCCGGCTCTTCGCGTTCTAGCTCTAACAGATTTGGAAAATGAGTTGCGCACATAGTTATAGCATGCTGAGTTCGACCTAAAACTACAGCTGCGCCATAGGCGACAGCAGGACCTTCTACAGAATTTGCTCCAGTAAATAATTCATCGAGCGCTACCAATGTAAAGTGCGAATGCGTCTTCACATGAGCAATTACGCTATTGACCCTTTTTATCTGCGCTTGAAATAGAGAATCGCCGCTTTCCAACTGTCCCACTACCCGCATCGCTGAAATCACTCTACCAAACAAAGTCAATCGCATACGCCTTGCAGGCGCTATAGCTAAACTTTGAGCCATAATGATTGCAGTAAGAGTAGAACGCAACTGCGTGGATTTACCAGAAGCATTGACCCCCGTCACCACCATATTGCGCACACGCCCCTCTCCTCCCAAAAACACATCATTAGCAACAGCCTCTTGCGCAGCGATCATGGGATGGTATACCCCTTCCAACTCAATTTGCGGGCATTCTGCCGATCCATTTAAAAATTGCGCAATACAATACAAAGAACGGCCTTGCGCATCGGTTGTTTGAACAAGCTTTACCGTTGCTAGCACAACGTCGATTTCAGCCATAGCAGCAATAGCCCCTGCAAAAGCCTGCTGCACCGACTCTTTTTCTAACATCCGCCAAGGATATAACACATTGCCAAGCTGATAGACATAACTTGGGCCCCCATCAAATGTTCGCGAGTCCAAAGCGCGAAAAAGAGGCTGCAGTTGCGGATTATGAATAAACCCGCGCAATTGATGAAAATGTTCCAACTGCGCAACCATCGGCAAAGTTTCAAGGCGGTTATAAACCTCTCTAACAGCGCGATAATAATGAGCCACAGCCAATATTTTTTGATGGAGCATTTGATTGAACTCTAACTCCACTCGATTCCACTCAACAGTAGGCTTTGCCATCATCATCGCCATCGCAGATCCAATAGCTGTTGCAGCCGTTTTTGCCAGCGCCGGACCAAAAGAAGCTAGCAAATAATAAGGTCCCGAGCTACCCAGCACACGCCGAATATATTCCTCTAAATACTGCTTAATTTCTTGATCATTGATCAGCCCCGCCTTGCTAAAAATATAAAGAGGACCTATGACCGCAGCGCCAAATAAAAGAGCCGTATTCAACGCCGTTTTGATCATCTCTAAAGTCGCATGCACAGTCAAAACACGGCGATTTTCATTGATCCACTGATCGATCGTTTCAGACAATCGGCAATAATATTTATCTGCCTGGCCAGGCAGCACCTGACCACGGTAATTCCAAAAACTAAGCATATGCATCTCGTTATCTTTTAAAATTTGTAACGAAGATGTTAAAAACTCCAATAGATCTGCGTCGCGCATCAAATTTTCTGTTAACGTCCGACGATTTACCAACACTTCCAACTCATCCGTAGGACGCGCTAATCGACCTTTAAAAAACACTTTCCCTACCACAGTTTGCGTTTTGGCAATAAAATCCGCCACATTGTGCAAACTTTGCTCTACCGTAGCACCGGCATATAAAGATAAATCTTCGCAAGTAGCCTCATCGACAAGAGAGAAACGATCTAGATTTGGCTCCACTGAGTCTAATATTTTACCCGCAGCATCTATGACAGTGCGATCGCTGAGCTGATTTAACACTTCGTTTTGCCTTTCTAAAAACGCGCGCGCCGTATACCGGCCAGGTGGAATAGATACATCTAAAGGAAAACTCAGCAAAATCCGCTTAGAGATATCCGCCATCGCAATACGGCAAAGATGAGTCCGATCTCGACTAAATTCTTCTGCGATATCAATGGCACAATCCGATGTCGATTCACTAACCTCTTCACCAATAGAAAGTTCAGTCAAAGGCCGGTGTAAATGCGGCTCAAATCCACTGTTTTTTCTAGGTTGCAACGAAATCATATTCACCCTTTGCCGAGATCTTCCAACAATAGTGAATTTTCGGATCGTGGAAATCCAGCGGCAATGTTTTAACCGAAATATCGCGAAACGACCACCCTTCAAATAAAGTCTCATCCAATTCAAAACGCCTAGAATTCGTGCTAAAAAACAACACCCCTCCAGGAGCGAGCAATTGAAGTGCCTTCGCTAACAATTCAGGATAATCTACCTGAATATCAAACATTTGATCCATCTTTTTCGATCGAGAAATCGTCGGCGGGTCTATGATAATAACCCCGTATTTCCCCTTCATCTGCAATTCATCATCGAGAAATTTCAAACAATCCGCCCGCACGATCGCATTATTTTTTGCGCTTAAACCATTCAGATCAAAATTTTTCCGGCCCCAAGCAGTGTACGTATTGGACATATCGACGCTTTTGGTATATGCAGCGCCTTGCACCGCTGCATGCACACTAAAAGAACAAGTATAAGCAAATAAATTGAGGAGCCTTTGACCATGAGCCGCTTTGGCAACTATTTGACGAGTTTCACGATGATCGAGAAAAAGTCCCGTATCGAGATAATCCAAAAGATTTACCTGAAACTTCACCCCGTACTCTAAAACAGTAAAAAATTCCTTCGATTCTCCTGACTTTTCATACTGTTCTCTTTTTTCCCGCTTAATGCGCGTACGCCAATAAATAGAGTCTAAAGAAGCCCCGAACAACGAACAGATCGCCGATTGAGTTTCTTCCAGCAAATCATCCGGAGGCACATCACTATCGCGCGTTTTTGAAAAATAATGAACACAAAATCTGCCATCGTAATAATCGATTGCGACCGGATAAGCGCCGATATCGCGATCGTAAATGCGAAAACAATTGGTCATTGTGCGCTTAGCCCATTTTCGGATGTGCCGATAATTTTTACGCATACGGTTTTTCAATAGAGAGGACTTGTCCTCGCCATTGCCGATATTCGGAAGATCTATTGTCACTTTTCTCTCTTTGGATATTTAATTCGGACATGTTGAGCAAGATAAAGAGATTGAACAAGCGTTTTTTTCACTTTGCTCAGCTCTTCAAATGTAAGCGGACAATCATCGAATTGCCCTTCGTCAGCCCGCTCTGCTACCAGTCGGTTGACAAGTTGAGTTAAGGTTTTTTCAGTGACTTCATCCAATGATCGCGAAGCCGCTTCAATCGTATCGCAAATCATGATGATCGCAGATTCCCTAGTGCTTGGTTTAGGCCCCGGATAGCGGAAAATCCGCTCATCGACCGCTTCTGCCTTACCGCCTTGCAACTCTAATTGCTTGCGATAAAAATAATACACAAGCGTTGTGCCGTGGTGTTCGCGGATAATATCTAAAAATTCTTGCGGCAAGTTATTTTTTTTACCGAGGATTTCCCCGTCTGTTACATGAGAAATGATCACCTGGGCCGACTCAACAGGCGTCAGCAACTGATGAACACTAACCGTCCCCTGTTGATTTTCTGTATAAAACTGCGGATTGAACATCTTACCAATATCGTGATACAGCGTAGCAGCCCTGCAAAACAGTCCATTAGCTCCAATAGACTGAGCGCAAGCCTCCGCCAGATTACCCAATACCAAACTATGCTGATACGTCCCCGGCACTTCGATCGCTAACCGTCGCAAAAGCGGCGTATTCGGATCCATAAATTCCATCAGCGTGATGTCCGTCAGCACCCCAAATAACGTCTCTAAAGCAGGCAAAAGCCCGACCGCGAGCACGGCCGTAGAAAGTAAAAACACAAAAGACGCCGCAATATCAACGCTCAAAGCTGCCGTCCATAAATGTCCCTCAATTAAAGTATACGCCCAAAGCACAGGAATCGCAGCAAACCACGACTTCATGCATACAGTAAACACCTCTTTTCTTTTCCGCAGTCCCTGGCTTGCAATGATCACCACAATAGAAGCCACAAGATTTAAGACTAAAAATCTGCTGTGATCAATCGCTAAACTCACCGATAAAATAATCGAAAGAAACGTAGCCGCAAAAAGCGCCGTCCGAGGAGACAGCAACACACACACTAAAATCGTCGCAAACGGCGCCAAAATCGGGTAGCGCACATTTTCAAGAACACTAGAGCTGCTCTTGAGCAGAGTATATTCAGTTAATTTAGCCAAAGCTAAAGTCAAAATCACAATACTAATAAAAAGCGCTACTTGCCGCAAAGAGCGAATGAACGCCGGTTGCGCAATGCGGAAATAAAGACCGCTGATCGTCACAAAAATAATAGCCAAAAGCATACTAGAGATCATCGATAAAGGATCATCGACCTTATGACTTTCCGAAATCGCCTGTTTCATTGCCTGCATCATAGCCAAATGGCGCGAAGAGACAATCTGCCCCTGATCGATGATTCGCTCGCCCGCTTGAACACGGGTCATTTTTTCCGGCAACGCCCGCCCCACCTGCATACGCAGGGAATGAATCAGAGCCGCATCTTTCACCAACATCCAAGAACGCGTTTGAAACGAGCGCACCACAAAATCAATAGTTTCTTTGCGAAAGCTTCCCGCAGACTCCAATCCCTGACGCATTTTATTCCAAAACTCAGCCGGCAAAAGCTGCCCCTGATCAGTCGACGCCGGGACAAATTCAAAAAATGATTGCTCAGACAAGCCGATTTCGCGAATTTTTTGCAACGTCCGAGGATCAGTAAAACGCGCTTCGAGCAAAAGCGTTTCCATTTCATCAGACGCCTTATACATTTCTTCAAACGTACTCATCGGCGCAGCCGAACGCCACTGCTTATCGTGAATCAATGTCTTTTCCAGCTCGTAGCGCACATCGCGGATCTGAACATCTTCAATTTGATAAATATCGCCCACATCCTGCATCGCCTGCTGCTTGAGGATGATCGTCGTTTCATAATCTGGAAATTCAAAATCCACCTGAGCAACGACATAGCGCGGCGCAGCCGTATTGAGTTCAAGCAATTCGAATCGCGTCTCTCGGAAATGAAGAAAAAGAGCCAAAGCGAGAGTACAAAGCACCCCGACAAATAAACGCCATCCCCTCCGATTCAAGGACAGCCAAGATCGAAAAGCCTCTAGGCGACTTGTTCTCATACCTTTGAGCATACCAAAATCGTCCAATTTGTCCTATACCGATCTCAAACAAAGAGCGATTAGCTCTTTCATCTATCGAAGCGAATCTCTCGCCAAAAAGGCGCAATCTGATTATATTCGTTATTATGAACGCTCCCAAATACCAAGTCCTAGCCAGAAAGTATAGGCCCCAAAAATTTACCCAAGTCGTTGGGCAAGAATCGATTTTACAAACATTGCGCAATGCCCTCAAACGAGACGCCATAGCCCACGCCTACCTGTTTTGCGGCTCGCGCGGGGTTGGCAAAACAACCCTAGCTAGGCTCTTTGCCAAAGCCCTCAACTGCACCAATCCAACATCAGATTACGAACCATGCAACCAATGCCCCTCTTGCGCTGAAATCACAGCCGGACAATCCCTCGACGTCATCGAAATCGACGGAGCCTCCAATCGAGGCATAGACGACATACGACAAATCAATGAAACAGTCGGATTTGCACCGAGCCACGGTCGATACAAAATCTATATCATCGACGAAGTGCACATGCTCACCAAAGAAGCCTTTAACGCCCTGCTCAAAACCCTCGAAGAGCCCCCGCCCCAAGTCAAATTTTTCTTTGCCACAACCGAACCGCACAAAGTACTTCCGACAATCATCAGCCGCTGCCAACGCTTCGATCTAGGCCGGCTCATGCCGGCAGAAATTGAAACCAAACTACAAGCAATCGCAAAAGACCTCGGCAGGAGCATCGATCCCGAAGCGCTCCATCTACTCACCCAGTTTGCCGATGGATCTTTGCGCGATGCCGAATCCCTGTTCGATCAACTCCTCTGTTTTGCATCCGATGCAGTCACAGCAGCAGACGTTCGCCAAACATTAGGACTGGCCCCAAAAGAGCTTTTTTTCACCCTTGATCAAGCCTTTTCCGAAGGCCGGCTCGGCTACGCCTTCGAATTGACCGCGCAGTTATTTGAAGCAGGCAAAGACCTATCGCATTTTCTCGACCAGCTCATCGAGCATTACCGCCACCTAACCCTTTGCAAAACCCTAGGCCCGCAAACACTACAACTGCCTTCGGAGTTAAAAAAATCCTACACAGCCTCCTCGCAACACTATACACAATCACAATGCCTGTTCATCCTAGACCTGCTCATTCGCGCCGAAAGCACCCTGTCTAAAAGCGCCTCAGCCCGCACCACATTAGAATTGACCCTGCTCAATATTTTGCGCGCAAAACATCGCATCCCCGTAGAAACCCTAGTGCGAAGATTGAGCGAGCTAGAAGAAAAACTAGGCAAAAAAATAACCCAGCCCCTGCCAGCAATCCTCGAGCCCCAGATCGCCTCTGAAATCATAACCCCTCCGCCAAAAGATCCCCTCGATATCGCTACACCAACCGAAAAGCCACAGCCCGAACCACCGATCGCCCCAAAAACGCCTACCCTAGCCTCCCCAATCAAACCAATATCGGATGCACCCCAAGCAGCCACTACAGAAGTTACAAAACTCCAGCTCCCAGAAAAATCGATGATTTTGAGTCCAATTGCGAAGGCAGCAGAGCTGCCTAATCCCGAATATTCGTGCCCAACTCCAGAGGGTTGGGTCAAAGATTCGGGACGCAACCCGCCTCAAAAGGGCGATTTTTCCGGGCGCTCGAGTTTTGCAACTGCCTCTACAGAACCACTTTCAAAACACCCCTCCTATTACGACACACTCATACGATTTGCAGCAGTCGAATTAGAAGGCACAGTACACCGAAAATAAGGATACAATCATGGGCAGCGGATTTTCCAAAATGAAAAAACAAGCCAAATTAATGCAGCAGCAATTTGGCCAAATGCGCGAAGAAATGGCAAACAAAACAGTTCAAGGCCAAGCCGGCGGAGGACTCGTTACCATTGTTCTCAACGGAGAAAAAGAACTCAAAAGCATAGCAATTAAGCCAGAATGTATGTCCGACATCGAAGGCTTGCAAGATTTAATTGTAGGCGCCTTCGAAGATGCAGCAAGCCAACTATCGAACCAAATGCAACACCCATTTCCCTATTGAGCCAATTGCTTAGCATCGCCGGCGCATTACGTCGGCGAGAAAACGATGCAGATCTTGAGTGGCCGTGTATTCCAAAGCATCATCCGCAAGACGGCAAGCTTCTAAAATACGCCATTGTCGAATCGTATGTTTAACCAATGGAATATGACGAGCAGAAACAGAAAACTCCCGAATTCCCAGCCCGATTAAAATCGGAATCATAAGCGGATCTGCAGCCAATTCCCCGCAAAGAATCAAATCCTTTTTAAACTCATTACAGCAAGTAACAATCGTTCGCACCAAACGCAAAATGCTAGGATGCAAAGATGAATACAAATCCGAAGTCGATGGATTTGAGCGATCCGCTGCCACCACATATTGCACAAGATCATTCGTGCCAATCGACAGGAAATCAGCCTCGGCCGCCAACACATCGCACATAATCGCGCTCGACGGCACCTCGATCATACATCCCACCGGAATTTTCGAACAAAACCGCACACCTTTTAATTTCAGTTCTTGAGCGATCTCTGCAATGTGAGCGCGCACTTGCCTCAGCTCAGAAATATCAGAAACCATAGGAATTAAAATGTGGATATCGCCATAGGCGCTTGCGCGCAAAATCGCCCGCAACTGAGATCGAAGAATCTCCGGATAACGCAACAAAAAGCGAATAGCGCGGCAACCAAGAGCCGGATTGAGTTCAGCTCCAACATTAGCAAAATAATGATAATCGCCATCGCTCGGAGACAAATCTACCTTTTTATCGCCCCCGATATCAAAAATTCGAATGACTAAAGGCTTCCCCTTTAACCCTCGCGCCATTTTTTTATAGACTTCAAACTGCTCTTCCTCAGAAGGGAACTGCTTTTGCGACAAAAATAAATATTCCGAACGAAATAACCCCACTCCAAAAGCACCATGTTTAGACAAAGCAGAAATTTCTTGCGGATTTTCCAAATTCGCAAAAATTTTTACCTCATAGCCATCGATCGTCTCTCCCTTCAATCTCGACGCATGCCGCAGCTGTTTAAAACTCGCAAGCTGGCCCTTTTTCATTGCCTCATATTTTTTCAGCGTTGCCAAAGACGGATTGATGATCACCAGACCTTCCGAACCATCGACAATCAAAGCATGAGGGTCAGTTCCTTTAAATATTTTCAAATCGATATTAGCCACATAAGGAATTCCCTTAGCGCGCGCGATGATCGCCGCATGAGAAGTAATCCCCCCGACAGAAGTTACAAAGGCACTGACCGCAGAAGCCTGAGCCTCTACCGTCTCGGACGGAACAAGTTCGTGAGCTAAAATAATTGAATTATGGGGGATTTCCGTCATTTTCATCCGCGGCAAAGGCTGCAGATGACTTAAAATACGCTTAGAAACATCGATGATATCATCTACACGCTCTTGAAAATAATCATCCGGCAAAGAGCGGAACCGCTCCTTATATTCTTCAATCAAACCGTGAAACACAGACTCTGTGTTGTGCTGCATCTCGCGAATTCGATCCTCAATGACAGTAGTCATAATAGGATCTTGAATCATTTCCAGATGAGTCCCTAAAATCGCTACAATTTCAGAAGACCCCTCCTGCAAAGACAAATAATGCAAGTGCTCCAAATCCTTGCGACTCGAAGAAAGAGCTCGACGGTATCGTTCGATTTCGCGATCGATCTCTTTATGTGAAATTTGGACGATAGGAACCTCTTCCGAGACATTGGAAAAAAACAAAGGCGCGCCAATCCCAATCCCCTTGCTTACAGCCAGCCCGCGAAGAACAATCTCCTCGGCCACAATCCCCATCTATTTTTCTCCAAACTCCAAATCAAATGCATGGATCAACTGTTCCATCGTGATCTCTGCATCCTCGCCTTCAATAGTCACTGTTATTTGCGAATTTTTCTTCGCCGCGAGCATCAAAATGCTCATAATGCTTCTCGCATTGATCGTTTCATCTTTATACGTAAAAAAAACAGCCGATTTTTTTGGTTGCAACAACTTCACAATTGCCGCAGCCGGCCGCGTATGCAATCCTAAAGAATTTTTTACCTTAACCTTACGCACGAGTTTCACGAACCACTCTCTTTTTTTGCCGCCGAGCAATCGTTTCTAAAAGTTTTGCGTTGAATTCTTTAGCAGAATTATATCCCATATCCTTCAATCGATGATTTAAAGCAATAGTCTCTAATAGCAATACAACATCGCGTCCCGGTTTTACCGGAAGCACATGATATGGAACACCGATGCCCAAAACATCGATGAATTTTTCATCCAGACCGACCCGATCGTAAAAATGTTGATCGTCCCATTCTTCCAATTTGACCACGATATCCAGTCCCTTATCCGGGCGTACACAAACAGCTCCGTAGAGATGAGCGACGTTAATAATGCCGATGCCCCGAATTTCCATTAAGTGGCGCGTTAAATCAGGACCCGAGCCGACTAAGTAGGAACCCTCTTTTTTTTTGACCCGGACCACATCATCTGAAATCAAACGATGCCCCCTTTCAATCAAACCCAGCGCCGCCTCGCTTTTTCCTACCGATGACTCTCCCTGAATCAGCACCCCAACCCCGAAAACCTCGACTAAAGTCCCATGCAAAGTGACACTGGGGCAAAATTCCTCCAACAACAAAAAAGTGATGCGGCTCAATAGATTCGTAGCAGTTAGATTTGCTTTAAATAACGGAATTTTACGGCTTTCGCAGAACGCCACGACCTCTTTAGGAGCTGCGATGCCCCGCGCGAGCAATACTGCCGGCGTAGTTGGCATAAGTATCGCATCCAATCGCACAGATCGCGTCGTCGGATCGAGTTCCTTTAGATAATTGATTTCCTGTTTTCCCATGACCAAGAAGCGGCCCGAAGCAAATCCCTTTACATAGCCTGCCAAACTCAAACCAGGGCGCTGCACTTCAGCCTTATGAATACGCCGCGACACGCCCGTCTTACCTGCGACCAAATCCAGCCCTAATTCCTTGCCGTATTGCTGATAGAAATCTTGAACTAAGTACATTCAGGCATCCTGCTCATTCCGCCGAGAAAACCGCCCAACCATTCCAAAAACGTCGCATAAGCCATTTGTTCCGACCAACCACTTTGCATACTCGTGTCTGAAACAGTATAATCAATGCCGGAAAAATATACATTCCCCATTTCACTGCCCGGGTACCATTCTGCGCTGAAGCATTGAGCACCCCCGCCATAATCTTCATAAAAAGGGTATAAATAATGAGGATCTACTAGCGTATCGCCGGAGCGAAGCGGCTTATCTTGCCGCACAATTTGTTCGATGATCCGCCGCCGTTCCCGCGGCAGCTCCTCGATCGGCAATAAACCCAGTTCCGTGAGTTTTCCAAATCCGTTGTGCAAATGTAAAAACGCCTGAAAATCGCGAGGCAGTTCCTGACCCAATTCCCGCCATACCGCCGGCAAGTGAGCCTCTTTTGCCGGAGGCAAACCTCGGAAAAATGAAGAATTATCGCGCAAGCTATAGACTAGCTCTGAGCGCCAAGGCTCTTCCTTACTTTGCCTGCTCATTACAACAGCCACATCGTCGAGTTCGCTGAAAAAATCGCGTATTGCCTCCGTGGCGATTGGATGATATGGCAAAACTCCCATCCAAAAATCAAACAAAAATTCCACACGATCAGTTTGCGCGATGCGCGACAGCTCGAACCATCCTCGCGGCAATCCCAGCTTACCGACACCATCCCAGTTCGTATCGGGCTCTTCTTGTAAAAACCTCACCTCATAAAAATGAGGCATCTCAGCGCCGCCCGTTCTAAAAAACTCGCGAATTTGAGAATTCATGGCCCTCGATGTATAACGTTCGCGATTCCAAAATCAATTCTTGCTGCGTCAAACATCTATTGCCTTCGCTAGCGTTTGCCACATTCTGATTCTTGAATCACTTTCGATATAGCACAGAGCAGAAAAGAAATATACAAAAAATGATTCGATTGCAAAACGGATTTATTCGGTGCAATCAATGACGTTAAGATTAATTTCAATTGGCTTGACAGTATGTATGTACACAAACCAACTCAAAAATGGACCAATGGGCAAGTGAGCAGATCCCAAAAACCCAATCCACTCAGATCAAGCGGTTAACTGAAGAGAATAGAGAGCCCACGACAAATCCCACCCATGATGCTGGAACTGTGTGATTAATTGGTCACGTCGCCCGCGAGCATCCTGCAAGAGGTTCCTTGACCCCTCTAAACCCTCTCGCGCCTGTCGTAGCTGCCCACGAACCCCGCTCGGATCTTTTGATTTCGATAGATTTTGAACTTGCGTATCGAACCTTGCAACCTCACTCACTAGATTAGGAATTATTCGACAAGCATCTCTTAAATCATTTCGAGCCGTTCGCTCTTCGAGTGGCAAGAACGTTTCTAGATCTACAATAACTTGCTGCAAGTTTGTTCTGGCATCAGCGAGTCGTTGTAATGACGACTCATGGGCCTCATACAATGGTTGACGTTGACTACTAACTTGATCGAATTTAGATTGGTTGAGACTGATCTCCTGTTGAACGGTGTTCTGGTATACAATTAAGCGTGCACATACTCCTGCTAGACGTCTCTTATCTAATTCGAGCCGTTGGATTTCTGACTTCTGACATTCAATCTGCGCTGACAGAGCAGGGCACTTGGGCAAGGTCAACCACGACACAAACACTGCCTCCAATTGGCTCTCCAAAAGCATCAAAGTCCCGCTCGCTTGCTGTAACGAGTCCGAAAGTGTCAGCAACTGTTGTTGTACACTATCTATGTCCTGCTTGTTTTGCTGAAACTCTTGTTTCTTGGCGTTCAAAACTGTCTGCAGGTTGCGCCACTGGACATCTATAACCCGAAAACTCCTCTCTGCATCATTATACGCTCGTTGCAACCCCGGAACCTGCCCTTCCAATTCTACCTTGCGCTGTACTAAGCTTGCTTGACTCATCGGATTTGGCGCAACAGCCACGGCTGGCACGACCTCCTTCACTGACGCCGGCGCAACCAAAACTGATGCTGGCG
This sequence comes from bacterium, assembly GCA_021781995.1. GTDB lineage: Bacteria > Chlamydiota > Chlamydiia > Chlamydiales > SM23-39 > CAITMJ01. The sequence continues at coordinate 1,541 of JAJXVT010000022.1, read as the reverse complement.
CTGGCGCAACCGGAGCTGGCGCAACCGGAGCTGGCGCAACCGGAGCTGGCGCAACCGGAGCTGGCGCAACCGGAGCTGGCGCTAGCGCGATCGGGGCATTCGCTTTGGAGCTAAACAAATCTCTAAAAAGATCTATCGGGATACCACACAACTGCACTCCCCACTCAATCACTGACTTTTTTTTCATCCACTCAGCAACCACATTCCCAGAAAGACTGGCGTACAACCTACCTACAAAGGCTATCGCGGCTGTAGCAGCACATAAAAACGGAGTTCGATTTAGTAAATACACTAAAGGTAACTCGATTGTCTCAGCTAACGGTTTAATGGAATTAGAGCTTGCCATAGAACATCACATGTTAATTAAATAAAGATTTTAACCAATAAAATTATTTACTACTACAAGGAAACATCCCGAAAACGAATAAAATAAGATCCGATGAGTTAAAATAATGAAAACCAGAATGGGTTTTTAAAAAAAGACACCACAAAAGATTCAGGAGTTGAAAGCAGTTGCTCAATCAGCTGTTTACACTAAAACAAAGCCGGTGGCGTGCGGAGGCGCCTCAGCTCCTCTACAGCTGCTTTACGTTGCTGATCTAATTCGACGAAATCCGGTCGTTGCAACACCTGATCAAACGCAGTACGCTCACCTGGCGTCTGGCTTTTCTGGAAATCTGAGTAATTTGGATCACTAACACGAAGAAGTCTTAACAACTCACCTCGCTCTTTAAGCAGTACACTACACTGTGCTGACACCATATCCACTTGACGCTGTATGAGAGCACTCAACCGAGCGTTGCACTGCTCAACTGGATCCTCCGCACGAGCAGGGGCAACGAGATCGAGCTTTTTAGGCAAAGGAGCTAGTAGCGTGGCGCCCGGCTCAGGATCAGCTTCTCCGATAACAGATGGAGCAGCGGGATTTGCAACACCGAATGGTTCCCCCTCCTCGCTCAGATCGGTTTCTCCAAGAGCACCTGGCTGGTCTTCCTCTTGACAGAGATCCTCACCTTCTTGTGGGGCCGCTCCTTCCTGGGCTTGTGCTGCAGGCGGAACAACCACGACAGCAGCGGGCGCTTGTTGAGAATTGCCTGGAAAAAGCCATCGAATGGATTCTACTGAGATAAAAAATAACTGAACGACGCAATCACCCAGCGATTGCGAAGTTATCCACGCAGGAACCCTATTCCCAGTCACACTCGCATATAACTTACCTACAAGGGCTATCGCGGCTGTCGCAGCGCATAAAATCGGCGTTCGACTCAAACAATAAACAATACGATTCTCAACCGAATTATTTTGCAAAACACTTACAGACATACAGCCCCTTTATTTTTTTCAAATAATTTTAGCATAAATAAAAAATCTACCCAAACTAATTATAAATTAATTTAATCTGCACCGATTTCAGAAACAGTTAATACGGGCCAGCGGCATATATTCGTTCCGTTTGAAAGACACCCAAACGCAAACTGATTCAAATTGAGAGAGCTTTCAATTGCAGTTTTCGTAGGGGCTTTCGAACGGAACGAGTATAG
>JAJXVT010000058.1 GCA_021781995.1 bacterium | reverse complement strand
GCGACGTCCTCACAGCTCCCTGAACGGAAAGACTCCGAACGAGGCGGCTCAAGAGGAAGAGAAATTAACTGGAACCTCTAGTTAGCACTGGACTAAAAAAGGGGGCAAGGTCAGCTCGAGAACACATTCTAATCAGATATTTAAGTAAACTCGAAAATATTTTCTCTCCGCCCCCTTTCTGCATAGAACGGTAAAGATCGGGACTTGCTATCGCCACTGCTTTTTTAAAAAGAGGCAATTCTTGCCACAAAGAAACAATTTTATTTGGGCTGCAACTTTCTAGCTGTCTAAGCGTGTCATGGGCTAGGTTAGCTACCCGAAACATGAAAAAATCGGCTGACCGATAAATATCAGTTTTCATAACCACTTACAAAAAATCCAAGTCTTTAATTTTATTCTGCACAAGAAGAAGCGCAACACCAATACCTGAGACACCATGAAGCAATCCGGGAACATCTTGCCATTGAATATTTCCAAATTCATCCATAAGACATTGCTGAAATCCAAGAGGAAGGTAAGGATCATACGCCCTGACAATTTCATTCTTAAATTCAACTGTTGTATTAAGAAGCGTTGAATCGTTATTTTCGTTCGTTAAACGATGAGCAGAGCAAAGAAATCCAGCCATCCCGATACTTAAAGTAAGAGCACCCTTTTTCAGTATTTTCGCGTCTTTTAAGAGCGTTTTACATAAATCGCCTGCAAAAGATCTAAGTAAAGAATTGTCGCTAACAGATGCTGCGTGATTCATCCCCTTCAAAACAGAAGGCCACCCCCCTGCCCAAGTTTGACGTAATAAATCAAACTGTGGGGGAAGAACTGGCATGGAACCATCGGAAGATAAGATTGAATTCCAATATCCCGTGTTTAAAACTGCAGTAAAAGCCTGCATCATCCAGGACGAAATATCATCAATACACTTTAAAACGAGATCTGACTTGACTCCCGCCTTAACTCCAAGCGACAAAGCAATAAGCGCTCCGGAAATCCCCGAGGGCATACTCACGTTAAACCCCCCTTCAAAATAAGGATCTTTATGTTCAAAATTTATCAATTCGGCAGACATGTACCAAGCGGGGTATGTTTTACCATTCACCCTCTTCTTTACGAGCAACACTTTGGCTAGCAGCTCTAGCGATTCTTTTAACAGCTGCCAAGCATCCGCACTATTTTTTTTTGATATCAGGTACAAAATAATGCCGCTTAACCCTATGTCAATATTGTAATATCCAGGATGGACTATCGTGCTATCATTAAGATAACGATGCCCTACATCAAGATAAGCCCTTCTTACAGAAATGAACAGTGCTTCATCAACCTGCTCTTGTAATTTTTTAGTTTTATGGCCATCACCTAAAGTGTTCAGGACAAATCCCAAGCCGCTAAAACCTTCCATCAATGAACATTGGACGAGTCTATTTTCTCTGAATCTTTCTAAAGACAAGGAAAGGTAGTTTTCAGCATACAGATCCCACCCATCTCGAGGAAAAGCCTGATGCATAAGAGAATAAAATAACGCGATCCCGGTTGTACCTTGCGATAAAGACGCATCCAATTTTTTAAAATTCAAGATAGAGGGGTCGCGCATTTTGGCAGCGATGCCTTGACATACGAACTGAGCATCAAGCATTTACAACTTTACCCTTTTCTCATACTCAGTTTGCAATATGGGGACAATATCCATTGGGGGCGGCATATATCCGCCAACCTGAAGTTTGCCCTTCGCCACTTCAAAACCAACCTGCTCAACGGGGGAAATAACAAGATGTCCAGCTTCTCTCAACAACGAGACATTTCTTTGGGTTGTTTTTGCATTCCACATCACATCGTTCATATTAGGAAAAAACAAAACAGGCTTTTCATGACATAAAATTGTTGCAGAAAGTAACGATCTCGCAAATCCGTGAGCACTTTCAGCTAAAATATTAGCGGTAGCAGGAATGATCGCAAATAAATCGGCCCAAGCAGCAAGTCTTACATGAGACCTCTCATCATTCCATGGAAATAAATTTGTATGAACTTTACAATTTAATAAACGCAACGCATCTGGGGAGATGAAATTTTTTGCATTTTCACTTACAATTATCTGAATCTCTGAAAAAAATTCTTTAAAATAAGTCAGATAGAACGGGAAATGAATCGCACCACTAGAAGCTGTAACACCAATTAACAATTTCATATTATCCTCGCATGCCCAGCCAGAAGGCTGAGCATTAACCGCTTAACATTTAAGCAACAAAGTATACTTAATAATGGAAACAGTAGTTGTAATGGTCAAGGGGGTTCCTACTTGCGGCCCATTCGCAAGATTTGCTGGCATTTGCGAGCTGAACTCTCTTATGTCTAAATCGAATTCATTCTCACTTCTTACTTCAGGAACCGCTACTAAAGAAACTCTGTTAGGATTGTCGATTTTCATATTCCGTCTCATTTTTAAAAATTTCATTACCGTTAGTAAAATTTCTCAAACATTTCAAAAAAAACTTCCAGTTAAATTAGTAAATATCAACCAATTAATTCCAGCAAAATTTAAAGAAACAGCAAAAATCTCGTAAAAACGGCTCCAGCGAGAATCGCTGGAATCAGGTGATTTACAACGCTTGTTATGAGCATTTTGAAGATTTTAAGAGCGCAGTGCTTGGATTTTTTTTATTGCGCTATCAACTGTGCCGGCAGAGTCGACATTTGGCCAATGCTTGCGATCTCAAATGCGAGCAGGACACTTGCAAAGCTGCGTTGAACAACAAAAGCGCAGCGGCCTTTCTATCGAAAAGTGGTGCCTGCAAAATGGCATTCGCCCGCACGTATTTCATTAAATGATCCTGTTAGCATGCATAAAAGCATCGAAGGACTCAATTATTTGGTCGAACAATTTTTTTCGGCGATCGACTTCATATCGACGGGAGTCCCGTTCAATATTTGATATGAAATTTGTTATTAGCCAAAGACAAAATTGCATCCAGGGCTTTTTGCGCATCCAGCCCCTCGCTTTCCACCCCGATTTTGGCTCCGCGTTCCGCAGCAAACATCAAAATACCCAGCAAAGACTTAGCGTTGACTTGCATGTTCCTGTAAGAAAGAGTGATGCGCGAATTAAAACGAGCCGCGCATCGAACAAGTTCTGTTGATGGTCGTGTATGAAGACCCTTATCATTTAAAACAGTAAATATTCCCTTGCATTTCATAGATGCCACAATCCGTTTAGGCACCTAATGAGTTACCTGATTTGGAAATATTTTTCAAGCATTTATCGATGATCAATGCCTAAGGAGTCACAGGACTCCCCCCATGGGGCGCAACCCGAGCAGCGCATTGCTCCAGCCAGTTACTCCTGAGCTCATAGTAATTACGCTGCTGAAATAATTGCAAAGGCGTAACATCATCAATATTTTTTTGACGTATACCAACTCCGCTCTTTATCAGACTTGCCAAGATCATTGGCTCAGGTATATATTCTGCGGATAAAGCCAAATGTAATAAATTATCTGCTCTTGAAGTTAGAATTTCAACATTGGCGCCTAATGATAATAAAGTATCTAGAGTGCGTCCCATTCCCCATGAATCAAAAGAACATCCCATTCCTCTCTTTAATACCGCTTGAAGTGGAGTGAGACCCTCGGCATTTGTTACATCTATATCAACGTACTTACCCTTAACAAAGATTTCTATCAACCTTTGATATCCACAGAAACATGCATAGTGTAATGGGGTATTGCCTAACGCGTTCTGCGTCTGAACGCTAGCACCCATAACCAAGAGGAATTGTACGCCTTCCAAATTGTCATATTTAACAGCATTCCATAGAGCGTCGTTTTTTTCCTGCTGATTCCAATTCATATTATATCGATACTTAGTAAAGGATAGTGCGCCGTTAGCAATCAAAAACTCCGCGGTCTCTCTCTGCTTTGCATCAACCGCACGGTGTAACGGAGTACGGCCATCATTATCCAAGCAACCAAGCTCTGCGCCTAGCTGTAAGAACAACCTAACATTTTTTACATCCCCTGATTGCACAGCTAGAAATAGAGCTGCATTTTTTTGTTCCTGATCTATGACATGTGTCATGTAATTATATCCAAAAACGCTCATGCCGGCTGCACCCAACAAGCCTAAACACACTCCAACTTGCGATAAAGCCGCAAATGTGATCGCCAACGCAACAAATACAACCACACATATTTGAGCAATTGTGCGATCCCGTTCTGCAAATACAGGCGTGCAATTTTTCAAGTCCGTTACAGGCATGGCGCTAGATGGCATTTGCGACGGCGATTCAGGCTCTGACATGGCAGCAACAGCTTGTATCGGCGCAGCGCTAGCTACCTGCGCGGCTACGACAACACACGGAGCGCATCGCGATGATACTGATACAGAGCTACCAGAAGAGGGTTTAGGCAGTGGCCTATGTGCCAGTAATTCAAGGATCTGATTGTTTTTCTTATTACGCGCTAGATCCCAACAATTTTGACCTTGATTATTTTGTTCATGCGGATAAGCTCCTTTTTCCAATAACCTTCGAATAACGAGCAGTCGCGAAGGATCAGTCGAGTCCGAATCGCATGCCAGATGAAGCGCGGTTCTCCCATCTCTGTCTTTTGCATCCACGTATATGCGCTGCGCACAAAGCAATGACACAATCTGTTCATTACCAGCTTTAGCCGCCCAATGCAATGGTGTAAGGCCATCTCTATCCGCTGCACCCACGCCTATGTTCTTCGTACAAAGCAATGACACCATCTGTGACACACTCTGTGCATTGCCAGCCTTAATCGCCCAATGCAATGGTGTAACGCCATCTCTATCCGCAAGAGTAGGATGAACCTGAGCATTGTTTAATAAAAATTGAACAACACCCTCATTCAATTCAACGCTCGTTTTACCACCGCAAGCCCAAGCAAGAGCTGTTTTACCAGAGCTATCTTGTGTATTTACGTCTGCGCCAAGGCTCAGCAACAATTGCATCATCTCTATATCGCCTAAGCGAACCGCTAAGTGAAAAGGAGTATATCCGTCTTGGTTCAAAGCATTGATGTTAGCTCCAAGATTCCATAATAATTGAATATTATCTATATCGCCAAATTCTACAGATCGACATAGAGCTTCATTTTTACGTTTTTGATCTAAGGCATGTGTTATTAAATTATAGCCGATAAAACTCGCACTTGTAGCGCTCAATAAACCCAAGCACACTACAGGCTGCGACAAAGCTGCAAACGTGATCGCCAGCGCAGACAACACAAAAATACACGTTTGAGAAATTACGCGCATATGCTCTTCAAACACTGG
>JAJXVT010000021.1 GCA_021781995.1 bacterium | reverse complement strand
CTCACAGCTCCCTGAACGGAAAGACTCCGAACGAGGCGGCTCAAGAGGAAGAGAAATTAACTGGAACCTCTAGTTAGCACTGGACTAAAAAAGGGGGCAAGGTCAGACTTCCGTTATCTTTTAGAACGGAAATATTGTGCCACTTCAGGCATTTTTTGTTTGAATTCATCTGTTTCAATTTCTAGTTTCATATTCCCCTTTTTGTCATAAATTAACATATATTTCATCCACTCCCATCCCCAAGGAAATTCTAACTTGAGAACTTCTCCAGAGGGCCTTGTAAAGGTTAAGTTGGCGATTCCCCCACGTTTATTAATAACGTCAGGAGAGTATGAAAAAGGACTGCTAGCTGTGAATTGCAATTCATGTGTTTCGCTGTAAGAACAAGATTTAATCTTGATATTTTCTGTTTTTTGAAATCCATTGAATTCAATCTTGTAATAAGCGGGACTGGGCATATAGAGGGTTGCTTCAATTCGAGCATTATCTACAGGACTGATAACGCATAAGCGCTGAGGAACAAAGGTGACAGATTTTACATTTTCTTTATTTGCATCTGTAATTGTCAATTCAATTGGCCATCCAGGAATATACCCTGGTGCATCAACACAGAACATAGCAGATGGGTTGTTGAAACTGCCCTTTAATTTTAATTTAGGGGAGTCCCTTAGTTTTAAGGGATTTCTCTCTTCGACCACAAAAGTTTTATCGAGAGGACAGTCTTCCATAAATACCAAAGTGCAATCACTTAAGGCGCCTTTACACAGATGCTGATATTTTTCAGGTACCTGTCCTTGGGGATAAAATTCAATTCTGATTTGAATAGCCTCAAGCTGGTGACTTAAGAAAATATTGGAGAGAATGATTCCCAGAAGCGCTAACTTCTGAACGATTTTATACATGATTAGATCTCTTGTAAAGACGATACATTTTAGAAAAACAGATAATGATTGTCAAAGTTTCTTGGTACAAATGAATAGTTGCTTAAACATGTTCTGATTGAATCATTTCATTATAATTTAACAGCTCTCTTAAAAGCTGCACTGATCCAGTACGTATCTTTTCACCATCCATGGCAAACACCTCTGTCGGCGGAGCCAGGCGACATAATTCTTGAAGATTTTGCGTTTGCAAAAGAATGAATTTTACCTCGCTGAGCGATGTCAATAGCGCAATGAGTTCATCTGCGGGCTCTAAGCTATCTACATAGACCAATAACTCCCGGCCTAAAGCCACTAACCCTCGAATGGTTTTAAATAACGACTGGGTAAACAATTGCGTTTTTTCCAAAACCAATAAAGAATAAGGGCAACCCATCAAGACTTGCTTTAGGGCATATAAGTCGTTTTGATCGAAAATCTTCGATTCCGAATCAACCTCCAACATCCGCCGCGCAATTTGCGAAAGCGTCACCTGCGCACATCCAACCTGTTCAATGGAAATGCCTGCAGCGATGTTCGCAAGCGGAATCATTCTTTCCATTTCTAAACGATTAGCAAAACCTAAGCAAATCATCGCAAGTACCGTATCACCGGCTCCCGTGACATCCTTTACTTCGCGCGAGCGAACAGGAAAATCTTGCCGGAGGCCACCGCGTTCGAAAAGCGAAATACCAGCCTCAGAACGGGTAATCAATAAATACTGCACTTCAGTCTGCGCCAATAAATTTCGCGCCATTTCCTCAAGAGATGTCGAAGATGAAACCTTTGCAGCGGCGTAAGCTTCGGACAAATTGGGCTTAATCAACAAAGCTCCACGATATTTGGCAAAATCAGTCCCCTTTGGATCCACCACCAACGGCACATTGTGCTGCGAAGCCAATGCAATCGCCGAAGATAAAATTTTAGCAGTTAAAAATCCTTTGCCATAATCAGAAATTGCCACAACATCAACCGATGCTATGGCTTCTGCTAAATAAGCAATTGCCTTCTCTTCATATTGAGAAGCCACCGGAACAACCGTTTCAATGTCGATTCGCAATAACTGCTGGCTATCGGCAATCAAACGATTTTTTACAGAGGTACGATAATTCTGCTCTACAAATAATCCTTCAGTCCGAATCGAGTCATGTGCCAACCTGTCAATGAGTTCCTTACCTTCAGGATCTAAACCGACGCGGCCGCATACCGATACCTGAGCACCAAGAGCCGCTAAGTTTAAGGCCACATTTCCAGCTCCTCCCGGGCGAGAACTCAATCCAGTAACCTCTAAAACTGGAACCGGCGCTTCCGGAGAAATACGTTTGACCCGCCCCGTCGTATATGCATCGAGCAAAAAATCACCAATCACCAAAGCGCGAAAGGGGGCCATCGAGCCAAAAACACCGGCCAGTTTCACCATCTTTTACCTTCCAAAAGATAGTTTTGCACATAATCCGTTACGCCATCTTCTAACGACAAAGCAGGTTGCCGAGGCTGCATCAGACGATAAAATTTATCCATCTCCGCACACGTATAGTTTTGATATTGACGAGATAAATCAACTGGCATACCAATATATTGAATATTTGGAGACTTTTGCAACGCTTTAAATAAAGCAAAAGCCAAACGATTCCACGTCGAAGGAGTCCCCAATCCAATGTTAAATATACCCCCGAGATTTCTATGCTGAGGCTCTAAAAAATCACACGTCATCCGCGCGACATCTTTTACATAAATAAAATCGCGGCACTGCTCGCCATCGCCAAAACGCGCATCATTGGATTTAAAAAGCTCAATCGGCTCATTTTTTTGCGCAATATGAGACATTTTCAACACCATCGAAGCCATTCGCCCCTTGTGATACTCATTCGGACCAAAGACATTGAAATACTTCAATGCCACAACGCGATCCAACACACCCTGTCGTTTCATCCACAAATCAATCAGATGTTTAGAAAAAGCATACATGTTGATCGGCTGAAGCGATTCAAGCGTAGATTCATCATCTGAAAAGCCCCTAGAACCATCGCCGTAAGTAGCCGCAGAAGAAGCGTAAATAAAACGCACATTTTCTTTCAAAGCCCACTGCGCTAAAGAAATTGTGTATCGATAATTATTTTCTAAAAGATAACTTCCGTCCGTTTCTATGGTATCTGCGCACGCGCCCAAATGAATGATCGCATCTACCTCCGATCCACGCGTCGCTAACCACTCAAACAGAGAAGCAACCGGAATTAAATCGATAAAGCTCTTTCCCACCAGATTTTTCCAGCGGTCATCTTTACCTAAGTCATCTACTAACAATAACTGAAATTGATTGAGATTATTGAGATGCCGCACGACGCCGGAACCGATCATACCAGCTGCACCTGTCACAATGATGATATTTCTATCCTTCACTACAATTCCTCTCCCTTCGTAGAAAGGAGAGGATACATTTCTTCAGACTAATGAGTCAATCATTTCTCTTCTGAAATAAAAAGCATTCTTGTCCTACCGACCTATCCAATAACAGATCACATCGCTCCAGAAGCCAAGACACTGCCGTATTTGTCGTATTCCAATTTACATCATCAAACCAAATATAACCATTTGCCTTCACCTTCGGGAAAAACAACGTTGCATCGCGAAGAGCAGATTCTTCGGAATGATTTCCATCGATATGTAAAATATCGATACTTGCATCTGCAAAGTGCTCCACCGCATCTACTGAAGTCATCCGCAATGTTTTCGTATATTGCGTTAACTGAAAACGCTTCAACATCAACAAATAATCGCTGTAAATTTTTTCATAATTTAACTTCGACCACCATTGGTAATTGACATCGTCAGAATCATACCCTTCCGTGCTGGCTTGCGTAGCCCAAGGATCGATGCCGTAAATAACCCCTTGCTTTAAGTATTTCAAAGCACAAGCTGTCGGATAAATCGAAGAACCTCCAAACACCCCAATTTCAACGCATAAATCAGGTTGAGTCTCATAAATTAAATCCATCATTTTGGTTGCTTTTTCAGGTTTGCACCAGCCAGGAATTGAAGATTGATACTTTAAAATCTCGGTACGATAATTCTCCCAGTCTCCCGAAAACAGAAGAACAGGAATCAAAAACATCAAAGAAAAAATACGCATGATAACCTCCTTAAAACCGAGAGATTCTATAGAAGAAAGTTTTTTGATGCTAACAAAAAAAAAGCCTCCCGGGAACCGAGAGGCTTTACGCCTTTATTCAGCAGCTTCAGGAGCTGCCGCGCCCTCTACAGGGATCGGCTTGACAACGCTTTCAGCGCCGGGGAGTTGTTTCATACCTTCAGGAATGATGTGCAAAGTGCAAGTAGCCATGACATCTTCTTTCAGTTTTAAAGACAACTTATGGGCGCCCGTTGTTTTAATAGGACGTGTTAAGCCCAATACATAACGGCGGTCTACAGGCAAGCCACGCTCGACAAAAAGTTGAGCGATATCCCCTGCGGATACAGAACCATACATATGGCCTTCCGGATCGACCTTCACTTTGACTTCCAAAGTGATCGACTCGATCTGTTGCGCCAATTCTCTGGACTCTTTCGAATCAATTTCAGCTTGTTTTGCCCGTTCTACACGCAGGCGCTCTTGTTTGCGCAGCATGTTTGGCGAAGCGACCACAGCCAATTTTTGCGGGAGCAGAAAATTGCGGATATAGCCCGGTTTTGCAGTGACAAGTTCACCCTTTTTGCCGAGAGATTGGACATCTTCCAATAATAGCAATTGCTGTTTCATGAAATCCTCCGATTACTCTTCGGCGACGAAGGGAAGCAACGCCATGTGACGAGCTCTCTTAATCGCTTGTTTTAAAGCTTTTTGATAAAAATAGGAGACACCGGTAATACGGCGCGGCAAAATTTTGCCCCGTTCCGTGATGAATTGCTTTAATAGCTCGACATCTTTGTAATCGATGCTCTCGATTTTAGCCGCTACAAACGGGCATGCTTTCTTCTTTTTTGCAAAAGGAGAATCAGCCGGAGGCGGAGTGAATTTCTTTGCAGTGTTGTTCATCGTCTGTTGCATCGATTATACCTGTAGTTGTAAAGGTTTAAATTCGAGGCTCTCTTGAACCGTCTCGACTCGGGTCGTCATGAAGCGGATTAAATCTTCATGGAGATGATATTCTTTCCACAATTCGAGAATCGAGGAAGTAGGCGCTTCAAAGAAGAGAACATAATAATACCCTTCTCGCTTTCCGTCGATTTCATAAGCGAGTTTGCGACGGCCGAGTTCGTGGAGTTTTTCCACTTTGCCGCCCTTGGCTGTGATGCCATCGACGATCTTATCAAATGCTTTTTTACGAGAATCATCGCTAAGCGTAGCGCTCAGGATGTACATCCCCTCATAAAGCCCTTTTCTGTTTTGTCTCATTGCATTATCCCTTGCATGGAGTCGATGGACCTTCAAACTTTTTGTTTGCAAAATCCATCGCACGGGTTAAACCTTTCATAACAAATAACTCTACAGCTTCCTGCGCCCTTTCTAACATCGGGTGCAAGACAGCCTCTTCTTCGGGAGCGAACTTACCGAGCACATAGCTCGCTAAATCCCCTTCTTTGCAACTTCCTACACCTAGCTTTAATCTTGCATAGCGATTGGTTTGCAAAGAGGCCTCAACGCTTTTTAAACCGTTGTGAGTGCCCGGACCACTATCGATTTTCAACCTCATTTGACCAAGCGGAAGGTCGACATCGTCGACAATCACCAATAGCCGGCTCAAGTCTACGGCGTGGTATTTCAATACCATCGCTACCGATTCACCGCTGAGGTTCATAAAAGTCTGTGGTTTAAGCAAAATGAGTTGCTCGCCTCCGAAAACACCTTCGGCGAGCTCACCTTTCATTTTGCTGCTTTTTTTGAATGCAACCCCTATTTTAGCAGCGATTGAATCCACGGCGGCAAAGCCAACATTATGTCTTGTCTTATCGTATGACTTACCGGGATTTCCCAGCCCTACGATTAGATACTTCACGCCTTGCTCTTAGCAATGACGATCGCCACTTGATCTAAATTGCCGCGAGCGCGAACCGATGCCGGCATAGCGATATCGGAAATTCTTTTCGCATCGCCAATAGACAACTCGCGAACATCAATTGTAAAAGCGCTTGGAATATCTTTTGGCAAACACTCAACTTCAACAGAGCGCAAAACTTGACGCAAAAAGCCGCCGAGTTTAATACCTGCGCAATCTGCCATTCCAACTACGAGGATCGGCACATTAACCGAAACAGCGCGCTGATCATCCAATTCTGCAAAATCTACGTGAGTTACAGCGTAGCTTACAGGATGATAGTGAATGTCTTTTACAATCGCCTTTCGCTTTTGATTGCCATCGTGCAACTCAAATCGAGTCGTTGCAAGAAGGCCTTTTTCCAAACCGCGCATAACAGCCTGAAATTCAGAGCCATTTACGACGATTGATTCATTGGGGCGACCGCGGCCGTAAATCACACCGGGCACGTTGCCTTCGCGGCGGATCTGATTGGTGGTCCCTTTTTTCAGATCTTTACGCTGAGAAATTGTCAATTTTTTCATAACCATCCATCACTTTACTTTTCGGGGCATACAGCGAAGAAATCGACCTCGCTGCAACCACACAACCGATTGCTTGGGCAAAGAGAGGAGCTACCGACACTATAGTCGCCCGCTGGCTCCCCGGCGCCACCGTATCGGTGGCAATGATCTCTTCGATCCCTACTTCTTCAAACCCGCCGCCCAATAATAAGGCGTGAGTCACAGCAGCGCGAACGCTCTTCGCGCCATATTCACGGCATACCTGAGCCGCGAGTTTCAACGTACTTCCCGTCGAACACATATCATCGACGAGGACAACATTTCGCCCTTCCACATCTCCGATGAGCGCATGTACATCGACTCTTCTCGAATCGATTCGCCTCTTATCGACGATGGCTAGGCCAACATCCAAATCTTCGGCAAATTTTCTTGCCAGTTTATTGCTTCCCACATCAGGGGATACAACAATTAGATTTTCTACCTTTTTTTCTTGGAGCGTTCTTACTAGAATGGGTCGGGCATACAGGTTATCTACCGGAATGTCGAAAAAGCCTTGAATTTGCTCTGTGTGCAAGTCCATTGTCAGGACTCGAGCTACTCCCGCTTTTTCCAGCAGATTGGCCACTAATCTGGCCGTAATCGGCACTCTGCCTTTATCTTTTCTGTCTTGCCTTGCGTAAGCGAAGTATGGCAGAACAGCGATAACGCTTCGAGCCGACGCGCGCTTGAGCGCATCAACCATGATCAACAGTTCCATTAAATTGCGGTTCGGATTTCTCGCTAGAGATTGGACTATAAACACGTCCTTTCCGCGCACATTTTCTTGGATCTGAATGCCGATTTCCCCATCTGGGAACGTTTCCCTAAAAACTGAACCTAGACTAGTACCCAGATCTGCTGCAATCCGCCTGGCTAAATCTTCGTGAGAAGATCCCGAGAAGATTGCAAATGGGCACTCTATCATGAGTTGTCCTTTTTAGGAGTTGGGGCGGAAGGATTCGAACCTCCGAGTGGCGGTACCAAAAACCGCTGCCTTACCACTTGGCGACGCCCCACCAAATTTTCGCTCGGTGAGAAAATTTAAACAGGAGTCATAGTAGCACTGCCTCCGTTTTTTTTGCAAGCATTCCTATTTTTTTCATGCTGATATCATAGAGGAAATCGGAGGAAATGCACACAAAAATAATCATTTTGCGCAAAAGACTCGACAGCAAGAATATATTTTAATCGCCTTGCCAGCAGCAAAAATAGGAAAACTCTTCCCAAAAATCCTCCTTTCGCGTAAATTTTCTGATGCATTCTCTTTTTTACAATTTAGGACGACTCACATGAATTTTACCGCAGAACCTTGTCAAGAAACCTCAGAAACCACTCCATCTATAACCGCAAAAGAAATGAGCCAGGCTTATCGCGACTTTGAAGCGAAGCTCGCCTCATTCTCTACGCCAGAAGAGCGGATCACACACGGGCTGAGCTTCATGCGCTCTGCGATTTCCCAAGAAGGAACGCCCCGTTTCCGCGAATTTTGGGAAGCGCGCAAATTAGTACTTCCATTTTTCAAAGAAAATATCAACCCGGCCATTCGATCCAATCTTTGGGGAGAATACGTAGAGCTGACTGTTGAAGCGAGAAAGCTAAAAGAAATTTTAGAAGAGCAAAGCGCTTTTGCCATCGAGCAAATCGACCTGGCTGTCACAGCTTTAGAAAAAGAGCGGGAAAGCTTCGAGACGCTCCTCGCCCAAGCCGCGGACATTCAATTCGGCGGAGCAACTCCCTCCATCGCAGCGAAAACCACTGCTTACGCCACCTTGCAAAAGGAACTCAACCTTCTCAATACCCTAGCAGCCCGTCTCAATGGCCTGCGCAAGGAAGTCGTCAAAACCGACATGAGAATCCGCTTTAAAACAAAATTTTTCAAGCGCCTTTCGGAACTCGGCGACAAAATTTTCCCACGGCGCAAAGAATTGATCGAGCAAGTTTCCCAAGAATTTGCGCGGGATGTTGAATCTTTCTGCGACGCCCATTTCCAAAACGGAACCGCCGTAGGGGCCCCTTACTATGCCCTCCGCGAAGAGATTAAATCTCTACAAGGAATGGCAAAATTGCTAACACTCTCTTCAGCTGTTTTCAATAAAACACGTCTGAAATTGAGCGAGTGCTGGGATCTGGTAAAATCGCTAGAAAAAGAACACAAAAAAGAAATTCTCGCGAAAAAAGCAGTTTCTTCTGAAAACCGCCAAGCGATCGATGCAAAAGTAGCTGAACTCGCAGCGCAATCAGCAGAGATGAGCTTAAACGAACTCAACCAGCAAATCGACGCAGTGCTTGCTGAAATGCGCACCATCGACTTGCACAGAGACGACGTTCGCGCACTTCGAGACGAACTTGCAAAATTGAGAGCCCCTCACCTGCAAGCCCAAGAAGAAAAAGCCAAAGCGATGGAAGAGCAAGAGCGCGAAAAACTTCGCATCAAACGCGAAAAAATTTCCGCCCTCAAAGACAACATTCACAACTTGATCAAAGAAAGCGCCGGCCTCGAGCTCGACATTCTCATGCAGCGATTTGAATCGCTCCAGCAAGAAGCCAAAGCAGTCGATGCGACAAAAATCGATCAACAGCACATCGACCGCGCTCTGCGCCAGCTTCGCGATCTAGTCTTAGAGCGCAAAGAAAGCTCTTTGCTCAACCTCAGCGAAGACGATGCAAAAGCTCTTGAAAACTTACGGCTCGTTCTACAGCAGAAAAAGCAACGCCGCCAAGAAATCAAAGAACAATTAGAAACCGTTCGACGCATGCTCGGAGGATCCAATCTGGACTTTGAAAAAGCAATGCTTTATCAAGAGCTTTTAGAACAAGAAAAAGAGCGCCTTGAAAAAGCCAACGCAGGTATCGACGAGATCGAGAAAAAGATCAATGGATTTGAAGGTTAATCTTTTTGATTTAGATCGAACCCTGATCCATAAGAACCTAAGTTTTGGGTTCTATTTCTTTCTCTTACAAGAAGGGATTGTCCCGCTAGCTACATTGCTGCGGACAATCCCTTTATATTTCCGACACCAGTTCAAATCCCTTTCACTAGAAAACTTGCACCACATCGTCTTTAAACACATTCTCAAAGGGCAAAAACTGCATATCCTACACGAAGCCGCCGATCGATTTGTCGCCCCCTTTATTGAAAAAACATTAAACCGCGTCGTTTTCAAGCAATTTCTCGACGCAAAAAATGCCCGGCAACCAACCTATTTGCTCTCTTCCTCCGCACACTTTCTCGTCGAAAGAGCCGCCCAACTGCTCGGTTTTGATCGCTGTATTGGAACTCAATATTCAGTTGACAACGAAGGAAGACTATGTCACATTTCGACTCTAATAACAGGTCCCGTCAAGCTCGAAATCGCGAAGCGATGGACAGATGCCGGAGCGTACACAACTGCCTATTCCGATAGCAGCGACGATCTGCCCCTTCTTCAATGGGCAGATAAACCCATCGCTGTGCGCCCCGACAAAGTTCTTCGCGCGATTGCGCGCCAAAACGGCTGGATTATATTAGAGAGCCAATGACAAACCATACAACTAAAGCCCCCGTTTCCTCCCCTTCTGCCATCTTCGAATCCCACGTATTCAATACACGCGCCCAAGAATTGTATCTCCCCAAAAAAATCATCCACCACCTACAAGCAGTCCAATCCGGGCGCGCCCATTTTGACATCCATTACGCCGACGAAATTGCCAAAGCCCTGCATAACTGGGCGAGCAAGCACGGCGCCACACACTACACCCACTGGTTTCAGCCCCTAACCGGCGGCACCGGAGAAAAACACGACGCCTTTTTTACAAAATACACACCAAACGGCCTCATTGAAGAACTAAAAGGCAAAGACCTTTTATCCGCAGAGCCCGACGCATCGTCCCTTCCATCCGGCGGGCTGCGCACAACCCATCAAGCCCGCGGCTACACCACCTGGGACACACTCACCCCCCCCTTTCTCAAACAAACACCCAGCGGACTTACCCTTTGCATACCCTCCCTTTTTTACTCTTGGAAATCCGAAGCCCTCGATTTTAAAATCCCCCTTCTCCGCTCCGAACAAAAATTAGAAAAAACCGCCCTCCGCCTTCTATCCTTTTGCAATCAAAAAGCATCCTCCGTCTACTCCACACTCGGCGCCGAACAAGAATACTTCCTCATCGACAAAGACATTTTCCTCCACCGCCCCGACCTAATCCTTTGCGGCCGCACCATCTTCGGCGCAAAACCAGCAAAAGGCCAAGAGCTCGAAGATCACTACCTAGCCCCAATCCCCTCCCACATCATCGATTTCATCCGCGATTTCGAAGAACAAGCCCTACGCCTCGGCATTCCACTAAAAACCCGACACAACGAAGTCGCCCCCTCCCAATACGAAGCCGCGCCCCTTTTTGAAAAAGCCTCCATCGCCTCCGATCACAACCTAATGCTCATGGATCTCATGCGCACAACCGCCGACGCCCACAATCTAGCATGCCTCTTGCACGAAAAACCCTTTGCCCCCTTCAACGGTTCCGGAAAACACAACAATTGGTCTTTAGCTACAGATTCTGGCCAAAATCTCCTTACCCCCGACCTCAATAGCCTCCCCTTTCTTACCCTGCTCACTGCCATTATCAGCGGCATTCATGAATACGCCCCCATTTTACGCGCCTCCATTGCCTCCGCCGGCAACGACCACCGCCTTGGCGGCGCCGAAGCCCCACCCACCATTCTCTCGATCTTTTTAGGCATCCCACTAGAAACCGCCATCACCGATATCGCACAAGGAAAAACCCCCGCACAAATCCTAAAGCGCCCCATTGAGCTCAACCTCCGCCACCTCAACCCCGAACCCGTTGACAGCGCCGACCGCAACCGCACCTCATTTTTCGCCTTCACCGGAAACAAATTTGAATTTCGCGCCGTCGGCTCATCCGCTAACTGCGCCTGGCCCATCACCGTCATCAACGCCATTGTCGCAGACCGACTCACCACCATCCTCGATGAACTCGAAAGCGCCATCAAAGACCACAAAACCCTCACCGACGAACAACGCCTACACCGCGCCCTTCCCATTTTGCAAAAACACCTTCTCCCCTCCCTTGCCATCCTTTTCAGCGGAAACGGCTACTCCAAAGAATGGACCGATGAAGCCAACGCCCGGGACCTCCCCAACATTGCTAAAAGCTTTCACACATTCGAACACCTCCACTCTAAAAAAGCGCAGCGCCTCTTTGACGACATCCTCAGCGTGCACGAACTAGAAAGCCGCGTCGAAATCTTTTATGAGCGCTATGCAAAACAAATGAACATCGAAACCAACCTCGCCATCGAACTCTTCCATACCCTCATCCTTCCCGCCGTACAAAAAGATTTACACACAAAAGCCACCACCATCCAAAAACTCGCGCAAGCCGGCGTCCACTCCCAACACCAAACCAACATTTTGATCCACATCAGCCAACTCCTCGACCAAGCCATCCAATCCTGCATAGAAATCGAAACCTACCAAAAACAAACCCAAGGACTCGGCTGGCAAGCCAAAGGACGCGTATTTTGCGATCTTCTCGCCCCCGCCATGATTCCCTTTAGACAAACCATCGACGAACTCGAAACCCTCACCGACGCCGCCCTTTGGCCCCTGCCAAAATACCGGGAGCTCCTTTTTTAATGCACACCCAACCCCTACAAATTGGCTTTTTCGGCGGGACATTCGACCCCATTCACTTTGGCCACATCAACCTCGCCATCGAACTCTTAGAACACACCCACCTCGACCACATCCTTTTTTGCCCCGCATTTTGTTCCCCCTTTAAAACCAAAACCCCGCCCCTAGCCTCCCCCCGGCAACGCTTTGCCATGATCCAAGCCGCTATCGCCGACCTTCCAAACTGCTCCATTACCCCCATTGAAATAGAACGCCAAGGCCCCTCCTACACCATCGACACCCTAAAACAATTACAACGCCCCAACACCCAGTACCACCTCATCCTAACCCCCGACTCAGCCGCCCATTTTCACAAATGGAAATCCCCCCAAGAAATTCTCCACATTGCCCCCCTCATTGTAGCCGCAAGAGCCCAAACCCAAATCCCCCCCGACCTCCCCTATAGCGCAGAATTCAAAAAATCCATTGTCAAAATTCGTCGATTAGACATTACCGGCACAGAAATGAGAGCCCGACTTACCCGCGATCTTTACTGCGGGCATTTAATTCCATCGAAAGCACTGGACTACATCTCGCAACATCGTTTATACTCACAGCCGTGAATACAAAAAACCCACAGACACTACTAAATCTCATAGCGCAAGTCATCTATGACAAGAAAGGATCGAATATCCTTGCCCTCGACATTCGCGGCCTATCGAATTTGACCGATTACATGGTTATAGCAGAAGGAAACGTAGACCGGCACGTCACATCCATTGCCCGAGCCATAGCAGATGAATTACAAGAAAAAGGCGAGCGCCCTCTACACGTAGAGGGGCTGCAGACCGGAGATTGGGTAGTCATGGATTACGGACAAGTCATGATTCACATTTTTTCTCCCGGCTTGCGCAGCAAATATGCCTTGGAGCAACTATGGGGAGACAGCAAAATCGTCGACCTCGAAATCGACGTATCCTCCGCCGTATCCAGAAGCATTTAATCATTAGAGCCAATTACTAAACTGCTTTATTTGTAATTAGCTCTGAAGCTTCCTAGCCAATTCAGCACGAAGAGCATTCTCTGCGCTCGGATCTAAACGAGGATTGATGTTCAAAAACTGTTGCAACACTAAATCATTGACTAACTTTCTCAAAGAACTTTCAAAATACACCATACCCTCGCCTTTGGACCACGTGCCGAAAAAACTCTTATGAGCCTCTAACTGCGGCCATTGCCTTTGCACACCATTCCACACAGCATCACATTGAGCGTTGACTTTAGCAGCCTGCTGAGCCACCGAAGCATCCGCCAGGCTGACCTCCACAAAATCCCAACCCCGAGCCTTCTCCTCCACAAACTGTTGCAATTTGTCCATATTCACATGCAATCCTTTATCAGGCCTTAATAAAGAAACCATCTTTATCCCCTCAATTTATGGTTTACTGCGATTACGATCCATTTCCCTCTTCAACATAAAACAACGACTGCCGACAGCATCTACGACGCGAGCCCAGATCCTCTCATTGACATACGCCGGCTTCACATTGTCCAAACAAAGCTGTTCCACCGGTTGACTACGGCTACAACATCCACCTCGAGCTTCTTTAGGAGCTTTAGTCAACATACCCAAAGTAAGATCCGCCATAATTTCGCGAGCCATATCTTTCACCTGTATATCGTATTTTCGATCAGACCATTCATTAACCACCGCTCCGGTAATCTCTCGTCTCTGTAATTCAAGCTCTACAGCTTCTTTGATTCGGCACACATAAATGACCACGCTCATAACCATCTCCCTAATATTAGGAACTAGCGCCGATTGCAAAACTGCTTTACCCGGCCAATAGTTAAATTATTTTTTAATATAACTATATAACAATTTATTAGCATATACATAAAAATAACAAAACAATAAAATATAGCAAACATCCAAACAAAGGATTTAAAAAGCATGACATACGCTCTTTACAACCACATTACCACAAACAATTCAGCTCAACAAAACGCCACAGGCCCCGTTTACCTTGATCTCAACCGCAAGCAAACAGCCGCCCTTCTTGCCATAGACGCAATTGCAGCCGCAGCATTCATTACATTAGGCGCGATGATTTTAGCGGCCGGAGCAGTCTCCACCGGTGCAATCATCACAGCCACAGCGGCCTTTGCAGCCGGCGCCGCCATCCTCACTGTCGATGCACTCGCCCTCAAAAACTTACGCAAACCTCCGCAATCCCCAGCCGCTGCATCGACAGTAGCAGAGCCACTCCCACGCTCCAGCTCGGAGCCAGCCGCTCCACAAGCCGCTGTAGGAGCAGAGCCACCCGCTTCTCAAGAAAGGCTATTATTTCGCTCACCATCACCGAAACGCTGGACATTACGACCACGCTACACATTGCCACAACCCGTAGCATCGGCAGCCGCACAAGCCGCTGCATCGACAGTAGCAGAGCCACTCCCACGCTCCAGCTCGGAGCCAGCCGCTCCACAACCCGTAGCATCGGCAGCCGCACAAGCCGCTGCATCGACAGTAGCAGAGCCACTCCCACGCTCCAACTCCAACCCAACAAGCAGACCTCCACTCCCATTCAAATTTGCAGAGAATTTTGAGAGGGAAACAAGACAGAACTTCTAGCACTAACAAATACGAATGCATGACAAAAAAGTTTGAGATCGAGTTGCTTGCAGTTGCGATAAACAACAACAAAAGCAACGAAGATCTCAAACTCTTCCAACAGCACCATATTCCAACGCTCGTTGGAAGCAAAGAAATCCCTTTCTTGAAAAATGGGCAACTCTTAGAGATTGCACTATAATTATTTTTTTTACCCGCCAAGAGCTTTGTGAACACAAAGACTAAATCATATAGCAATTACTTAACATATACTAAAAAACATAAATAACATAAAATATAACATGAAAATAAATCGTTGGGGACAATAAATGACATACGCTATTTACAATCATTTAATTAAAAACAATGCAAGTTCTGCATCAGAATCTTTAGATATCCCCCGTAACAAAAAAATCGCCCTCGCCGTAGACGTAATTACAGCGGCAGCATTTATTACATTAGGCGCGATGATTCTAGCGACCGGAGCGCTCTCCACCGGCGCAATCATCACAGCCGCCGCAGCGTTTACAGCCGGCGCCGCCATCCTCACTGTCGACGCGATTGCCCTCAAACACTTTCGTCAATCCCCGCAACAACCCCCAGCCACCGCGCCTGAACCACTTCCTCCACTTACATTCAGAGTCGCTCCCTCAACCTCTGCTAGCCCTGTTCCTGAAGCCGTTCCTACAGCCACGCCTCCAAGCCCTGCTCCTGCAGCCCGTCCCTATACGAAGACCGTGCACCTTAAAAAAATCCTCCACACTCGACAGCAACCTCAGGCTGCAGCACCCGACGCAGCAGCGGCGCTCCCCCGCTCCAGCTCGGCTCCTACACCACCCGCCTCAGAAGCTGCATCCGTAGCGGCAGCGGCGGCGGCAGCAGCAGAGCCACTCCCCCGCTCTAGCTCGGATTCTGTAGCACCAACATCCGATTCTCAAAGACCTTTATCGCTCTATGAGCCACCAACTGTCGACCAAGAAACGGCAATTCACGCGTTCACTAACGAACTCGCGACTTTTACAATTTCACAACTTACGACCATTCAGTCCTCATCTGGAAATTGCCGCGCAGCAGCAACTGTACACCCACTAGATTTGCTTGCAATTGCATGCAGCAACGCTAACAGCAAGATTCATCTGAAAACGGCAATGAATCGATGGTTCGGGCTCGGAGCCGCGATTAGGCATCAGACGCGAAGCAATTGGGTCGCTAGTTTACAAATTCACGACCAAACGCAATTACAACAGCCATCAACCATCGCATGGTTTACGCACGCGATGGGACAATCCTCAGGTTCTTTAGACAAGTTCTTTCAGGAACAAAATTGGGAGGGCTTGTTCGATAAAGTAATGTCCTTTGTAGATCAATAAATCGCAACCCAGGCGCCAATTGCAAACTGCAAAGCAGGTTGCAATTGGCTTGCAGGAAAGCCAGTTCTCAAAACCGGCGCAAACTGGCCGCCAAAAATAGCGCTGCGCAAAATCAATTGAGTCATCAACTTCAATCTGCTATACTTCGCCCCATGCAATTTGCAGGGGAAATATGACCAATTCCAAACAAAAGCGCATCGTTGTAACAGGGATGGGAATCGTCTCTTGCTTCGGAACTGATGTCGACTACTTCTACGATCAATTGCTGCAAGGCATAAGCGGCATCGGCCCTATCGACTCATTTCCAGTCGATGAATACCCAACGCGCTTCGCCGGCGTAATCCGCAATTTCGACCCCGGCCAATACATGGACAAAAAACAGGCCCGCCGCGTCGATCCATTCATCCGCTACGCTATGGTCGGCGGGAAGAAAGCCGTTGAATCGGCAGGCCTCAATGCAGAAAACCTCGCAAAACTCGACAAAAACCGCTGCGGCATCCTCATCGGCTCCGGCATGGGCGGAATGAGCGTTTTTTACGAAGGCGTCGATACAATTTTAAACAAAGGCTTTAAACGCTTAACTCCCTTTTTCGTCCCCTACATCATCACCAACATGGGCGGCGCGCTTTTAGCCATCGATCTGGGCTTTCAAGGCCCCAACTACTCCATCTCCACCGCTTGCGCTACAGCCAACCACTCTATACACTCGGCAGCAGAGCAAATCCGCCTCGGCAAAGCTGATTTGATGGTGTGCGGCGGCGCAGAAGCCCCCATCACCCCTGTCGGGCTCGCCGGATTTGTCGCCATCCACGCACTCTCCACCCGCAATGACAACCCAACCAAAGCCTCCCGCCCCTGGGATAAAGGGCGCGACGGATTTGTCATGGGAGAAGGAGCCGGGGTTATCGTTCTTGAAAGCTTAGAACACGCTCTGCAAAGAGGAGCCCCCATCCTCGCCGAATATCACGGCGGCGCTATCAACTGCGACGCTCATCACATCACAGACCCGCGCGAAGACGGCGCCGCCGTCGCCGCCTGCATGAACCTCGCCTTAAAAGACGCAAATATCGCAAAAGAAAGAGTCGACTACGTCAATGCACACGCCACATCTACTCTCGCAGGGGATCTGTGCGAAATCAAAGCCTTGCGCTCAGTGTTTGGGTCACACGCAGAAAAACTCAAAATCAACGGAACGAAATCCCTCATCGGACACTGCCTAGGCGCCTCCGGAGGACTCGAAGCCATCGCCACAATCAAAGCGATCCAAACAAAAAAAATACACCCGACCATCAACCTGGAAGACCCCGAGCCCCTCACTGAAGGACTCGACTTAGTCCCCAATACCGCCAAAACTTGCCAAATCGACGCCGCGATCTCGAACTCGTTTGGCTTCGGCGGACATAATTCCACCCTTGTATTCGGCCAATACCGCCCATGACTACTGCCCATGACCAATCCTTTGGCATCGTCCCCTTCTCAAAAGCCTCCGGCCGCTGGGAAGTATTTCTCATCCAACACCAAAAAGCGCGCTATTGGGGCTTCCCAAAAGGCCACCCCGAACCCGGAGAAACAGCGCAGCAAACCGCCTTAAGAGAACTCAAAGAAGAGACCAATCTCGACCTTCTGCGCTTCATCCGCGACGAGCCGTTTACCGAGCAATACACCTTTACGCTAGAAGGAAAAAAAATCTTTAAGACAGTCTCCTATTTTGCAGCTGAGGTGGGAGGTTCCATTAAGCTGCAAAAAAAAGAAATTTTATCCGGCATGTGGATAGCTTTGCCGGAGGCAATTGAAAAAGCGACCCATCAGGAAAGCAAAGATATTCTCCTGCAGGTTGAAAAAATTCTACCCACGTTATAGATTAACACCCATGTGGCGATATATTTTCCCTTTCCGAGGAGAACTCAGCGAAATCAAACCCCTCTCCAATAAGGTGGAGGTATTTTCGCGGCATTGTTTTTTCTCCACCATAAGCGCTCACAAAAAAAGGTTCCCCACCTTTTCTCGAGAAGCATGCGCGCAAAACCTCATACAAACCCTCGATCATTCCCAAGCCAACCTCACCTTCCTCCTCGATACCGCCCGCGGAAAAGAACATTTTATCCAACGACAAACCTCCTACCCACTCATCACCTTTGATGCCGGCACCGAAGCCAAAGCCTTTCTCGCGCTCCTAGACCACGTCGAATCACTCCATCTACACCCCGACACCATAGTCTATTTCGTCGAAGACGATTACCTGCACCGACCAGGATGGCTTGACATCCTAATCGAAGGCTTTTCGATACCAGGCGTCGATTACGTAACACTATACGACCACAAAGACAAATACTATTTTCCACAATACCAAGATCTCAAATCCAAGATCTTTCTCACCGAAACTTCTCACTGGCGCACAGTTCCATCGACCACCCAAACCTTTGCAGCGCGAATGAAAACACTCAAAAAAGACCTGCCCATCCATCGCCGCTTTTCAGAGCAAAGCGACATTACGGCAGACCATGAAAAATTTTCCCTCTTGACCCGCCTCGGCTCAACGATCATCTCACCCATTCCCGGATGGTCGACTCACGCAGAGCCCGAATTTGCCTCGCCGCGCTTCAATTGGGAATCACTTTTGCAAACGACTTAAGGAGACAGACAATGACCCTAGCTAAAACGCTTGCCTTTGAACTACAAAAAATGCCCCACCTCGCTAAAAATGCCCTCATCGTATCTACGGCGAGCATTTTACTTGGCCTTTGCGCCCACATTTCAATTCCCCTGCCCTTCACCCCTGTGCCCCTCGTACTGCAAAACACCCTCGTCCTTTTGCTTTCCGTCGTGCTCGGCCCAAAACGCGCCTTTGCCGCAGTGGCCGCCTTTTTAGCACAAGGAGCCATTGGACTGCCCGTTTTTGCAGGAGGCGCCGCCGGGTTGCTCATATTTGCAGGTCCGCGCGGAGGCTATCTCATCGGCTATCTCGCAGCATCTCTCATCACAGCAGCCATCGTAGAAAAATGCAAAACCCGTTCCCTCACCCAAACCCTATACGCCATGCTCGCCGGCCTTGCCATCACCTACGCCTGCGGAGCCGCCTGGCTCGCCATCATCCTTCACAGCCTCCCCCAAGCCCTGCTTTTAGGCGTAGCGCCCTTTTTGCTCGGAGACGCCTTGAAAATAGCCCTTTCGCTCAAAGCCCTACACACCCTCGGCTGGGGGAAACAATAACATGGGCCGATTTGGAGCCGCTTTACTAACCCTGATTGCAGCTTTTGCCGGAGCCTACCTCACCGGCAAACACCACCTCAATCTCCTAATTCAGCGCTCCATATCCCCCCACTTTACCCCCGCAGCCTACCCCCACACCGACCGCCCCTTTGTCCTTTTCATTTCCGGCCGCAACAACGGCGCACACATTGAAAAAAGCCTTCGCTCGCTCTTCACCCAAAAATATCACAATTTTCGCATCATTTACATCGACGATGCCTCCGACGACGGCAGCTTTTCCCTCGTCCAAAGCCTCATCTACGAATGGGGCCATCTCGACAAAGCAACCCTATTACAAAACGAACAGCCCCTAGGCGAGCTTGCCAATCTTGCCCGCGCAGTCAACCAAAGCTTTGACGATGAAATCATCGTCCCAATCACAAGCGGAGACTGGCTAGCCCACGAATGGGTACTATCGCGCCTCAACCAATATTACGCCAACGACAACCTCTGGCTTACCGAAAGCGCCTCGCGCACCTATCCCCTGTATTCACAAAATGGCCGACTCCCCCTCAAAACCTTTTACGCAAAACTTCTCAAAAACCACGGCCCCACCCTCAATATCGATCCACACCACAGCTGCAAACTAGACGAAATTCACTACATCTACAACCAAGAGGCACCCTAATGGCCCGCCTGCTATTTTTTCTTTTCCTCATCGCCGCCATCGCCGCAGGCTACCGCCTTGGCTCAGCCTCTACCCCCTCCGAACCCGTTCGATTCCTCACCCACATTCACCCCGACAAGCCAGCCCCACTCACCGAATACAAATCCTTTGTCGCCATTCTCTATGCCCAAAACGATGCCCCCCGCTGCGAAAAATCCCTTCGCTCCATATTCGAACAAGACTACGATCATTTTAGATTACTTGTAATTGACGACGGATCCACAGACGCGACCTTTGAAACCGTACAAAAATTTATCTTAGAAAATCAGCAGCAAAACCGCGCTATTGTGATACAAAACGAACAACCCATCGGAGTTACCGCCTCGCTCGAAAGAGCTCTAGAACAATGCGATGACGCCGAACTCATCATTCCCCTTTCCGCTCGCAGCCGCCTAGCCCTTCCCACCCTTTTAAATCAACTCAACATCGCCTTTCAAAACCCCGACACATGGCTAGCCGTTGGCCAAGCCATCCTGTACCCCACCTACCAAATTCTCGATCCACCCGATCGCACCCCCCAAGCCGTCGAGCGATTCGATCCCCAGACATCCCCCCTCACTACCCCCGCCTGTTTTTACGCCGCTCTTGCAAAAAAAGCATCCCCCGCACCCGCTGCCATGCTTCGCCGCACCGCCGGCCGTTTCCAATCCCTAAACGCCCCCTTCTTTTTTCAAGAAGGGGAGTAAAATATTCTCTCAAGGACCTTTACGAGGATTTGTACGTTGCTTTGGTAGAGAGGGCGCAACCGACGCGCTTGGATCCCGCGACACAGCGCCGGAGGTAACCGTATGACGCTTACTTACTGGACCAAAAGATACTCGCTCTGGACCAAAAGATACTCGCTTGCTTGAAAAAACACCATCTGCCGCTGTGGTAACTAAATCCGCACGCCTCCTCACCTGAGGCGCAACAGAACGAACCTCTGATGATCTCGGAAGATCCCCCTTCCCTGGCCTTATCTTTCCCACCATATCCTCCCCCTGAATCGCTCGCAATATACACAAACAACTGCAGCACAACGAGTTAAAGCAAACCCACCGAAACTACACCAAAATTTGGCTATACCCGAAGCTATGTTTAGAAAGATTAATACTTATCAGAAAAATGAGTTCAAAGCAATTATCCAGCTTTTTTTGATTGAATCTCATTCGAAACTCAATAAACTAAAGCATTTGACTTCGCGAGGCAAAGCACAATCGAATTAGGAGAATTTTCATGCGTCAGTTCTGCTCTTCATCCAAAGGTCCAAAAAAGCAAGACCCTGAGCGAGCTCGCCCGTTCATAACAGGACTAAACATAGCAGGAGTGATCGGCTGCACAGGAGACGGCTCGCGCAATACATGA
This sequence comes from bacterium, assembly GCA_021781995.1. GTDB lineage: Bacteria > Chlamydiota > Chlamydiia > Chlamydiales > SM23-39 > CAITMJ01. Next base: position 3,958 of record JAJXVT010000021.1, on the reverse strand, counting down.
CTTTCAGAAGGAAACGCATCGCGCCAAGCCTGCCTAGCTTGACGAACCAACTGTCCAAGCCGAGGATCAAATCTCCCCGTAGTTACAACCTCATTCACAACAGCTAACAACGTTTGCAAAGCGTCCGGAATAGCCGCGCTCAAAATAGGCTGAGAAGCCGCAATAACGCGCAAAACTCCCAAATCTTCAGCAGCGCCGGTTGTGCCGAATCGCTCCACTGATTGCATCCACTCCCATACAGAAATGCAATAATCTCGTTGATTATTTACTGCTGCACTCATCCTCTTTCTCCAATTCTAGCGTCTATGAAATACTGAAAACGTTCGTTTAATGCCGATAATAAGAGCGGCTCACATTGACGCATCGAAGTTTTTACCACATCCATACGTCCATCTCCCCAAGCCGGCAAAAGATGAGTTTTTAACATGCGCACCATCGTCAATAATCCCCTTTGAATAGCCGCCTGACCGTCGACGCTCTCAATATCGGAAGAAAACGCCTCTAATTGAGTTACAATCATCGAGCGATTCATGCTCTCCAAATCACACTCATCAATTTGAGTTCTTAACGCCGCCTGCATTGACGCCGTAATATTTTCCGCCAACACACGCGACCAATCACCCCTACTAAAAATACTTGTTAAAAACGCGATATATTGCTGTCGTTTTTCAAAACTTTCCACTAATTGCGCGTCCGCTCCATTATCAATAGCATAAGGCAACGGCTCTCCACCCTCTCGCATCACAATCATGACATTACCGAGATTGACCTCAAAATCCGCCAATTCATACCGATCCTCTAACTCATCCACTTGAATAATACGATCAATATTTCCGACGACAATATCCAATAGGGCAATCCGCATGATCCTTTCTAATAACTTCATCTTCTGTGCAGGCGATAACGTAACGTATTTACTTCGCGCAAAGTCCAATAAATGAGCTCCAGGAACCTTTTCAGAACACATCACATAAGAACTAGCCTGCTGCGCTGCAGATCTAGATACCGAATATCTCTTGATATCTTGCAAACAATTTTGAATCTCTTCGCAATGATCAAATCCTATCGCCATCCCATCGGAGCGCAGCATTCGCTCATTCACTAAATCTATTCCTAAAACTTGAGGCACTTGAAAACCAATAGAGTACTGCGACTCAGGAGCCAAAGAGAACACACGATACAAGTGATTCATCAAGACTTCATTCCAACCAGTCCATTTCAAAACAAAAGATTCCGGCAAATTGATCAGTAGAGTAGGCCCCTTATTCCCGCGATTTGGCTTAATGATCGGAGGTACTTTTAACGAAATTAAATCTTCCTTAAATCGATTGATCTCCTCGAGTGATCGACACTGACCGATCCGGTCTCTCACCAATTCAATCCCCGCAGACGGTATCCTCTCTTCGCGCAAGCGCACGACAATTCTCTCCGTCCACGCGCCCACATCCGCTGGAGGCTCTTGCAAAGCCAAAGCAATTTTTCCAATGATGTCGATGCGATTGGTACATTCATTACCGTCCATTTCCGTGACGGCATCGCGCAAAAATTGCTCGATCCCAGCCAGACGATGAGTACGCAAAATAACTTGCCGCACTCCCAGAGCACCCGCTGCAATAAACGAACGCCGTCCAGATGACTGCTCCACTCTAGTTGGAGAAAAATAATTAGCTATAGATGTCATAAAATCGTATATATCATAAAGAAAAAAGCAAATTAAAATCAATCAAACTAATTAATTCACAAAAGAGTCAATTATGCAAAGTTTTTTCTTTAAGAAAAACCGACGGCCAAATTCGCGATACAAGTAAGAGCTTGTCAAACAATAAACTAAAGAGGCAAAACTACCTCTCTAGTTCAAAGGTCTAATAACTCAGAAACTAAATCACAGCCCCGGGAAGTCAAACGAATCGACGCCTCATCGAGCTTGCAAATCAAGTTTGCCTGCGCCAAGTGTTTGATCATATTTTTTAACGCGTTCTCTTTTAATCCCATAGAACGAGCGATGCCTAAATATTGCAATTTAGATAAAAGATCCCCTGAACTTTGAGCCGTTTGATACAAACGAATTAAGAAACGCTCATCTGCTGTTGTTGCTTTTTGACTCATTTTTTCTTTAACCTCGCGCCTTTAGGGGTATCTTCAATTGAGTAGCCTGCAGAGAAGATCTCATCTCGAATTTCATCGCTAGCCTTCCAATTTTTCACCTTACGCGCTTCATCGCGCCTGTGCAATAAAATCTGTAAATGCTCCGGAACAACTTCCTCTGACTCCAACGGCAAGCACCCCAAAATCCGATTCCAGACCCCAAATAAAAAAAGAGCTCCATCTTTATCCGCTACCGTCAAAGTTTTCTCATCGCAGCGCGTATTGAGTTCTCGCACCAAATCGAACATTACCGACAACGCAACCGAAATATTCAGATCATCGCCGAGAGCCTGTTTAAATTGCAGCTCCGCATCTTCTAAAACGGGCAATATCGTTGCATTGCCCTGCAGTTCAATTTCCTGCAAACGCGCCATCAAATCCCCGATTCGACGCAGCGACGAGCGCGCCGCATCGAGCCCTGCAAAAGTGAAATTCAGTTGCGTCCGATAGTGCGTCGACAAAAGCAAATAACGCACCTCAGCCCCACTGTATCCCTTTTGCAGCAAATCGCGCAGCGTATAAAAATTACCCAAACTTTTCGACATCTTCTTATGATCGACTAGCAAATGCTCTGCATGCAGCCAATGTTTCACAAAGCGCTTTCCCGAACAGCATTCCGATTGCGCAATTTCATTTTCGTGATGCGGAAACATATTATCCACCCCGCCGCAATGAATATCGATCGACTCGCCCAAAATCTTCATCGCCATCGCCGAGCACTCGATATGCCATCCCGGGCGCCCCAAACCAAACGGACTCTCCCAGAATATTTCACCATCGCGCTCTTTATCCAACGCCTTCCACAACACAAAATCACTGGCGTTATCCTTATCGTATTCATCCGATCGATTATCGCCCGACGCATTTAGCTTTAGTTCATCAAAATTCAGATGAGACAACCGCCCATATTTTGGAAATTTGCCAATGGCAAAATAAATACACCCATCCGCACCAGCATAAGCATACCCCAAATCCAGCAGCCTTTGAATCAAACGGATCATTTCCGAAATATAATCAGTTGCCGCCGGGTAGTGTTCCGCCCTTTCGATATGCAAAGTTTGCAAATCCTCAAAAAAAGCAATTTTGTACGGCTCAGTAAATTCCTTTAAAGACACTCCCGCAGCGATTGCCCCCCGAATTGTCTTATCATCGACATCGGTCAAATTCATCGCCTGCTCCACCGGCATGCCGAAGTACAAAATCGACCTTCTCAGCAAATCTTCAAACACATAAGTGCGAAAATTGCCAATGTGAGCAAAATTATAAATTGTCGGTCCGCACGTATAAAGGCGAATCTTCTTTCCATCGATCGGGAAAACCCGTTCCTTTTCCCGCGATTCAGTATTAAATAAGCAAAGCATGGCCGCCATTTTACCCAAAATCTAATAAAACTCACACCAAAATATATATACTCGCTCAAGGAACTATCAGCGCCTCCGACATCAGCACCACACCCGCCGTCGACACTGCATACTGCAAACTAGCCTTCACAGTTTTCACAGGATCGAGCACCCCTGCCTTTGCCAAATCCTCTACACGCCCAAGCTCCGCATTAAAACCAAAAGAGCCCCCCCTCTCAAGCACCTCTGCCAACACCGCCCCAGTCTCCCCTCCCGCATTCTCCACGATTTGCCGCAGCGGCGCCTCGCACGCCCTTAGCAAAATTGCAGCCCCGACCGCCTCTTCCTTCGACAAACCAGAGCACCCCTCCATCGCCGCCCGCAAAAGAGCCACCCCCCCACCCGGGACGACCCCCTCTTCCAAAGCAGCCCTTGTCGCATTCAGACTGACCTCATACAACCGCCGCCTTCGC